>NZ_BMBX01000009.1:0-149207 GCF_014634905.1 Sporomusa sp. GT1 | reverse complement strand
AAGAAAGATTATTTTTATGCATTCGTGTTGGCTAAATCGTGATGTTGAGTCGATTATGGCTCTGCGAAAGTTGAGTTAAAAAGAATAGGCCGATGTCAGTGTGGATAGAAGGGGCAGGAGAAAGGACCTCTACCACTACAAATGTTGATACAATAAACTTTGCAGAAATTGGCGCGAATTTTGCTAGTACAATATAACAGACGAACACCAGGTAAATAGCAGTCAATGGACAAAGGTACTTGCAGAAAATAATGAAAATTGGACAACAAGGGGTAGGTAGAGTGCTGGCAGGGTGTTTTTACAATGACGGAAGAATTAATAATGAGGAGTTTGAAAAAATAGTATCCAAATATAATAAAATAATTCTGCGCTATGTCAAGGTCTATTATTTGCCTGGCGGTGACTACCGTGATTTGTACCAATGGGGCTTAATCGGCTTGTATAAAGCCGTTTGTTATTATGATGAGGCTCGCGGCAGTTCCTTTCGTCTGATTGCCGAGCTTAATATCAAGAACACAATTAAATCGGCGGTTACCATGCACAATCGCAAAAAACACGGCATTCTTAATGAAGCAATTTCACTTAACGCCATAGTTGAGTTGTCAAACACAAACAACCGAAGCCAACTCGAATTACAAGGGGTATTTAATACGAATTCTGCCAATGACCCTGTCGATATGATTATTGAAAAGGAAAGCATCACTAGGATTAGTGGTGAACTGGCAAATGTTTTGTCGCAGTTGGAGAAAAGAGTTATTGGCTTATATATTGAAGGCTATAAACAGCGGGAAATCGCGCAAAAGCTGGATTTGCAGGAAAAGGTGGTAGATAATGCTATCCAAAGAGCACGCAAAAAGATGGCGTTACACATGAAAGAATGGAAAAGTTTTTGCAAGAAGCATAAAAAACCAGGCACCTCCGGCTTGGTACAAACAGGACTGCTTTGCGTAACCGTATAAGCTAAAGCAGCTCATTTTTCAAGTCAGCCACTCTAAACTCCCTGCTTGATACAGAAGGGAACTTAGAGTGGTTTACTTTATTTGGGTTGTTTCTTTATGAAGCTCCGGTCATAAAAAAATCACCTGCTGTATGCTAAAGCAAAGCACCAGGTGATCCGCGCGGGTGTGACTATATTGTGGTAACAAGTTACATTACCTGGAGATTTTTATATTCACTAATATCACCATACTGTTTCACTAGAAAACTAATAAAATATCGGCTAGCGATAGGCAATGCCTTAAAATTTTTGAATGCGATACCGATGGTACGGACAATGGCAGGCGATATCTTTTTGGTTACAAGATTATAGCTGATTCGATTTAATATCAATTCCGGCAGAATAGAAATTCCCAGCCCTTTTTCAATCATCGACATAATGGTATAGTCGTCATGAACGCGATAGTGGATGTTAGGCTGTAAATTATTTTTTTTGAAATATTCCAGCGGCTCGCATAACTGGCCTTCATCCAGGAGAATGAACGGTTCGCTTGACAATTCTGCCAAAGAGACCTGCTCACAGGCACTTAGTGGGTGATTGTATGGCAATACGGCTAACATTTCATCGTGTTTTAAAGCAATCGTGTTTAGCTCCGATACCGCATAGGGATTGACGAAGCCGAAATCGACGCTGCCGTCTCTGACTAATTTTGCAATACTGGTGTATTCGCCCTGATGAAGTTCAAAAACTACCGACGGATATTGATTTTTAAAGTCCTTCATTAATCCAGGCAGCCAATGACAGGAAACGCTTGAAAACACTCCGATGCGGATGATTCCGCTTTGCAGGCCGCGCATTTCTTTTTGTTTTTCCATTAACTCCCGGTGTGAATTAGCCAACCTTCTGATATAAGGCAATAATTCCTCGCCGTCCGGTGTGAGGGCAATTCCTTTGCGCGAACGCAGCAACAGGGTTGTCGCAAGCTCTTTCTCCAGGGAATGCACCATTTGGCTTATGGCCGACTGTGTATAGCCCAGTTCTTCAGCTGCTTTGGTAAAGCTGCCGGTTTCCAGTATAGTCATAAAAGCGTGATAGCAATTCATTAGATTACTCCTAATATATTAGAATATCTTATATAAAGATAATAAACATTTGTTTTACTGATGTCAATGCACATGCTAGAATAAAGTACTAGATCAGCGACTAAGACATCAGAGGTTTGAGAATAATGGAAACTAATCGTATTCACTGGAAAAATGGTTTTCGTGATGGCATTCCGATTGCTCTCGGATATTTTGCCGTCTCCTTTACTTTTGGTCTGCTTGCTAAGAAGGCCGGTCTTACGCCGTTTCAGGCAGTGGCTATTTCTTTAACCAACCTAACCTCTGCAGGCCAATTTGCCGCATTAGGGTTGATGGGGGCTTCCGCGACCTATCTGGAAATGGCATCTACCCAACTGATTTTAAACCTGCGATACTGCCTGATGTCGTGCGCGCTGTCGCAAAAGCTGGATTCCAAAGTTCCCTTTTGGCATCGGTTTTTGCTGGCGCATGGAGTCACGGATGAAATCTTTGGCGTTGCGGTTTGTAAAAGTGGCAAACTTAATCCGTTCTACCAGTACGGCTTGATGAGCAGCGCTATTCCGGGATGGACGCTTGGCACATTTTTTGGTGTGATTTCCGGGGATGTTTTACCTGAAAGGATAATAAGCGCTTTGAGTATTGCCCTTTACGGTATGTTTATTGCGGTGATTATTCCGCCGGCAAAAGGCAATAGAATTTTGACTGGTATTATTTTATTATCCATGCTAACAAGTCTGTTTTTTACAAAGTTAGTAGTATTCCAGTATGTTTCTCCGGGCTTTAAAATTATTCTGTTGACAATACTGATTGCCGGAATGGCGGCATTCCTGTTTCCAATGAAGGAAGCGGCTGAAAGTTGTCCTGCCGAGGGGAGGAGCATTGCTCCCGCACTCCGGGAAGGCGGATTACCATGAGTGAGAATCTCTATCTGTATATACTGGTTATGGCCGGAGTAACCTACCTGATACGGCTCATTCCTTTGACGCTATTAAAAAGAGACCTCAGTAATGTCTATGTTAAAACATTTCTGTATTATGTTCCCTTTGTTACCCTGGCAGTGATGACATTTCCCGCTATTCTGGACGTAACTGCAAATGGTTGGTCTGCCTGGGGCGGGTTTGTTATTGCAATTATTCTTGCCTATCAGGGCAACAGTCTTTTTAAAGTCTCGGCGGTGGCTTGTATTACAGTTTTTTTAATTGAACTTATCGTCTTTTGATTAGTGGATTCTGGAAGATCGGGAAAGATTGCAAAACCTGCTTTCAAGCCGTAAGGCAAGAAAGCAGGTTTTGTTGTTTTCACTGCAATAACCGGGTCTGATTGTATTTTAGGCAAATGATTAGATTGCAATAGCATTTACTTCAAATCATTAAAATTTATATGTAGTCTCACACAGATTTCCAAGAGAAAAAGGTTATTGGCATCCTTTAACGACAGACTGGTCAGCTCTTCCACTTTATTAATTCGATAAAGCAGGGATTGCCGGTGCAAATGTAAGATTCTTGCCGTTTCTGACATGTTTTTCGACTTCAGATAGACCTTCAGTGTTGTCAGTAAGTTGGTTTGATTCTTATTGTCATACTCGATAATCGGCTGAATGATTCTAAAAGAGCTTTTCATAATATCCTGATCGATTGCTAAGACGGACAGCATCTTAAATAGTATTGTATCCTCATAGGTATACCGGATGTTTTGCGTAATCTTTTGCGGGCATAATCCTTGAGCCAACCTGGCATGCATATAACATTCATGGTAGTTGGTGGGGTCGTTATTGCTCTCGCTAATTCCCCAGGACAGGGTGATGTTAGGAAATACTGCCTGAAATTTTTTTTCTACCTTGTCTAAAAATTTGTTGATTTGTTGGTCAGAATAGGCTGTCTGATTTTCCAGATAAATAATGAGCTGTTCTTGCTGATAAGTCAACATAACTTGCTTATGCATTTCGGAGGCAATAAACAATATTTCTTCCTTGAGAGAGCCAATATTGGAGATAATCCATTTATTGCGCTCTTTTTCTGAGGCAGAATTTTTGACGTGGATTTTTCCCACAATGCAGGTATAGGAATAAAGCAGGTTAAAGCCGAGAATTTCGCCGGTTTTAATAAGCTCATCCGGAGATTCTGTTGATCCCTTGGCCAGCTTCCAGACAAAATCGTCCTTGGCATTTTGCTTTGTCGACTGAATAATCCATTCTTTATCAAACCACAGGATCAGCGCAGCGATTAAGTAACGGTCGATCAAAGCATGATTAATGGTTATGGCGTTATTAGGTTCAAATTCAATGTACCCATATAATCTTTCATTGTTTTTAATTTTATATAGATTCTTTGTATGGACAACTTCTGCGGACTTTTTCTTTTTGGATTTGATAGCTTTGGAAGCACCTTTTAATGCAAGATTCACATCATAAATGGCACAGTCACAGGTTAACTCGTTGGCGATTATTTGCGCCAAAGTGTCAATCGGCATATTTTCGAGATAGGCGGTGAGCAATTTTTTGTGGATGCTTTCTAAAAAAGTAATTTCATGTAAAGTATCGGCCCGTATTTGTTTAAGCACAGCTTCAATTACATCCGCAAACCGGCATTCCCAAGGAATGATAATTACCGGAAACTGGTGGGAATGAATATATTCCAGGCATGAGGACGGCAATTCGGTTGTATTTGCCGGCGTAGCCAGCAGCAAGGCGCAGGCCTCAGCCTGATGGATGCCTGTGATTAATTCCAGCATGGCTGCTTCGTCATTTTCACAGCCAAGGGCGGTGGATAACACCAGTTCATTTTTACGGACAAAATCACCTACAGGCAACTCAATTACCGAAATATATTCGATTGGCCGCTCAGTTAACCGAGTCTCGCCAGATAGGACAGTAAACCAGGGAAGCAGACCGGATTTAAGAAAATAATCAAGAGTAAGCATTATGTTCCTCCCCATATGACAGTTTGTATGAAAACTTGCCCCTTCGTCTCTTACAATTGGTTTATTGTTAACAAGGTCGCTCTATTCTATCATAAGAGTAAAGAATCTCAGATCTACAAAGCCGCTTTTGTAAATCTGTGTCTAAACATAACATAAGTCAAGGAGTGGTGCAAGATGAAACTGAATACAGCAGTCATTCATGCAGAACAGGTGGTTGACCCAATACATGGCTGTCATGTAAGCCCTTTATATCAAAGTTCAACCTTTATCCTGCCTAATTTCGACGAGGCGGTACGCCTGAATCAGAACGTTGATCAGGGATTTGTGTACAGCCGGTTTGGCAATCCGTCTGTCAACGAATTTGAGAGAAAAGTCGCCAGCTTAGAGCATGCGGAGTCAGCACTGGGTCTGGCTTCCGGACTGGGGGCAATTACGGTTGCCACTATGTCGCTCTTAAAATCAGGTGATCATATTGTCTTTGGTGATGTTATCTATGGCTGTTCTTTTGCCCTGTTCACCAAAATTCTGCCTAGCTTCGGGGTTGAGTATACCATTGTTGATACCACAGATGCGCAAGCCATTGAACGGGCCATCAAACCCAATACCAAGGTGGTATATGTGGAAACTCCTGCAAACCCGACATTAAAAATTACCGACATCCGGGCAGTTGCCGATGTGATTAAACAGCACAAGGACGTTAAGCTTGTAGTGGACAGCACTTTCGCTTCCCCTTACCTGCAAAATCCGCTGGATTTGGGCGCAGACGTTGTTGTACATAGTGCCACTAAGTTTCTTAACGGTCATGGTAATGTCACCGCCGGCGTTATTGCCAGCAGCAAAGAGATAATTGACCGCTGCCGGATGCCGTTCCTGCAATGCTTTGGCGCCGTGCTTGATCCCTTTGCCGCCTGGCAGATCGTCCAAGGCATGAAGACGCTGGCAGTCCGTATGGAACGGCATTGTGAAAATGCTATGAAAGTAGCGGAATTTTTGGATAAGCACCCGAAAATCGAACGTGTCTACTATCCTGGCCTTGCCACTCATCCAACGCATGAAATTGCCAAAAAGCAAATGCGCGGTTTTGGCGGCATGATGAGTGCAGATATCAAGGGCGGCGTGGATGCAGTCCGCACTGTAATGAATAATGTTAAGGTATTCTCTCTGGCAACCAGCTTGGGTAATGTTGATTCACTGATTCAGCATTCTCCCAGCATGAGCCACTTCGACATGACGGAAGAAGAACGCAACGCTGTCAGCATTTTTGCCGGTCAGGTTCGTTTGTCCATTGGTATCGAAGATGCAGAAGACCTTATCGCCGATCTGGATCGCGTACTTGCCATGGTTTAACCTTTAGTATTTGGTCATGAAAATAGTTGGATCAGGGAAATAAGAATTCCCTAATCCAACTATGACTGAATATTTACTCAGTACAACGGAGGCAGATATGGTGAAAATAATCAATTCTCAGAATGCACCAGCAGCAATTGGTCCGTATTCACAAGCCATAGTGGCAAATGGCTGCGTCTATACATCCGGGCAAATCGCATTAGACCCTCGTACCGGGGAAATCAACGGCTTGGACATTACCCAACAAACCGAACAGGTCATGAACAACCTTGATGCGGTATTGGCTGAGGCAAAGTCAGGACTTCGCAACATAATCAAAACAACCTGCTTCTTAGCAGATATGGGAGACTTTGTGAAGTTTAATGAAGTGTATGAAAAATGGATACAGCATAAGCCGGCACGGAGTTGTGTTGCTGTCAAAACCCTCCCTAAAAATGTGTTGGTTGAGGTAGAAGTAATCGCATTAGTTCAAGAGTAATAGTCGCTTAGTTGCAGCCGGACAATGAGCGGATTTTTGTTGAGACTTAATCAGAAAGAGAGGGACGGGTATGCAAAAAATGGTTGAAATTCGTTGGCATGGACGTGGTGGTCAGGGTGCAAAAACCGCTTCTTTGCTATTGGCAGAGGCTGCGTTTAATACAGGCAAGTTTGTGCAGGGATTTCCGGAATACGGTCCGGAACGCATGGGAGCACCCATCACTGCCTATAACCGGATCAGTGATGAGCGCTGCACCGTACATTCCAACATTTATGAGCCGGATTATGTTGTTGTCGTTGATGCCACGCTGCTGGCTGCTGTGGATGTAACACGCGGACTCAAACAGGATGGTGCAATCATCATCAATTCCGAAAAATCGCCTGAAGAGTTGCGGCCCATGCTCAAGGGATACACCGGCAAGCTTTGCACGATTGACGCCGACAAGATTTCCGAGGAGGAACTGGGGCGCAACTTTCCCAATACACCAATGCTGGGGGCGGTGGTGAAGGTTAGTAATCTGATTCCTGAGACTGAATTCATTGCCGATATGGAGAGCTCATTTAAACACAAATTTGCCAGCAAGCCACAGGTCATTACAGGCAATATGAACGCTTTAGCGCGTTCCATGAAGGAGGTTTTGGGATTGTGAGCCGTTATACTCCTGCTGCAAAAGTGAACGAGCAAATCACCTGGAAAGACATTGCACCCGGCGGTGAAGTGTATGAAGGCGGCACTGCCGCGCTGGTAAATACCGGCGACTGGCGGACCATGATTCCCGCATTCCTTGCGGAGAACTGCAAGCACTGTATGCTCTGCGTACCTGTTTGCCCGGACAGCTCAATCCCTGTAAAGGACGGAAAGCGTCTCGACTTTGATTTCATGCATTGCAAAGGCTGCGGTATCTGCTGGAAGGTATGCCGCTTTGAGGCGATTACCTTTGGAAAGGAGGCCAAGTAAATGTCCATTCGTGAAAGGCTTTCCGGCAATGAAGCGGTGGCTTATGCCATGAAACAGATTAACCCTGATGTCATGGGGGCATTCCCGATTACCCCCTCGACAGAAATCCCGCAGTATTTTTCTCAATATGTTGCCAATGGTCAGGTAGACACCGAGTTTGTGGCTGTTGAATCCGAGCACAGTGCTATGTCTTGCTGTATCGGTGCGCAGGCTGCCGGTGGACGTGCCGTCACCGCCACTTCCTCTTGCGGCTTGGCCCTTATGTGGGAAATGCTGTATGTAGCTGCTTCCTGCCGCCTGCCCATTACGCTGGCCTGCATTAACCGTGCGTTAACAGGCCCCATCAATATCAACAATGATCACAGCGACTCCATGGGCGCAAGGGATTCAGGCTGGATTCAGCTATATGCGGAAAATAACCAGGAAGCTTATGATAACTTTTGCATGGCAATGCGTATTGGTGAACACCCGGAAGTACGCCTGCCGGTCATGACCTGTCAGGACGGCTTTATTACCTCCCATGCCATTGAGAATATTGAGCTTTTGGAGGATGAGAAGGTCAAAAAATTTGTTGGCCCTTATACTCCCGAGCATTACCTGCTTAAGAAAGACAATCCGCTGGCCGTCGGCCCTTATGACATTGCCGCCTACTATATGGAACACAAATATCAGCAGGCTGTGGCTATGAAAAATGCCAAACAAGTGATACTGGATGTTGCCGACGAGTTTGAGAAAATATCCGGTCGTTATTATGGGCTTTTTGAAAAGTACCAAATGGCTGATGCTGAACAGGCCATTGTCATTATCGGTTCCAGTGCCGGCACGGCTAAGGCTGCCGTAAATGAGCTCCGGTCCCAAGGCGAAAAAGTCGGACTGATTAAGCTGCGCGTATTCCGTCCCTTCCCCCGGGAGGAACTGGCAGCTGCCCTCTCAACTGTCAAAGTTGTTGCGGTAATGGACAAGGCAGACAGTTTTTCCGCCTGCGGCGGCCCTGTATTTGCCGAGACGCGCAGTGCCTGCTACAGCCTTGCAGCTCCGCCCTGGATGATCAATTTTGTCTACGGACTTGGCGGCCGGGATGTACGGGTTGAGGATATCAAGTCTGTATATGAAGAGCTTAAGCAAATACAGCTAAGCGGCAATACCGGCGAAATCTACCGTTATCTTGGTGTTAGGGAATAGGGGGGAAAAGAAATGGCTTATAATCTGAAAGAAGAGCTCGCCAAGCCGGAACGTTTGTCCGGCGGGCATAGGATGTGTGCGGGATGTGGTGCTCCGGTTGCTGTGCGTGGTGTATTGCGCGCCTTGGAGCCGGAGGACAGGGCGGTTATCGGTTCCGCTACAGGCTGTTTGGAAGTATCTACCTTCCTGTATCCCTATACGGCCTGGCAGGATAGCTTCATTCATACCGCGTTTGAAAACGCCGGAGCTACTATCAGCGGGGTGGAAGCCTGCTACAAGGTCTTAAAGAAAAAAAGGAAAATTGATGATACCTATAAGTTCATTGCTTTCGGCGGCGACGGCGGCACCTATGATATCGGCTTCCAAAGCCTCTCCGGTGCCATGGAACGTGGTCATGACATGGTGTATGTCTGTTATGACAATGAGGCCTATATGAATACCGGCATTCAGCGCTCGTCTTCAACCCCGAAATTTGCTGACGCAACCACATCGCCGGCAGGCTCGGTCGTGCCTGGCAAGCCACAGAATAAAAAGAACCTGACAGAGGTCATTGCTGCCCACAATATTCCCTATGTAGCGCAGACTACCTTTATCGGCAGCATGAAAGACCTGCACGAAAAAGCCCATAAAGCCTTGTATACTCCGGGTGCGGCCTTTCTTAATGTCCTGGCTCCCTGCCCGCGCGGCTGGCGCTATTCGCCGGAGGAACTGATGGAGATTTGCAAGCTGGCAGTAGAAACCTGTGTCTGGCCTTTGTATGAAGTCATTGAAGGTAAATGGGTGCTTACTTATCAGCCGAAAAATAAACTGCCGGTTGAAGACTATTTAAAGAAGCAAGGCCGGTTCAGCCATCTGTTCCGGCAAGGAAACGAATGGATGATTGCTGATATTCAAAAATCCGTTGACCAAAAATGGGAAGCACTGCTTACCCGGTGTCAGGGATAAGAGCATGTTTGGTTATTTTGCAGATGAAGGAAAAGGCTCGGTAACGAGCTTTTTCTCGAGATAATATAAAAATGATAACCCTAACAGATAAAGAATTATTTTTTTTCAAAAAAATAGTTTGAAAATTGTACAAAGTACTAACTATTGTTTCTTTTATAATAATCGGAACTCAAATTGATATTTAGACTTGCAGGTAACTAGTAATTTACAGATTTTTGGAATTTTACATCGAAAAAGGCGAACTTTTCCTAAAAGGCTTTTAATTAATTGCAAAGGAGCGGGTTTTTGTTGAAAAAAGCATTGAATGATGAGATTTCAGCATGCTTTGATGAAGTTGTCGCACTACGGCGAGACTTTCATCGCCACCCGGAACTGGGTTTCCAGGAGCACCGTACTGCAGCCAAAGTGGAGGAATACCTGAAGGAACTGGGCATTCCCACAGAACGAATTGCCGGCACGGGTGTAGTGGGGTTAATTAAGGGAAGTAAGCCCGGTAAGACGCTGCTCTTACGGGCAGATATGGATGCACTGCCTGTCCAGGAGGCGTCGGGACTGCCTTTCACCTCGGAGAATCCTGGTGTCATGCATGCCTGCGGTCATGACGGCCATACAGCCATGCTGCTGGTGGCAGCTAAATTACTGATGGCGCGCCGCGACCAGCTCCACGGCAATGTAAAGCTGGTATTCCAACCCAATGAGGAGTCTGACGGCGCAATCCATCTCATCCGGGAGGGGGTGCTGGAATCTCCCAAAGTGGACACTGCATTTGCCGTTCATCTATGGACACCGCTGCCCAGTGGTACCATTGGACTCCAAGCCGGGCCTGTCATGGGCGAGATGTTCATATTTAAAATTAAACTTACCGGCAAGGGGGGACACTCATCAGCCCCTCAGGAAGGCATTGACCCGATTCTTTGTGCCGCCTCCGTCATTCAGGGGGTTCAGGCCATTCAGACCAGGGAAATTTCATCCCTTGATCCGACGACCATTGTCTTTGGCAAAATCACATCCGATGGGGCTTACAACGTCATCTCAGGCCAGGTGCTGCTGGAAGGCACGCTGCGCTACCTTTATGACGGTGAGGACAACACGCCGCAGCACCCTAAAAAGCGCTTCCGCCGCGTGGTCGAGGGGCTATGCGCCGCCCATAACGTAGGCTGCGAGATCGAGCTGATCCCCAGCAATTACACTGTCATTAACGACGCAGGCAGTGTTGCGTTCCTCAAAGAGCGGGTGTTGCCTCACATAGTAGCTGCAGACTGCATTCAGCCTTACTGTTGCATGGCAGGAGAGGATTTTTCCGAGTTTACTAACCGTGCCGGCATTCCGGGGGCACTGGTTTTCATCGGTACAGGCAACCCGGCGGCGGGCAGCCATCATGCCCATCATACCGCCCAGTTCAATATAGACGAAGCAACGCTTTTAGACGGCGTGCGCCTGCATGTCCATACTGCGCTGGCATATCTTAGCGAATAACTCAATACTACAGTACCAGTTGTGTGCAGTTGTTTTTATCAAGTTGCCAAGTGCCTTTACATGGCAAAAACATAATAGGGAGGAACTAATCATCATGATGCCTTTTGAAAAAGCGGAATACCTTGAACGGCTCACGCAAGTGAAAGCCAGCATGAGCAAGCGCGGCATTGACGTGCTGCTGATCACTGACCCTGCAAACATGTGCTACCTGACCGGACATAATGCTTGGTCCTTTTATGTTCATCAGATGGTACTGGTGGACATCAATGAAGAGATGCCATATTTCATTGGACGCTATATGGATGCGTTCAGCGGTGTGGTGAAGACTACCTGGCTGGACAAGGAGCATGTGCGCGCCTATAGCGACGATCATGTTCAAAGCCTGACAAAGCACCCGATGGATTATGTATGCACCGTAGTTAAGGAGTTGGGGCTGGAGGCAAAAACTATTGGTGTGGAAATGGACAACTACTACTTCACAGCCAGAGCTTACCAACGTCTGGCACAGGGGCTTCCCCAGACCAAATTTGTCGACGGGGATTTGCTGGTAAACTGGGTACGCATTATTAAATCTCCGGCAGAAATTGCTTTGCAGCGCAGAGCCGGCAAAATTGTGGAAAAGGCCATGCAGGCTGCCATTGATACCATGGGTGCCGGTGTCCGGGAGTGCGATGTAGTAGCTGCCATCTACAATGCGCAAATTCGTGGAACAGAGGAGTTCGGCGGTGATTATGCGTCAATCGTGCCGCTGCTGCCGGCTGGCGAGGCTGCCGGCGCGCCTCATCTGACCTGGACTGACAAGCCTTATCCTGACAACACTGTCGTGGCGGTGGAGATTGCAGGCTGCCATCAGCGCTATCATTCTCCCATGGCCCGGACCATCTCCATCGGCAAGCCGTCGGAAGATGTAAAACGCACAGCCGAAATCACGGTGGAAGGTCTCAATGCTGCCCTGGAAATGGCGAAACCTGGCAACACCTGCGAGCAGATGGAAGCTGCCTGGAGCGGCGTGCTCAAGAAGTACGGTTTCTTTAAAGAATCCCGCATCGGATACTCCATGGGGCTCAATTATCCTCCGGATTGGGGCGAGCACACAGCCAGCCTGCGCCCTGGTGACAAGACGGTCTTTGTGCCTGGTATGACGTTCCATTGCATTCCTGGCATGTATCTGGACAACTACGGCGTGTCCATCAGCGAATCGTTTGTGATTACTGAGAACGGACATGAAACTTTTGCCAACTTCCCTCGCAAACTGTTTGTGGTCTAACAGGGCGCGTAAGTATTATCAAAAAAGAGAGAAAAGGCTCAACACGAGCCTTTTCTCTGGATAATATATTTTTTTGTCCTGCCGTGAAATCAGGAATGGGATGCCTTCAATTATAGTAGGCCGTGAAGCGAGCTATAAGGAGTGATTAAATTTGACAACAGCAGCTCTTAACTGGAAAAAAGTTTTTCTTATTGCGGGATCGTTATGCGCCTGTTACATGGGAGCGGGGTTTACATCAGGCCAGGAAGTTTTGCAATTTTTCACATCCCTGGGAGCAATGGGACTTGCAGCAATAGCCATATCCTGGGTTATCTTTATCTATTTCACCTACATGATTTATAAGGTATCAAAGGAGCAGAATTTTAAGGATCCGTATGATATTTTAGAATATTATTGCGGAAAAATTTTGGGCCGCGCCATGGTTTGGTATATTGTGGCACTGATGTATGGAGTATACTTAATCATGATAACCGGCGCAGGTGCAACGATTAATCAGTATTATGGAGTTCCCATTTCTGTCGGTGTTTGGGCTATGTCCATTCTCACTCTAGTCACTGTGGTGCTGGGAATAGAAAAGCTTATAAACATAATAGGCGTCATTGGTCCTGTTAAAGTGTTATTTATCGTGGTAGTATGTGCTCCTTCTCTGTTTGTTCTGCTTTCCTCGCCAACGGTACTGTCAGAGGTTGACAGGATACTTCCAACTTTAGCAGTAAAGAAAGCTGCTTCTAATTGGGCACTCTCAGGACTCCTGTATCCGTGTCTTTATGTCATGACGGCAGTACCCTTTATGGTGGCCTGCGGTGTAGCTGCCACAAATATTAAAGAGTCAATAATCGCGGGTATTGCAGGTATTACCGGGTTCATGATTTCGGTCTTCATGCTTGTGGTAGCTGAATTGATTAATATTCAGGCCATTGCAGGCAAACAAATTCCCACATTGGTTATTGCAGATAAAGTATCCTCCTCCCTGGGAGTATTGTTTTCAATATTAATCATCTTGTGCATTTACTCAACGGCATGCTCCTTTCTTTGGTCTGTTGTCAGAAAGTTCGCTGAAGACAAGACTAAAAAATCTTATATCCTGGCAACATCGCTTGCAGCCATTGGCATGTTTTTTGGAGAAATAATTCCTTTTGATGTGCTGGTAAATACTTTATATCCCCCTTCAGGATATGTAGGTATTATATTTCTGGTATCAATAATCATTAAACAGTTTAAAGATAAGTATGGTACAGCCAGCAAAAACGATTCAACAACAGGTTAGTGGAACTGGCGGGCAACTTGCCAGGTCAAAACACCAGGCTTTTGGGCTTGGTGTTTTCTACTGTATGTAAGGTTTTCAAAATAAGCTAATCAGCGTTTTCATTTGAATTTATAAAATGATATTTTTTACAGATATCATTAAGTTGACATTGCCGGTTAGACAGGCAGTTCTGATCTGAAATTGGCCATCTTCGATATAGATAG
This sequence comes from Sporomusa sp. GT1, assembly GCF_014634905.1. Classification (NCBI taxonomy): domain Bacteria; kingdom Bacillati; phylum Bacillota; class Negativicutes; order Selenomonadales; family Sporomusaceae; genus Sporomusa; species Sporomusa sp. GT1. The sequence continues at coordinate 135,147 of NZ_BMBX01000009.1, read as the reverse complement.
CATATTTCCATCCGGTCTTCCATAATAGAAGTACGAGTATAATTCAGCAGTAATTCTACCAGGGAAAACGTTTAGATTTGCGAAATGTTCATTAATGGAATCAACGACAATATTGTGAATTTCGTTAACCTCAAAAAACAAATTCTCTTTGGTAGTTAAAATAACCTTTTGTCCTTTTGCAGGGCAGTTAAGCTCGACAAAATAACCAGTTAAGGTTGGTCGGATAAGAAGCAAGTTAGAAAAACTAAAGGCTGGTTGGTTGGTAAAAAAGATACTTTTCTTTAAAAAATCAATACATTCTTGTGCAATTTCGGTATTACCCTCAATTGCTACCACCAAAGTAGTTTCTCTGGCTTGAAGCTCGTTGACATTACCATTTCTCAACAACATAGTAACGCCTCCACATAAATTATTTAATCAATTGGGGCTTTAAATTTGACTGTGGATTTTAACATAATCATAAGGTGCATGATTAACCTTGGTCTAATTAATTCCCCAACTTTCTGCGAAGGGGACAAGTTAGCGGTATGGTGCCCAAGACGACGATAGCTATAAAAATGACCGTGATTTTTATGCCGGCAAAATCACTTAGCAAGCCGTAGATAGGGGGTGATACCGCACCGGCCCCTATCGTCATCGTGTAGAAAATGGAGAAACCTTGCTTTCTCTGTTCCTCAGAAACCAATTCAGGCACACTGCCATAAAGCACCGACGAGGTACCGTTCAGCGCTATGCCGAGAAAAGGGGCGAGTAGCAATGCGTTGCCGAGGGGCAGGCTGATCATGCTGCCAATACATATCGCCGTAAGGCTTTCCGTGACTGCTACCGAACGCAAAACACCGAGCCGTGTGGCTAATATGCCGCAAACCAATTTGCCGGTGGCTCCTCCGGCGAAAATAAGCGTAAGGGCGAAGCCGATTTGGGTGACCGAGGCGCCTTTCTCCTGGAGAAGGAAAGGAAGAATGGTTAAAAAACCCGTTCGTGTGGCAGTGTCTATTGCTCCGATCGACGCTAGCGACCAGAAGGCCTGATAGCCATTCCACCCCAGCAATAAGGTGCTGGTTTTTGGCTGACTCCTTTCTCGCGGCGAATAACAACCGGATCTTTGAAAGCCAAAATAGCCAATGAAAAGTATCGCCGTGGCCAGTAAGCCGAATATTGCGAGCAAACGACTTGCCGTTTGCCAGCCGCAATAGGCGATAATAAAAGCTGCCGAAGCAGGCAAGACCGCTTTTCCGATATCGCCGGAAACATTATAGGTGCTTAAGGCCGTTCGCCGGGCTTTGATATCAGAATAAGCATCCGATATGATGGAAGACGACACAGGGTGTTGCACACTGGACCCCAAGCCGCCCAGTAATAGTAGCAAGCCCAATAGAATGGGCCCGGCTGCCAATCCCCAGCACATAATCGCCAAACTGGTGAGGGCTGTCCCGATGAGCAATAATTTTACTTGGCCGAAACGATGGGCAACAATACCTGCAGGAAGCTGAAACATGGCCATGGAACCGGAAACGACAGTTTTCAAGAGACCTACCTCGGCAAATGTCAAGGCCCACTGGGCTTGCCAGAACGGGAAAAAAAGATAAAGCATGTCAGTGAAACCATCATGAATGAAATGGGCAAGATTTCCTGTCAATAGTGCCTGCCATTTTGGTTGCTCTTTTTGTGGCTTTTCAGCGGCAGCATTTTTATTCACTTTTTACCGTCTCCCCCAGTCGTAATATTGTTTCTTTGTAAATTTCATATTTCTTGCTTTGAACACACTGAGCATTTGCACATGTATTCTGGTTGAGTTTTTCCTCCTTTCATGTTAATTTTAAATAAAGAAGTATTTGCTGTAAAACAAATAAATTTTGCAATATATAATTAACATTTCTATATTTGGGGGCTGAATTTATGTATGTTGCGGGAATCGAGGCTTTTCTGGCTATTGTTCAAACCCAAAGCCTAAAAAAGGCGGCCGAATTATTAAATTTGACCCAAGCCACCGTCAGCTACCGGCTGAAGATTTTGGAGCAGGAGATGGGGGCTGTCCTCGTTGAGCGGGGCAAAGGCATCCAAAAGATTGCTTTAACCCCATTCGGAGAGAATTTCGTCACGATTGCCGAACGATGGAGCAAATTAAAAACAGATATCGAGAAACTCCAAGCCAGTGGTCCCCAGTTAAGTCTTGCCATCGGTGGATCGAATAGTTTAAATACGTATGTTCTTCCGCCTCTTTATCGAGCTTTGACCCAACATAGCCCAAGAATACGGCTCCAATTTCGCACGCAACATTCCATGGAGCTCTGGGATACAATGGAACGGCGGGAAATAGACGTAGCTTTTGTAAAGATGGAAAGAACGGTGCCTTCCATCGAAGTAGAACCGTTCTTTGTAGATAGAGCCGTATTGATCAGGCCGGCAACGCCCGAGACTGGCGAATTACAACCAATTCACCCGACTGAATTGAATTGTGAGTATGAAATATACTGCAATTGGGGACCGACTTTTCAAATGTGGCATGACCGTTGGTGGGACCCGGCTCGTGCAGCACATATTCCGGTCGATGTTGTAGGATTAGTTTTTTCGCTCATGCAAGATTCTCGACAATGGTCTGTTTTACCTCAATCCGTAGCTGTTGCATTTGTCAAAACGGGGCAATTTGTTATTCAGCAATTACTGGATCCGCCACCGGAACGGGTCTGCTATAAGATTACACACAGGAATATTAAACCTTCAGTAAAGAAGAGCCTTGATATTTTGGACCAATATATGACTGAGTTATTTAAGAAGTAGTTAAAAAACCAATCTTTTCATACCTTATGTAACCTCGATGCACGTGGAGTGTTGCGTTGGGCTGAAAAGAAAACACAGCCCTTAAAGCCAGGCGGGGACTGGGCTTAAGGGCTGCGGAGAAATATGGTTTATGTTTCCGCAGACAAAGGAAGAAAACATCAGGCTTTTGGGCCTGATGTTTTTGTTGTTTTAAAATGGTATATAGCCTTTGCGTCTTTTTTATCTTCGGTTTAAATTCACCGGCTAGTCAGTTGATTCGCATAAAAATTTCCTTTAATGGAAAAATTAAGAATGATTTATTGGCGCCGACCTGACGAACCCAGCCTATTCTTAATCGGTTTTTATAATATATTACATTAACCCTCGAATAACGAGGCGTTTGGCAGCAGTCCTAGCAAATATGAAAGAGTGTAGAATGACTGAAAAAAAACAGCACAGATCAATTAGAAACCGACGTCGCCCAAAAGGAAGCGTGAAGCCGATTTCTATAAATTTCATCCACCTTAGAACGCCGTGGGTAATAACCTGGTGGTCTGCTTCTTACCTTGGCTATGCTTACATGAGCCTGGGAAGTTATGTCAAAGGCTTTATCTTAATATTCCTGGAAGCTTTTATAAATGTCAATGCCAAATTAAATTTGGGGATATTTTATAGCTTTACAGGACACTTTGAGATGGCCAAACAGGTAGTAGATATCAATTGGTTGCTCTTTTATGTACCGATATACATCTTTTGCATTTGGGACGGATACGGGCTTGCTGTAGACCTAAACAAATATTCCATTTTGGCTGATAGGGAAAATTCCAGCATGATACCCTTTAAGATCAGCAACTGGGAAGTCGCCTTTTTAGATAAGCGAAAGCCTTGGATGGCGATAGCATTATCCCTTCTATTCCCTGGACTGGGTCATTTATACACCCACAGAGTCCCTACCAGTTTCTATACGCTGGTGTGGTGGAGTTTAATCGCTTATAAGGGAAACCTTTTTCCCTGTATGTACCTCACTGCAATGGGCGACTTTGCTGGCGCCACTACGGTAGCTGATCCTTTATGGCTGCTCTTTCTGCCCTCCATTTACGTATTTGCAATTTATGATGCCTATGTAAACACGGTAGAGTATAACAGATTGTTCGAGCAAGAACAGAAGCGATTCTTAATTGACAACTATCAAAGTGCAAATTTCCCAGTACCAGAATAAATATAAGGTGGGTTCTAATTGTACGTTTACGCGTCTTTTGACTATTCGGCCTTTCTTGAATTGGCCATAACCGATCTGGAGAAGCGCGGGATCGCCAGAGAGCATATCTTGGCAGTGCCTTTGGACAAAAGGGTTGAGGAAAGAATGGTCCTGGATACCATTCATCGGGCAGATGGGATGAGCTTATTTGACGGGGCCATGGTTCTGGGAGCAATATGTATGGAGTTAGGCGTTATATATGGCTTTGTCTTAGAGTGGGGGCCAGTTATCTGGGGATTGATAGGGCTACTGAGCGGAGCCATTATCGGCTTCCTGCTTGATTACTTTTATGGAAGGATATTTGGGCACAAGAAGACAAAATCAGCTCGTAACCGGGTCAAATCAGGGGAGTGCAATAATACAGAAGTAATACTTACAGTTTGTTGCGACAACAGTCAATACGAAATGGTAGAGAAAGTGCTTTGGGACAATATGGCCTTTGGGGTAGGCAAGTTAGACCGGCTGCGTGATACGATAGGAAATGGGGCGGTAAGCGATGGAAAAGAAGCAATCTGAGTCCATAAGAAATCAACGCCGTCCTAAAGGAATTGTAAGTGAACTCACAATTAATCTGCTGCACCTAAAAAACCCTTGGATAACGGCCTTCTGGTCAGCAATGTTTCCGGGCCTAGGATTCCTCATTATGGGGAGTTATATAAAGGGGTTTCTGTTGATTATCGCGGCGACCATCGCAAACTCCATGGGACATATTAACCAGGCAATTATCTATGGGTTTACCGGTCAAGCTGCGTTGGTTAAACAGGTTCTCGATACCAGGTGGTTGCTTTTTTATGTTCCTTTGCAACTTTTTGCTACTTGGAGCAGCTACCAGCTCACTGTTGATTTAAACAAATATGCACTCCTTGCCGCACGAGAGGATTCAGGCATTATTCCCTTTAAAATCGGCACCTGGGACATCGGATTCATCGAAAAACGAAATCCCTGGGTGGCGGCAGCTTGGTCCTTGCTCATGCCTGGCCTGGGTCATCTTTATAGCCACCGAATCCCTACCAGCTTTTATTTGCTAACCTGGTGGCTCGGCATGGCATACCTGGCCCATCTCCTTCCGGCCGTCCATCAGACACTTTTGGGCAACTTTCCTCAGGCCATTGCCGCGATTAGGCCGGAATGGTTCTTGTATCTGGTGGCCATTTACCCGTTTTCCGCCTATGATGCGTATGTTAATACGGTTCAGTATAATATACTATTTGACCAGGAACAGAGCCGGTTCCTTATTGATAACTATCAAAATCCTAAGTTTCCCATGCCGCAATAGATAAATATCATCATTAAACTCGTTCCGGTATTGAACCATGCATATATTATTATTACGATTGTTTCTATGATACTTTTTATCTGGCTTATGTGTAGTTTCGACGGGCTGTGGTAGGAGCGTTGTATATGTAAAAAGCTCAATCAGCAGTTTTGGCTGCGATTGAGCTTTTTACATATACAAACTTTTTGACCGATGGAAAGAGGCATGCTACAATATTATTATTCAATCCGAGATTACCTACATATATGAGTAAAAAGGATGATAAATCTATGGAAGCGAAAAAAATACTGGCAACAGTGACGGTAACAGCAGTTGACCGCCCAGAGAGAAAAATGATTATTTTACGTTCAAAATCCGCACAAGATTATTTCTCTTATTGTGCAGAAGTCGGGTGCGATTGGGAAGGGCAGCTTAACAGCGTTCCCGAAAGGTATGACAATGCAGCACTTATTACATTGCCGCAACATTTAATAAAGGTAGGGACATCCGCGACTGCCGCTGGAGTAGAAGTACCTGCTACTTATACAAACTCAATACCGGAATACTACGAAATTATTGATTTGCCACCTTGCAAAATGCTGTATTTCCAAGGAGTTCCATTGGAAGATGAACAGGACTTCCGCGAAGCAATCGGTATAGTATTTAAAGCGATAGAAAACTACAAACCGGAGCTATACGGCTATAGCTTTGCTTATGACATCGCACCTCAATTTATCTTTGGTACTTCGAAAAAAATAGGTGCTAAAATGGCTGTACCGGTTAAGTGCATAGCATAAATTTTCATATTACATAGTTAACTCAATGCGCGTGGCGTGTTGCGATGGACTGAAAAGAAAACACAGCCCGTGAAGTCAGGTAGTTCCTGGGTTTAGTGGCTGTAGGGGAAATATGGTGTAGGTTCTCACAGACAAAGGAAGAAAACATCAGGCCGGTTTGTGCCTGGTGTTTTTTGTTGTTTTAAATCGCAAGAAAATGCAAGAAATTTTCTCAAGACAGTATGTTAAAATAAAAATACATTGATTAATTTGGAAACAAGGCTTTCTTAATAGCATATAACACCACCTGTATCTCTCGCCAGGTTTAAACAATTCGTCCCATAGATGAACTATTTCTGAAAGTAATGGTATACTAAAAAACAATGAAATGAAAGTGGGAAGGAGGTATCACTTTGAATAAAGCATCCCTCTTAAACGATCGTATGAAAAAATATGCTCATAGTGATACGGCCGCTCTATATAACGATTTGGGTATCACACGCAACGGACTTCGGTTGGAACAGGTTGAGGCCATGAAGAAAAAATATGGGGATAACAATATTTTTGCCAGAAAAGCGGACACCATATGGTTTCGAATTCGCCGGGCCTTTATTAACCCGTTCACCATTATTTTGTTCGTGCTGGCCATTGTATCCTTCATAACAGATGTATGGCATACAAACAGTTTAAATAAGAATGCCACAACGGTGATCATTATCAGCGTGATTATTCTTATCAGCGGTGTGGTTCGTTTTATCCAGGAAATTCGGTCTAAACATGCCTACGATCAATTAGATCGGCTGGTACATACCCATATCAATGTAAAAAGAGATGGGGTCATTATCAAAATACCTGCCGAAAACCTGGTGGTGGGTGATCGTGTCTATTTAGCCGCAGGTGATCGCGTACCAGCGGACATGCGCTTGATAAATACCATGGATCTGTTTGTTTCGCAATCCGCCATCACGGGTGAAAGCGGCATCCTGGAAAAAACCAGCAGAAAGCATGACTATATGGAGCAAATGGCCTTTTTACAGTACGAAAACCTTGTCTTTATGGGAACGAGTGTGATCAGCGGAAAAGGCGAAGGTATCGTATTAGCCGTTGGCAAAGAAACACTGTACGGAAATTTTATTCAGCCAAATGCGCTTACTTCCAACAGCTTTGAAAAAGGCGCCAACTCAATTGCTTGGGTTTTGCTCCGGTTTATGATTGTTTTGGTTCCCATCGTCTTTATTATTTCGGGCATTACACAAGGCAATTGGACGGAAGCCTTTCTTTTCGCATTATCGGTAGCGGTCGGACTGACCCCGGAAATGCTTCCTATGGTAATCACGGCCTGTCTAGCAAAGGGCAGTACTGCCATGTTCAAAAAACAAACGATCATTAAAGATATCAATGCCATGCAGGTTTTTGGAAGCATGGATATTCTATGTATGGACAAAACGGGAACGCTGACCAATGTAAACATATTATTGGAATATTATATGGACATCCTTGGCAATGAAAGCAAGGAAGTGCTTCGTTTTGCCTATCTGAACAGCTTATACCACTCGGGTGTGAAAAATCCCATCGATAAAGCAATTTTGGAATGTCGCAACATGCCTCAAAAAAGTGAATACTATGAGACTTTAGCCAAGCAATACACCAAAGTGGATGAAATCCCCTTTGACTATACCCGCAAATATGTCAGTACACTCATCGCCGACGATAACGGAAGTCATCAGCTCATTATGAAGGGCGATGTGGAGGCGGTTTTTTCCCGCTGCACGTTTGTTGAGTATCAAGGAACCGTCCACCCTATTTTAGAAGATGGAAGAAGCAGCGTCGCCGCGGTGGTGGATGAAATGCTGGAAGATGGCATGAAGGTGATTGCTGTAGCGAGAAAAGACTTAGGCAATCAAAATACAGTATCTCTGACAGACGAAGCCAACATGGTTTTGCTGGGGTATCTTGCCTTCTTTGATGCGCCGAAAAAATCGGCGGCTCAGTCCATTGCCAAGCTCAAGAATCTGCAAGTCGAAACGAAAATCTTGACAGGTGATCATCAGCAAATTGCCATCTCTATTTGCAGCAGAATCGGCATCGCCTCTGAAAATATGCTGACCGGAGCAGACGTAAACCGCTTATCCGATTTGGAACTGCGGTACGCCGTAGAAAAAACGAGTGTTTTTGCCGAATTAAGCCCCAGCCAAAAAGTACGTATTGTAACGGCCTTGCGGGAGAATGGACATACTGTAGGCTTTCTCGGTGATGGCTTGAATGATATTCCTGCGATCTGTGAAGCGGACGTAGGCATCTCCGTAGATACCGCCGTTGATGCGGCAAAGGACGTAGCTGATGTCATTTTGCTGCAGAAAGATTTAAATGTACTTGAGGAAGGTATTTTAGAGGGCCGAAAAACCTTTGCGAACATGTCCAAATATATCAAAATAACCGCAAGCTCCAACTTTGGCAATATTCTTTCCATTGTTTGCGCCAGCGCCTTCCTGCCCTTTTTACCGATGGCGGCTATTCAAATTCTGCTTCTGAACCTGCTTTATGATATCCTTTGTATTGTGCTGCCCTGGGATCATGTTGATCAGGAGGTATTTTCCTCTCCCAGGGAATGGTCCGGTAAAACGCTGGGACGTTTTATGCGGTTTTTTGGTCCCATCAGCTCTATCTTTGATGGAATCACCTTCCTGTTTTTATACTTTGTCCTTTGTCCTGCGCTTACCGGCGGGCTGCTCTATACACAGTTAACCGATCCGGCCATGCAGTTTCAATATATTGCACTCTTCCAGACCGGATGGTTTCTGGAATCCATGTGGACACAGGTGCTGATTATCCACATGCTGCGAACGCAAAAAATACCCTTCCTGCAAAGCAGACCATCGACCCCGGTTATGCTGATTACGATTATCGGCATCCTGCTATTCACGGGGCTTACCTTTACCCCTATAGTCAATATCCTGGGCTTAACGGTTCTCCCTCTATGGTATTTTGGGTTCCTGCTTGTTGTTGTTGCCAGTTATATGTTGTTAACGACCGTATGGAAACGAAGCTACGTTGCGAAATATGGTGAGCTCATTTAGAAAGGAGGAATCACATTGAAGAAAAATGCAAGCTTTATCCTGATGGATTCCTCCCTTGCTAAATACCTGTATAATACCCTGCAAGATTTACATCCCAAATCCAGGTATGCCAATGAACTGCTCCAGGGATTAGCGGATTTGATGGAGGGTGAAGTGGCTACCCTCATGCTGGGAATGACCGGTCAGGGAGAACATTTCGTCAATGTCGTAGATGATGGCATTTATGCCGGGGCCCTGGAAATTCACCCCAAGAGCCGTAAAGTGCTGCATAGCGGGATAGAGGTCAGTTTGACACCCAAGGAATTTGACATTCTCTAGTTTCTTGCGAAAAACAAGGGGGAGGTTTTCACCAAGGAGCAAATTTACCAGGCGGTTTGGGCGGAAGATTATCTCATGGCAGATAGTAATATTATGGCCTTTATCCGCAAGCTCCGCAAAAAGATTGAGCCAAACCCGGATGCGCCGGAATACATCCTTACCATTTGGGGAATCGGTTATAAGTTTACTGAACGCGAATAGGAAAACGGATTGACTTTCACTGTGGAACAGCTGAAAGCAATCCGTTTTTTTTTGCTATTTGGCAATAAAATTGCAAGAGAATCGCAAGAATTTAGCCATAGGATTTAGTATTGATTCTATTTATACTGATACAGTATCGTTGATCAAGGAGAAAAAGTATGAGTATAACGATTGCCTTTTATGAATAATTCGTATTTCAACTTAGTTGAACCGGACTTTTACCCTGATCTTTTTCTTTATCATCCGCCTCGTGGTTTTACAGCCGGTTATGCGGCTGACAGTCTGTTTTATTTTAAAACCAGATTTGGTCTTCTGACGACATTAGAAAACGATGTTCGAGCTAAGGTTGAGAAATTGCCGTTGTTTCGCTATTGGTCCGATTGGCTGAACTGGTCTGCCTGCTTTATCGGCACCACCATTACCGAATACGCGCCGCTGCCGTCAGGTATTGCTCCTAACCGTCTGTTCGACACCCTAGCCAGTCAGCTTACAGGCAGGCAGACGCTCACTATCTTAAAAGACCTGCCGGTTGATTCGCCCTTGTTAAGCGCGGCAGAAAACGAATACTCGCAGCGCTTGGTGGAGGAAAGTATAAGGCGCGGCTTTTTCGAGCTTGAGGGACAAGCCCTGGCGTATGTGCCGATTGATTTTTCCAGCCTTGACGATTACCTTAGCCGTCTTTCCTCAGGGCGACGGAAGGATTTACGACGCAAGCTAAAAGCTGCCGGTTCGCTATCAACCGACATCCTGCCTACTGGTGATCCGGTTTTTGTGCGCGAGACTGTTTTAGATGAATTTTATGCTATGTACCTCGAAGTATTTCAGCAAAGCCATGTTCAATTCGACCTGTTAAGCCGTGATTTCTTTAAGGCTATACTGAACAATAAAAAGCTTAATGGCCTGGTAATCACCTATCGCCATAATGGCATTTTAGCGGGCTATAACATTTGTCTGGTTCATAACGGCGCCTTAATCGACAAATATATCGGCTTCAAATATCCGCTGGCGCGCCAGCTTAACCTCTCATCAGCTGGCTTTATAACCTTGAACTGGCCCTAAAACAGGGGTGCACGTGTTACATTGCCGGATGGACAGACCCGGAGGTCAAAGCTTCCTTAGGGGCTAAGTTCACGTTCACACGCCACCTTGTATGGATAGAAAACCCGCTGCTCAGGCGTTTGCTCTACCCCTTGCGCCACCTGTTCGAAAACGACCGCAAGGCATTGGCGTCCTTATGAGTTGGAACTCATTACCAGCGTTAGTACTTGATCTTGACAATTCTGTACGACGTATTGCCGACAGTGAGGTCCGGCGGCCGCTTCAGGACTGGCAGGAATCTGTCCGGTACGGCTGCTCATTAAGAGAGCTGGGCCGGTTGGAAAAGCACCTGACCCTGCCGCCAGAGCATGGTTGTTTGTTTCTGGGAAGCGGCGACTACCATCATCTTTCGCTGATTCCCTTAAAAAGGCTATCCGCGAGTGGTGAAGCGTTTGAAATAGTGGTTTGTGACAATCACCCGGATAATATGCGTTACCCGTTTGGCATTCACTGCGGTTCCTGGATATACTGGGCCTGCCGGCTGCCAGCGGTAAGCCATGTGCATGTCATCGGCATCACTTCCGCCGATATTACTTGGTCTCATGCCTGGGAGAATTATCTTACCCCCTTTCTTGCCAGGCGCCTGACTTATTGGAGTATCGGGCCGGACGCGCCTTGGCTGGGGTGGCTCGGCCGGCGGCAATATTGCCGCCGGTCGGAGACCGCCGATGAACTGTTAGCCGCTTTTGCCGACCGTCTGGCCACAGCCCGCAGGATATATTTATCCATTGATAAGGATGTTTTCCGTCAGGATCTGATCAGGACGAACTGGGACCAGGGCGTGTTTGAAAAACGCCATCTTGCGCAGTTGATACAAGCCTGCGCCGGTAAACTGACCGGTGTTGATATCACCGGTGAAATCTCCCACTATGAGTATAAAGGTATTTTTAAAAAACTATTGACAAGGCTGGACACACAGGTGGAATTGGATATTTCCCGACTACCGGCATGGCAGAGCCAGCAACACCTTTTTAACCTGGAGATCCTGGAATTGCTAAAACAAGCCGGGTATTGACAGGCAAAAACCGCAAACCACAGGAAAAGGATAAAAACATATGAGAAACCTCTCTTTAAGCTGGAAAAATTCCGGATCATTCTCTATCATCTGTGACTTTGACAATACCATTACGTCTATGGATACAACCGATGCCCTGCTTAGCCGCTTCGCTTCGCCGGAATGGGAGGAGATAGAGCGGCAATGGGTAGCCGGGCACATAACGGCCCGCGAATGTATGGCCCAACAAATTGGGATGCTCGACCTCAACCTGGCTGACTTACATAATTTTTTAGATAAAATTTCGCTGGCCAAAGGCTTCAAAGAATTTATCGCTTTTGTCCGCAGGCAAAAAATAGACCTGACCGTTGTCAGCGATGGACTTGATTATGTCATCCGCCATGTCTTAGCCCGCCACGGACTACAGGATATTCCGATAATAGCCAATCAGCTGCGGATCATAGAGTCCGGGTATGAACTGGCTTTTCCGCACAGTCGTGAAAACTGCGGGTCGGGCGTCTGTAAATGTGCAGCCGCCGCCAGCCAAAGTCCCGTTATTTTAATCGGCGATGGCCGTTCAGATTTTTGTCTTGCTTCCCGCGCCGCTTTAGTTTTAGCGAAAAGGGGCTTGTCGCTGGAAGCTTATTGCCGTGAGAACAGCCTCAACTATTTGCCTTACGACGATTTTTATAAAATTATCCGCATTTTGGACTGCCTGCAGCACAGCCAGTCTTTTCACTACAACGAAATACTACAGCGCTTGAGCTCTGAGTCAGAGACTAAGCTTGCCCAATCAGGAGGTTAATAATGAAAAACGACAACAAAAATCAGAATAGTTTATTGGCCGCTGAGGCCGCATATTGCTCCTACGGCGATACCGTCCACTACATCGACCCGCCTAAGCTCTTCGTCCACAGTCAGGGTTCCTTTGTATACGACGACCGCGACCGGCCTTATCTCGATCTGCAAATGTGGTATTCGGCAGTCAATTTTGGCTACGGCAATGAGCGCCTAAACAATGCTTTGAAAAGACAGCTCGACACATTGCCGCAATTGGCATCACAATATTTGCACCGCGAAAAAGTAGAGCTGGCAACGGCACTGTGCCGGTATATGGAGAACAAGCACCGGGTCAAAGGCCGGGTCCATTTCAATGTCGGCGGTTCGCAGGCTGTTGAAGACTCGCTGAAATTAGTCCGCAATTTCTGCCATGGGAAAAGTCTCATGCTTGCTTTTGAAGGGGGCTATCATGGTCGTACGCTCGGAGCCACAAGCATTACCTCGTCGTACCGTTATCGACGCCGGTACGGGCATTTCGGCGAGCGGGCGCTGTTTGTGCCTTTCCCTTACTGTTTCCGCTGTCCTTATAAGCTGAACCGCGAGAGCTGCGATATGTTTTGTATACAACAGCTTGAGAGGCTCTTTGAGACCGAATACTACGGATTATGGGACCCCAAAGCCCACGAGGCCGAATACGCGGCCTTTTATGTAGAGTGCATTCAGGGAACAGGCGGCTACGTTATTCCGCCAGATGGCTACTTCCCGGCGCTAAAGCGTATTTTAGACCAGCATAATATTCTCATGGTCGACGATGAAATTCAGATGGGCTTTTACCGGACAGGTAAATACTGGGGTCTGGAAAACTTTGGCGTCACGCCGGATGTCCTGGTGTTCGGCAAAGCGATGACCAATGGTTTAAATCCCCTGTCCGGCCTGTGGGCTAAAGAAGCAATGATCACACCGGATGTTTTCCCTTGTGGCTCTACGCATTCCACGTTTGCCAGTAACCCCTTGGGTACGGCTGTTGCTTTGGAAACCGTGCGGATGCTGGAAGAAATTGATTATGAAACCCGCGTTAACGATAGCGGCCGTTATTTCCTGGAGGGACTCAGGGAGCTTAAGTCCCGTTATGCTATTATTGGCGATGTCGATGGCTTAGGCCTGGCCCTTAGGGCCGAAATCTGCGCTGAAGACGGCTTTACCCCTGATAAGGCGATGATGGATCGCATTGTTGATGAAGCCATGAAGGGCGACCTGGAAGTAGATGGCCGTCAATATGGCCTCGTTCTCGACATTGGCGGCTATTATAAAAACGTCATAACGTTCGCACCGTCATTAGACATTTCCCGGAATGAAATCGATCTGGCTTTCCGTTTACTCGACCAAGTACTGCACCGGGTAACGAAGAAATGATTGGTGCGGGTGAAGTTATTCAATGACTATATCAATAGACCAACTAAAAACAATGGGGTTATTGTGGCCGGGGGGGCTTGTCGGCGTTATTCTTGTCCATGGTCTGACAGGCACCCCCACGGAGTTGTCAGGTATAGCTAAAGATTTAAACGCCTATGGCTTTACCGTTTTTTGCCCGCTCCTGGCCGGACATTGTGTCTCGGAAGCTGAGCTTTTACAGACAACCTGGGCGGATTGGTCAAAAAGTGTCGAGGAAGCATTCTTCGCTTTTTCTGAGCACGCTGACGTCATTTTTGCCGGCGGCATCTCGGCCGGAGCTGTGCTCAGCCTGCGTCTGGCCCAGACCTTTCCCGGCCGTATTCGTGCCTTGAGCCTGTATTCTACTACCTTATGGTGGGATGGCTGGAGCATACCAAGACTAAGCTTTTTACTGCCGCTTGTCCTAAGGCTCCCTTATATTGGTAAGCGTTACCGTTTTGAAGAAGCCTGGCCTTATGGCATCAAAAACAAGCGGCTGCGCGAGCGAGTCCACGCCCAAATGATAAGCGGTGACCCTGCGGCTGCCGGTTTTGCCGGGACGCCGGGCCGGTCGCTGCGCGAGCTGTGGCGGTTAGTGGACCTGGTTAAGGTAAATCTTCCCCAAATTAAGATTCCCACCCTGCTGGTCCATGCCCGCGATGATGATATTGCCAGCATCCGTAACGCAATCTATATCAAAGAGCATATCAGCGGTCCCAGTCGTCTGATCGCGCTGGAGGACAGCTACCATATGATTACCATTGACCAGGAGAGACGCCAGGTTGGCATGGAAACAGCCCGCTATTTTGTCGAACAACTCAGCAGGCAGGAAAAAGAAAAATTGGCGCAGTATGAACGCAAGCCCGGCCAGCTTCAAACCTTGCTTGAAGCTGCTGAATACCGGGAGCGCCCGCCCCAGGAGTTGCTACAGGGACTCAGCAAACGGAGGAATTGGCTATGATGAGCGTATTGGCCCTTTTGGTCTGGCTGGCCAACATTACCTGCGATACGATCGGACAATTGTCCTTCAAGGCGGCGGCGGTCAAAAGCGCTGAGCACAGTGGCCTTAGCCATTGGAAAGACATGGCTAAGGGGCCCTGGCTCTGGGTAGGTATCTTGTTTTACATTGTCGAGTTTGTTTGCTGGGTAGCTTTTTTATCGCTTGTCCCGCTGTCGGTGGGCGTCATGTTGGCTTCTATTAATATTGTCGTTATTATGGTAGCTGGCCGGATATTTTTTGGTGAACAGCTTACCGGTTGGCGGTTGGCCGGCATGACACTGATCTCGGTGGGCGTAGCCGTTGTGGGGCTGGGGGGACAATGAGCAAACGGTTTTACTTTATAGGTTTTTTTGTATTGCTTTGCTTTGATACGCTGACGCAAATCTGTATGAAATATGCCGGCGAGCAAGCTCTGCCTGTAGAGCTTGACACGGTCTGGCTTCTTAGAGTATTAGAGACTGTTTGGGTTTATCTGGCCTTGGGCGGTTATCTCGGCTCTTTCGTAACCTGGATGACTTTGCTTAAATATGCGCCGGTGGGTCCTGCTTTTGCCGCTTCGCATTTGGAAATAGCCAGTGTAACGCTGTTATCCGTCTGGCTATTTAACGAGCCATTGACAACCAATAAGGTATTGGGCGGCGTCTTAATCCTACTGGGTGTAGTCTGTTTGGCGAAAGGGCAGGGAGCTGCGGGGGATGACCTAAAGACCGGAGAGTAGATTAATTTTTACCCCACCCGGATGGGCCGGAATACATCCTTACTATTGGAGAATTTGGTTATAAGTTTACTGCCAGAGAATAGGAAAACGGATTGACTTTTGCTGTGGCACAGCTGAATCAATCCGTTTTTTCTTGCTATTTGGCAAGAGAATCGCAAGAGTTTAGCCATGGGATTTAGTACTGATTCTATTTATACTGATAAAGCAAACTTGGTTTCAGGTGGGGGGGAATCCCAGCTGAAGGTAGTTACAGGATAAAGCACCTTTGAGTCGCTATATTGCCCAAGAAATAGAAGGAGATGAGAGTTCGTGGACAGTTACAGTTGTAGGGGACAAACCAAAACGGTCAGGCAAATTAATATGTGTGGAAGTTATAACAGGTTCGTTATAACTGAAGCTGCGATTCGACTATTGGAATAGTAGAAAAATCGCCATTCATCCATAAAAAATTTGTCCATCGTTTATGTATTCCTCTATAAGCTGCATTTCCGTAATGCGAAGAAACTTTGCAAAACAACTTACGGGTTATGCGCTGGAGAAGCATAATAGCGATGGTTTTTTTATGCCCTTTTTGGCTGTTCCAGGGAACTACGTAATCAAATTAGGAGGTATAGACTCATGAACAAGAACCCGAACAGAGCGGCGGTTGGAAACATCGCAGATAGTCTTGCTCGCAGGGATAGGACCAACGAAACAATAGTTTTCGCCGCAACAAATAAGCTAAAAGATGTTTTTCGGAAATTTAATACCTCTCTGGACGGTCTTTCGGAAAATGAGGTCGTTGCCAGCCGCATGTCCTATGGCAACAATAAGGTGACCCACGGAAGGAAAAAAACACTGTCGCAAAAGTTGGCAGGTGCGTTCATCAACCCCTTTACGGCAATCCTATTTTGTCTTGCTATTGTATCTGCTATCACGGATATTGCCCTGCCGATTATGCAAAACGCATCGGAGGATGTTAGCCTGCGCACGGTCGTCATTATCATGACTATGGTTATTATTTCCGGGACTTTACGCTTTGTCCAAGAGTCAAGATCCGGCAATGCTGCTGAAAAACTCCTGGGCATGATTACCACGACTTTCACCGTTGATCGCCAGGACGGTAAAAGGCAGGAGCTTCCCCTTGTCGATGCGGTGGTTGGTGATATCATTCATCTTTCTGCCGGTGATATGATTCCTGCGGATGCAAGAATTATCCAGGCAAAAGATTTGTTCATCAGCCAATCAGCCCTGACCGGCGAAAGCGAACCTGTGGAAAAAGTGGATACCGTCTGTGAGGATCAAGTTGATACCGTTACTGAGTATGCCAATATTGTGCTCATGGGGACTAATGTGATCAGCGGCAGCGCCACCGCAGTGATTATTTCTGTGGGTGACGATACCCTGTTTGGCTCTATGGCTTCTTCAGTTGCAAGTGAAGCCGTTGAAACCAGCTTTACCAAGGGGGTAAATGCCGTATCCTGGGTACTCATCCGGTTTATGTTCGTTATGGTGCCTATTGTGTTGTTATTAACGGGCTTACCAAAGGTGACTGGCTGGAAGCGTTCCTGTTTGGTATTTCCATTGCAGTAGGACTGACCCCTGAAATGTTGCCGATGATTGTCACTACTTGCCTGGCAAAAGGCGCTGTAACCATGTCGCAAAAGAAGACCATCGTGAAGAACCTGAATTCCATCCAGAATTTTGGTGCCATTGATATTCTTTGCACGGACAAAACCGGCACATTGACACAGGAGCGCGTGGTACTGGAGTATCACATGGACGTGATGGGCAATAAAGATACCCGTGTACTTCGCCACGCCTACCTGAACAGTTATTTTCAGACAGGCTACAAAAATCTGATGGATTTGGCCATCATCCACAAAACAGAGGAGGAGGAGGCTTCCGATCCCAGGCTCATCGATTTGTCTGAAGCTTATACAAAAGTTGATGAGATTCCCTTTGATTTTACCCGTCGCCGTTTATCCATAGTAGTCAGTGATAAAAGCGGTAAAACTCAGATGGTCACCAAAGGCGCCGTGGAGGAAATGCTTTCGATCTGCTCCTTTGTAGAATATCAGGGCGAAGTCGAGCCGCTTACAGACGCATTAAAAGAAAAAATCCTGCGAACGGTAGATGGTTTTAATGAAGATGGGATGCGGGTCATTGCCGTTGCCCAAAAAAATAATCCTTCTCCCATTCGGGCATTTGGTGTAAGAGATGAGTACGACATGGTGTTGATCGGATACCTAGCCTTCCTTGATCCGCCGAAAGATTCCGTCTCTGCGGCAATCAAAGCTCTTAAAGACTATGGTGTTAGAACCAAAATTCTGACCGGAGATAATGACAAGGTAACCCGCTTTATTTGCAAACAGGTTGGCTTGAGAGTCAATAACCTGCTGCTTGGTTCCGATATTGACAAAATGGATGATGACGAGCTGGCAAAAGCAGCCGAGCATACCGAGGTGTTTGCAAAGCTTTCCCCGGACCAGAAGGCTCGTATCGTGACCGTCCTTCGCAATAACGGGCACACCGTTGGCTTCCTAGGTGACGGTATCAATGACGCTGCCGCAATGAAGTCCGCTGATGTTGGCATTTCTGTAGATACTGCGGTAGATATTGCGAAGGAATCCGCAGACATTATCCTTTTGGAAAAGAATCTCATGGTGTTGGAGGAAGGCATTATTGAGGGCCGCAGGACCTATGCCAATATGAATAAATACATCAAGATGACGGCGTCCTCCAACTTTGGCAATATGTTTTCGGTACTGGCAGCCTCCGCCCTGCTTCCGTTTCTGCCGATGATGAGCGTGCAATTGATCTTTCTCAACCTGATCTACGATTTGTCCTGCACGTCTATTCCCTGGGACAACGTAGACGAGGAGTTTCTGAAGGAACCCCGGAAGTGGGATGCGTCTTCTGTTGGCAGTTTCATGCTGTGGCTTGGCCCCACAAGTTCCATATTTGACTGGACCACTTATGCATTTATGTACTTTATTTTTTGCCCGCTGTTTGTGTCCAACGGTATTCTATATAACGACCTGGCAAGTCACTTTACCGGCGCAGAGTTACTACAGATGCAAGCGAATTATGTGGCGCTGTTCCAAGCCGGATGGTTTGTTGAATCCATGTGGAGCCAAACCTTGGTTATTCACATGATCCGGACACCGAAGCTCCCGTTCATCCAGAGCCGCGCTTCCGCCACGCTTACGATGCTCACCTTAATTGGCGTTGGAGTCGTAACAGTCA
The DNA here is from genome assembly GCF_014634905.1 of Sporomusa sp. GT1. Taxonomy (NCBI): domain Bacteria; kingdom Bacillati; phylum Bacillota; class Negativicutes; order Selenomonadales; family Sporomusaceae; genus Sporomusa; species Sporomusa sp. GT1. The sequence continues at coordinate 116,253 of NZ_BMBX01000009.1, read as the reverse complement.
TTCCGTTTACTTCGTTTGGAACAACGCTCGGATTTCTGCCGCTGCCGGCCGCATACTTTGCTTACTTGATTCCCTGCATCATATTGTATATGGTGCTGGCCACAAGCATAAAGAAGGCATATGTCCGGCACTACGGTGATCTTCTCTAAAAGAAAGGAGCTTAACAATGGATTTAAATAATATTTGGATGGATCTTTTTGGTACAACACAGTGGTATGGCATTGATATGGGCTTTTGGGCTTCTATGGTTGTATGCGTGATTATTGTGATTGTGATGAATGTTGTATTTTGGAGAATGAAACCCAAAGAAAAACCTGTTGAGGCGGTAGTAGACAAGCGAGAAAAAGAACGCTGACATAACGCTACAACAGCCACTTGTTCAAAAACCGTGCTAAGAGGTAATATTTGGAGGGAAGGGGGGCGTATGGCTATCTATGATTTTGCAGTACGCCTGGGTGTTGCACTTGTGTTTGGGTTCATTACCAATTAGTCAGTTTTTCTGCTAAATGGGAGCAAATTCAATAGTGAGGTGATCCGAATGAAAAACCGACGGTTTAAGGTTATCTACTCGCAAGATGAGCGGGTTTATACGATCAGAATCTTAGAGGATACAAAAACCGGAAAACAATATCTAATGATATCAGAAGTGTTGGTTTCAGGAGGGTTCAATACATCAATATGCCTGTTGTAAATGAGATTTATCAAATTGCGGCATGCCTATTGGCACTCTGTAGACCTATATACCAAGCATGCAAGGTCGCTCTGTTGGTTATGGTTGTACTTCGGACAGGAGGGGACTTTAAATGCAAGAGAAGAACTTAGGAATCTTGGCAGTTATTTGGGCTGCGGCTGTGGCCTGCCTTATGAAACCTCAGTGCACGTGGAGTGTTGCATTGGGCTGAAAAGAGAACACAGCCTGTGAAGTCAGGCAGTGCCTGGGATCATGGGCTGTGGGGAATGGGGTAGATGTTCCCGCAGACATAGGAAGAAAACATCAGGTTAAAACCTTAAAAAATACAATAGGATAATACGGTGTCAACCCGCGAATTTCGCGGGTTTTTTGATGACAGCGTTTTAATGTCAGGATAAACTCAGTTATATATTTAACATCGAGGTCTTACACTTCGGCAACGACCCGGCAGGGGAGTCCTGTCAGTCCTTCATAATTGACCGGATAAGTATGCACTAAAAATGGCTGGCCTTTGGCTGCTGCCAGCAATATTTCCAGATTTGCCAGATTTTCAATAACAAAGACTCCGTTATCGGCGCAATACTGGTCGGCCCGGAAATGTTCGGCAGGCTTACGAATACCTGGGAAATCAATGCCAATCATGCTTACCTTTTTGTTTACAAGATCGGTTATTAGCGTATCAGATAATTCGAGCCGGGTTTTGAGATATTCAGCAGTTCCGAATTTGTTTTCTTGTAAGCAGCCGGTATAAAACATAATAAAATCGTGTTCAGTGATTTTGTCCAGATTGATATCGCTTGCTTCAATTTCTCTTTCTTTTACGTGGCTGACATCAAAGAGTATTCCTCTTCGTTCGGTATTCTCCAGCGGAAATTTTTTGTTCATCACGTCGAAGTGGGTGCCGATATGTCCGAATTGAACAACAGGGGGTATTTGACCAGTAGCAGTCATACTTGACATTAATTGTAGAATTTCTTCGGTAACAGTAACTGACAGATCAATTTTCATTATGCATCGCTCCTTGTAACAATGTTGGTTTCCTTGGAAACAATTTTATTATAAAACGATATTGTTTCCGAGTCAACCAAATTTTATTGACATGGAAACAATTATGCTGGCTTTGGATATTTACATACTGTATAATAAAAATTAAATTAAGATTGACATCTGAAAAGTTGGGTTGAGTATGCAAAATAAAGAACAGAGAGTTCAGAAACTAATTAAACAATTTGAAGTCTTACTGTATCATTTTAATGATGTGGAAGAATATAAGAAGCAAGTTTTAGAAAATAATCTGCAGGAACAGGGACATGAAGAACTGCGTAATGTAAGTGTTTCTCTGGCAGAATGTCATGTCATTGACTGTATTGAACGCAATGAAATGTTCAATACAACGGCTATTGCCAAAAAACTAAATATAACCAAAGGCGGTATTTCCAAGATAGCAACTAAACTGATAAAGAAGAACATGATTGAAGCGTATCGCCTGGCAGATAACCAAAAAGAAATTTACTACCGCTTAAAGCCGCTGGGAAGAAAAGTTTTTGAACTTCATGAAATCTCGCACAAGGAGGCGGAAGAAGTTTTTAAGCAAATTTTTAGTACATATAGTCAAGATGAACTAGAATTTGCCAGCAGGTTTTTAGCAGATGTAACTGCCGCAATTCGAACTACAACCGGTTCTAAAAAGCGATGATTATGAAATTCGTGAATTAAATTAGGAAGGAACTTTTTCTCTGAAGTGCCTGACTACCGACAATACCTGTTTTAACTGACTAGTAATGAGGAGGACTAGGAATGAGCGAGAATGGAACTGGTACTGAGAAAAAACGCAAGCTGACAATTGGTCTGTTGGTTGTATTTGTGGTGATAGGCATTCTCGCGGGAGGAGGCTACTGGTATTATACGACCCGGTATGTCGGCACTGACGATGCGCGTGTAAGCGGTACGATTGTAACTGTTAGCAGCAAGGTCACCGGCAAGGTCGCCCAATTAATGGTGGCGGAGGGGGATATGGTAAAGGCCGGACAGACAGTGGCCCGCATCGACCCGCAAGACATTCTGGCGCAGAAGGCCCAGGCCGAGGCGGCGCTCGCGGTGGCGAAAGCCAACTATGAGCAGCTTGTGAACGGTACCCGTCCGCAGGAAATCCAGCAGGCCCGGGCGTTCGCCGATCAAGCCAAGGCCAATCTGGACAATGCGACAGTTAATTATGAGCGGATGGACAGGTTATACGCTGACGGGGCGATCAGCGCCTCCCAGCGGGATAATGCCCAAACGGCTTACCAAGTAACCAAAGAGGCGTATAAGGCTGCCAGCCAGGCGCTGGACCTGGCGATAACCGGTGCCCGTGAGGAAACTATACGGGCGGCTGAGTTCCAGGTAAAGCAGGCTGAGGCTGCCCTGGCAGTACATAATCTGACTTATGGTGATACCACTATCATTTCCCCGGTTGACGGGGTGGTGGCTCTTAAGTCGGCCAATGTCGGAGAAGTGGTGGTCATGGGGCAGCCGCTGTTCAACGTTGTCAACATCAAGGATCTGTGGGTCAATGCCCGGATTGAAGAGACCTACATCGGTAAGCTCAAAGTTGGTCAATTGGTGCAATATACCATAGACGGATACCCGGGCCGGACATTTAGCGGTAAGATCTATGAAATCGGCAACACTGCGACTTCGGTGTTTGCCCTCATTCCTACCGAGAATGCGTCGAATAATTACACCAAGGTTACTCAACGCATTCCGATTAAGATCAGTCTGCCCGAAAATCCAGATGTTGTTTTCCGCCCCGGAATGTCGGTGATCGTCAAAGTCCATTTGGACTGACGGGGGTGGCAGTGTGAATATTCCTCGCTTGGCACTCTCTGAGGCGCGTTACCGCTGGTGGGCGCTGGGTGTCATTAGCATCGGCGGATTCATGAGTATTTTAGATACCAGCATTGTCAATATTGCCATCCCCAAGATGATGGCGGTTTTTTCTGTTAATTCGGAGGATGCCCAGTGGATATTGACCGCTTATATGCTGACCATGGGCGTGCTGCAGCCGGTAACCGGCTACTTTTGTGATGCCTTCGGGACACGACGCATGTATTTGATTAGCCTGATGGTGTTTACCGTGGGATCATTACTCTGCGGTATGGCCTGGAGTAATGAGTCGATGATTATTTTTAGGGTGATCCAGGCCATCGGCGGCGGGACAATCATTCCGGTCACCATGACCATCGTATATCGGATTTTCCCGATTCAGGAAAGAAACATGGCCATCGGTATCTGGGGTATATCGGCTATGGTAGCACCGGCGGTCGGCCCGACACTGAGCGGTTACCTGGTGGAGTACTGGGACTGGCGGCTGATTTTTACCATCAATATTCCAGTGGGAATCATCGGCTATCTTGCTGCGGCACTGGTGCTGCAGGAAACGCCGGTACAGCGCGGGAACAAATTTGATCTGGGTGGGTTTGTTACGTCCGCCGTAGGGCTGTTTTGCCTGCTGTTGGCACTGAGCAAAGGCGTGGAGGAAGGCTGGACGTCAGCCTATATTCTCAGTTTGCTCTACATCGCTGTTGCCAGTCTGACCTTGTTTGTCGTGATCGAACTGAATCACGAACAGCCAATTATCGATTTGCGGTTATTGACTGACTGGAATTTTTTCTTTAGCTCGGTGGTTAACTTCATGGGGTATGGCGCACTATTTAGTACTATTTTCCTCTTTCCGCTTTATTTCGAGAATGTGCGGGATTATTCGGCAATGCAGTCAGGTATTCTTATGCTGCCTTCGGCTGTCGCCTCCGGCCTGGTCATGCCGCTAGCGGCCGCCTTGGCCGACCGGTTTGGCGCAAAGCCGGTGGTCATCACCGGCATCGGTTTCGTGATTGTCAGTATGGTACCCTTTATGTATCTGGACATGGATACCACATATCTAACGATTACCATCGGCATGATTCTACGCGGCATCGGCTTCGGACTGTTTCTCATGACGGTGACGGTGCTGGGCATGAACTCAGTGCCCTTGGCCAAGATCAGCCGGGCAAGTTCTCTTAGCAATACTGTTCGTCAGCTGGCCGGTTCTTTTGGCATAGCGATAATGTCGACACTCATGCAAAACAGGGGAATCTACCATCTGGCCCACAATGCCGAAAACATCAACGTGACATCCATTGCCACAAAGAATACTCTGGTGGGAATGGAAAAACTGCTCAGGGAGGCGGGGACTCCTCCGGGAGCAATCCAGCATATGTTTACCTATCTTGATAATGTGTGGCTGCAAGCCGGCTATTCCCCGGGCATTGTTCAGCATAAGGCTATGGCAATGATCAGCGGCTTAGTACAGCGCCAGTCGGTCATCTTCGCTTTTGACGATGTTTTTGTTGTTCTACTGGTGGCCTGTATTTTTATGGTGATTCCTGCCGTATTATTACGGAGCGGCAAAGTGAAACCGAAGGCTGTGTCAAAATAAATTTATGCTGTCTTATGAGGGTTACCATTCATTCCTTTTTTCTTATAAACCAGAGAAATTTGGTAATACTACTAAATAAATATACAAAATTAGGAGGAAGAGAATGGTTGCACTAAAGGACAGCGTTACCAAGGAGAACCTTTTACGGGCTTTTGCCGGTGAATGCCAAGCGTGGCGGCGCTACGAATTTGCCGCAGGACAGTCAAAAAAACAAAACCTTCAGGTCTTATACTGGCTTTTCCATTACACCGGTAATCAGGAAAAGGAACATGCTGAGGTATTCTATAATCACTTAAAAGAGTTCCATGGGCAGGAAATCTCACTGACTGCCAACTATCCTATCGATAATTCGGATAACATCCTGGAGCTTTTGCAGCTGTCTGCCAAGCACGAAGCTGCCGAGTATGAGACGATTTATAAATCTTTTGGCGACAAGGCTAAAGAGGAAGGATTTTCCAATATAGCAAACTCTTTTTACCTGATCGCAGAGATTGAAAAAGTACATAGCCAGCGTTTTGCTCAGTATGCACAGCTGATGCAAACCAATAAACTATTTGAAAACGGAACTCCCACCGAATATATCTGCCTAAACTGTGGCCATATCCATAAAGGTACCGGAGCACCGCAAATCTGTCCGGCTTGCAATCATAATCAGGGATTTTTTGTCCGCCGGGACGATTCGCCATTTGGAAAATAAAAGCGTTACTTCATATCATGCGGCCCTTCCTGTCCAATACAGGGAAGGCCGTATTTTCCGTTTTTGTCCATCAGTGCGGCAATCACCGGCCCTCTTATTAGTACCTTTGTGCATAATTATCCCGAATGATATGCCATATAAAACGGTAGTCTAATCTGGCGAACTGCGGGTGAACAGAATGTCATTGCCAGCTGGTCAGCTATGAAAAAGCGAGCTTGACGAAGCCCGAGAGAGCCAGCGTGACAGGCGGCAATCCAGAATGCCGGATTCCCGGCTGAGGGTCTCAGGCTGCTTGACTGAACCTGACAGGAGATTTGTAAAGGGCAGGCATTATCGGTATAATAAACATCAATACGAATCTAGTGTGCACCCTGCTACCGCCCGGCGGGCGGACAAATTGCAGAAATTGGCTAAGCGGCAGGGATGCTGACAGGAGAGGGAGTCGCCAAGGCAACTCCCTCTTTTGAACTTGAGGTGTAGTTTGAAAACTTGTAATAAAAGGCTTTTATAAAAAGAGGAGGTGAACCAATTCTCCCTGAATATAGGGAGAGTTTGGGCTTTATTGGATACAACATTGGTTGTATGGAATATTTTTCTGGTTATGTTTTTAGTGCTGCTAAACGGCTTTTTTGTTGCTGCAGAATTCGCCATGGTAAAGGTACGCAGTACACGTATTGATACGCTGCTGCAGGAAGGGAATACACGGGCGAAATATGCGAAACGGTTAGTTGATAATCTGGATGCCTATTTATCGGCCTGTCAGCTTGGAATTACCCTGGCATCGCTAGGCTTAGGCTGGATTGGCGAACCGGCGATCGCCCGTTTGATTGAGCCGGTGCTGGCAGACTTCGGCTTATCGGGAGCAATAATTCACACTATTGCCTTTGCTATTGCCTTTTCGATCATCACTGCGTTGCATATTATTCTGGGTGAATTGGCGCCGAAGTCGCTGGCTATTCAAAAGGCCGACAGTGTAGCCATCTGGACGTCGGTGCCGCTCATCGCATTTTATAAGTTGATGTTTCCGATAATTTGGGTATTAAATAGTATTGCCAACCGGATTTTACGGGCAGTAGGCATTGAAGTGGCAAGTGAGCATGAAGCTGCCCATACGGAGGAAGAAATCCGAATTTTGATGGAAGAAAGCCATCAGCAGGGATATATTAATCAGACAGAACTTACGTATGTCGATAATATTTTTGATTTTGCCGAAAGGCATGTGAATGAAGTTATGATCCCCCGCACCGATATGGTTTGTCTTTATGCCGAGGACCCATTTGCCGTCAACCTGGAAAAGGCTTTGGACGAGCAACTTACCCGTTATCCGGTTTGTGACCCGGATAAAGACAATATTATCGGTTTTGTTCATATCAAGGATTTGCTGGCGGCGCTGGCTAAGGGCGAGACTCCTGCGTTAAGGGAAATAACACGAAATATTATGGCTATACCGGAAACGATGCCGATCAGTAGCTTGCTCAAGCTGATGCAAAAGAATCAGGCGCAAATTGCGCTTGTGATTGATGAATATGGCGGTACAGCCGGTTTGGTGACGGTCGAGGATATTCTGGAGGAAATTGTCGGTGAAATCCAGGATGAGTTTGATGAAGAGCGGCCGGTTGTCGAGATGCGGGCGGATAATGTTCATTCAGTGGATGGGCGTTTGCTCATTGACGAAGTTAATGAAGTGTTTGAAATGGACTTGGATACAGGGGTTGTTGATACGATTGGCGGTTGGATGACGGTTCGAGTAGAGATGCCGCCTCGGATTGGTCAGCAGGTCGATTATGACGAATATGCGTTCGTAGTTGAGGAAGTGGATAACATGCGGATTACCCGGGTGCTGGTGCGTAAGCTTGCTGCTGAGGCGGAATTGACAGATTAATCCGTGACAGAGCCGGAAGGCTATGAGACGGCAATAAGCAACACAGCTGCAGGGTTAAAATCTTGAAAATACAATATGGCAATAGGTTGTTGGAGCGTGCCACAAATACTGTTTTAAAAAACGTTTTGTGACACGTTCGTTTTTTGTGAATTCTTGATCGTTCAGAACCTGTACATCCTCGTCACGGATCAGCAAATCTTTCGTCAGAGTGCCGTTGATGGTTTTGAGGAAGGCATTGCGGTAGCCGGTGTAAATCTTTGCTGCCGCAGAACGATTGGCGGCTTCAATTTTCATAGTTGCTTGTATTTGAACAGTATGCCTTATATAATTACGATACAGGAGGATGTATAACCAAAGTTGGAGAAGATATTCTCTGCCAGTTAGAATATACGGGGAAACTTAAGCAGAGACAACATATGCTTTAATGTTCTGGGGGGAATATATCTGAACGTTTTTAAGATGGTTACTCAGGCGGAGAGGGGTAACCCTTTACGCGATTTAAATCCAAGAAATATGGCAGCAGGAATTGTTACTTCATTATTAGCCATCGCCGGTCCGCCAGCCATTATTTTAGAGGCGGCGGTGAATGGGAATTTTTCAACCTATCAAACGATACTCTGGTTTTTTGCGATATATGTTGGCGGTGGGATTTTTGGTATTATTTTGCCGCTGCGCTATCGCATGCCGATCGTAGGGGCTCATTCCATTACCGGAGTAGCCTTTTTAGCCACAGTTACCAGTCAATTTACTTATTCGGAGCTTATCGGCGCTTATCTTTTATCCGGTTTATTAATACTGGCGGTAGGGACGTTGGGTACTTTTTCTAAATTATTGGATTATGTTCCCAAAGAGATTATTTCAGCGATGCTGGCCGGAATGGTTACTAAATATATGATAAATTTTATTGTGTCTACCAGCCAATTCCTGTTGGTTGGCGGCGGTGCCTTACTGGCTTTTTTGTTTTTCAGCAAAGCCAATACGCGAATTCCGCCGATATTAGCAGCAATTATAACCGGGAGCATCCTCTTGCTTTTGTCCCATAATTTTGGCAATACAGGAATGGCGACCGATTTTATATTTCCCCAAGCTCAAGTTCCGGAGTTTGGCTTGGCTAGTTTCCTCTCGGTTGCGGTTCCCTTGGCATTACTTATTTTAAGCAATGATTGCGCTGTGGGGCTTGGAGCTTTAGAGCAAAATGATTATCATCCCCCGGTTAATCGAATTGTTACTTTGAGTGGTATCTTTTCAGTTATTGCCGGTATTTTTGGCGGTCAGTCTGCGAATATCGGAGGAATGATGACTGCGATCTGTGCTGCTGAAGAAGCAGGTCCAAAGAAAGCGCGTTATATGGGGGCAGTTGTTTCCGGCAGCATTATTCTTATTTTTGGATTGTTTGCGTGGAAGTTTGTTCCCTGGATTCAGGCTTTGCCGAGTGCTTTTATTGGAATCCTGGGTGGTTTTGCCTTGCTTGGCGTCTATATAAACAGCCTGCAAATTAGTTTTTCCCGGCCATCGATGAAACTTAGTGTAACTTTTGCCTTTATGATTGCTCTGGCTAATATTACAATTTTAAATATTAGCGCTCCGGTATGGTCATTGCTTGCCGGGACTATCATTGCCCGGTATGTTGAAAAGAGTTGAAGATAACTATAAACAAGTCAGGGTGAGTTAATGTTGAATTCGAATCCGTTTTTTCAGCAAGTGTACGCCGTTGTTGGGCAAATACCTTACGGCAAAGTGGTATCCTATGGCCAGATCGCCCGGATGCTGGGACGCCCCCGCGCGGCGCGGGTGGTTGGCTGGGCTATGCGTTGTTGCCCGGATCATTTGCCGTGGCAGCGGGTTGTTATGGCAGATGGTTCCATTACAGGCGGCATGTATGCAAATATCCGCAAGGCTCTTTTGGAAGCCGAAGGTGTGCCTTTCCTAATGGACGGCCGCGTTGATATGAAGTCATGCAGTTGGTCTGGATGAACTATTAATCCATTTTCGCACTGCAAATATTTATAGAAAAAAGGTGTATGTAAGTGATATTAGTTTTGTTTGAAGTTAAAGTTAAAAAGAGTTATATGGATGAGTATCTTGCCTTAGCTGCTGATCTTAAAAATGAGCTTGTAAAAAGTGAAGGATTCATACGTGCAGAGCGTTTCGCCAGTCTTGTAAATGAAGGAAAACTGCTTAGTCTGTCTGTTTGGGAAAACGAGGAAGCGGTAAGTAAATGGCGCAATCAAACAGAACATCGTATGAGTCAGCGACAGGGATATGCTTTAATGTTTGAAAGCTATACTATTACAGTTGCGTCTCAACTTCGCAGTTATAGCAATAGCGAACGGTCAGATGCTCCGGCAGATTCCAATAGGTTACTTAGCCAGTAAATTTGGAATGTGAGACGATAGATAGAAAACTATTTTCTAGGGACTATAGTAGGAATTATTTATATATGTCAAAACGCTCAATCAGCCATTTTAGCTGTGATGAGCGTTTTTTTTTATATAGCAAGCAATTATAACGTTATTTTCCAGGGAAAAAATATTGACAAATCACTAAGGTACCTTTATTATATATTTAAGGTACCTTAGTAAAATACAAGGAGAGATAAGTATGGAAAAAGAAAATATCAGTTTAACTGAAAGATTCATCATGCTTAGTCGTTTATTCATGCAAAAGCACCATCAGATGGGGGCCAGCCATCTTCATGATCCTTATCGCGGGCAAGGCCGAATTCTGTCTTTGCTCAAGATGCAACCGGAAATGAGCCAAAAGAAACTCGCGTATTTACTTGGCATACGACCACAATCTTTGGGAGAATTATTGACTAAACTGGAACAAAATGGTTATATCACCCGCACACCCTCAGCTGAAGACAAGCGCGCCATGGATATCAAGTTAACAGATGAAGGGGCAGAGGTGGCTGCAGAGAATGAACAGCGGCGTGCCCAAAAACTCGCAGCAGACGAAATGTTCCAAAGCTTGAACAAAGAGGAACAAGAAATTTTGGCTGGGTATCTAGACCGTATTATTGCAACGTTAAAAGAAACACTTGGCGGCGAACAACCTGATTTTCACGGACATGGGCCGCACGCGCATGGTTTTGCAGGCCGTCATATGGGGTTTGGCAGGCGTGGTAGAGAAGATTTCTAAAATACGAATTAGCTCATGAAGGTTTTACTAAACAATAAAAAGGTTAGAACTGGAAAAAGCTTATGAACTCTTAATTACTAAGGATTCATAGGCTTTTTTACTCAGTAGACCCTAAATTTGCTTTCTTTTTCGGAAAGATAAGTTCAGGTTTTTTCTTTTATCGAGGGTGCAAACAAAATGATACTATTAAGGATGGTACTGTGGTGGCTGATGCTATCCCTGGATTTAGGCCTGCCTGCTAATTAAAGGCCTGCAGTTGCTTTAGGTTCTATTCCAAACATGAGGTCTAATAAGTGAATACCATTTTTTTCGCCAAGATTGATGCCTTTTATACAGGCAGTGCAATAACAGACAACTTCGTGGGAGTTAATTTTATCGCAGTGTTTTTTCATTAATGCTGCCTGTTCCTCTTCTGTATGCGAAATAAAAAGGTCTTCAGCATTTTCAATGAAGCGATTTGGGGCAAAGTCTCCATTTTGTTTAGGCAGCGGCTCATAGAGTGAAACTCCGCAAAATCTTGTTTTATTGTAGTTTTCATCTAATTCTTCAATATCAATGTTCATTCTTTGTAAGATTCTGCGGACTGCTTTTTGTTGAGCGGCATTGTCATAGCTACGCCAGCAATCCTGCAGAGCCATTTTCCGGTGGCCGTAATCTGGAAAAGGGAAGTGTTTGTTTTCTGCTAATAACTCCCAAACAGAAATTATTTTTTCCGCGGCAGAATCTTCCAGGCAAAATGCAGAACAGGTATTACTCTTTTCTTTCATTGCTGGTTTCAACTGCTGAAATATAAATAGCAATTAAATAAAATATAAGCATTTCCATTTTTCATTTCCTCCTCATAATACTTTGTTCTTGATTAAAGTATAGTCCTGCTGCATTGAACTGTGAAATTGGCAATCGTTATTGAATCAATAAGGTTTTCTTAGCAAGCAGATTCACATTACCCAGCAGGAGAAAGCAGTTGGATTTAGAAGAATATAATGAATTATGTCCATCATAGTTTTACAATGGCAAAACTGACAGGCTAATGGGACAAAGAGGTGAAATATGGACATTCAGCTTTTCCAGACTTTTTTGATGGTCGCAAAACTTGGCAACATGACCCAAGCGGCAGAACAATTGAACTTTACCCAGCCAACGGTTACTGGGCAGATACGCGCGTTAGAGCAAGCCTTTGGCGTCATGCTATTTGACCGGGTCGGGAAAAAACTGTTTATTACTGATGCTGGACGGGAATTGATTGCTTACGCGGAAAAGCTATTGGCGATCTATGATGAGGCTCACAAGGCATTAAGCGCTCATCCGGGGAATATCAAAATTGGCATTTCGACAACCACAGTTAATTATATTTTGGCGCCCTATCTCCAGACCTTTCAACAACAAGTACCCCATTGCTCAGTTACTATGGAAATGTGCTCTCATGCAGCCACTGTTCCAAAAGGCATTGCGGAAAATCGCTTTGATTTGGGAATTATTCAAAAAGAACTGTCGTTGGATTATCTCACTGGATTTGAAGTCTTCAAAGAGCAATTGGTTTGGGTTGTACATCCAAAGGTTGCTGAAAAATTCAAGCACAGCACTGACATTTTGGAATATCCTCTGTTGGGCTATAAAGCAGGGGGATTGTTTCGCTCGTTATATGACAAAACGCTTGGGTGTAAAAAAAATGAACCATCCATTGTTTACAACGATGCGGAAGCCATGAAAAACTCTATTTTACAGGGATTGGGTTGTGGCGCCTTGCCGCTAAATCTGGTCAAAAACCTGCTTGCAGACGGCTCGTTAATTGAGTTTACTAATGTTCCCCGGCCGGAGTTTAGTGTCTGGGTCGTATATCACAGGGAAAAGAAATTGTCGCGAGCTGCAATGAAGCTGATTGATATTCTGAAAGGCGAAGAGAGCGGCACGACAGAATAACGGTACATAGAGAACACAATAATACATCTAGAGCAGCCGTCTTCCTGATATAAAAGCCTGCCGTATTTTTACGGCAGGCTTTTATATTATATGGACAACATTTTCACTGGAAAGGGGCTCAATTCTGTACAGTATATCTGAAAATAAATAAGTTTATCAAAATGTTAGCCGCGGGAACCATTTGTAGCCGATCGCATAATATATTCTACCGGTATATCGATTAGAGCTGGCCTGCAGGTTCAAATATTTAATAAGGAGTGTTGTGTTTATTTAAATACTTATCATCAAGGTAATTCCTTGCAAAGACAAAATTTCATATCAATTGAGGAGGTTCGTAATCAATGAAAATAAAAACAATCTGGGTATTGGTGCTCCTGCTTATTACTGGGCTATTTACAGCCGCTTGCGGTTCAGATGGTCAACGGTCAGCCCAGTCTGTTCACGCTAAACCTCATATCGTTACAACAACTACGATGTTAACCGATTTGGTGCAAGTCATTGGCGGTGACTATGTGACTGTGGAAGGGTTGATGGGAGCAGGTATCGACCCTCATCTGTACAAACCAAGCGCCGGGGATGTTAATAAAATGAGCAAAGCCCGTTTAATTATTTATAATGGTCTGCATTTAGAGGGGAAGATGAGCGATGTGTTTGCACAAATGCAGAAGGCGGGAGTTGCTACGCTGGCGGTAGGTGAAACGCTTGACAAGTCCAGATTGCTTGAATCTGAAGAGTTTGACGGAAACTACGATCCGCATATCTGGTTTGATGTACAAAACTGGATGTTGGCTGTGGCAAAAGTAAAAGAAGCCTTAATTGCTTTGGAACCGGCTCATAAAGAGCAGTTTGAGCAAAATGCCGCCGCATATATTAGCAAACTGAACGCGCTACATAGTTATGTGCAGGCGCAAGCGAAACGGGTGCCGGAACAGTCCCGGGTGTTAATTACCGCACATGATGCGTTTAACTATTTTGGCAGGGCTTACGGTTTTGAAGTTAAAGGCTTGCAGGGCATCAGCACGGCAGCGGAAGCCGGTACTGCCGATGTGCGGGAGTTGGCCGACTTTATTGTACAAAACAAAATTGCGGCAATCTTTGTAGAGACTTCTGTTCCTAAAAAAACCATTGAAGCTTTGCAGGAAGCAGTAAAGGCGCGTGGGTTTCAGGTCCAAATCGGCGGTGAATTATTCTCCGACTCATTAGGAGAATCAGGCACTCCGACAGGTACTTATACCGGAACGATTGAGCACAACATTAATACCATAGTTAAGGCATTATTAGCGGAATAGGAGGTCCTATGCAAGAGGCAGCGTTAAAAATAGAAGATTTAACAGTCGCCTATCAGGAGCGGCCGGTTATCTGGAATGTCAACCTGGAAATACCTTCGGGAATTTTGATGGCAATTGTGGGGCCTAATGGTGCGGGAAAATCAACTTTGATTAAAACTGCACTCGGGCTGGTTCGTTCGGCGGCAGGGAGAATCTCCTTTTGGAACAAACCGTACCAGGAACAACGGAAAAAAGTCAGCTATGTACCGCAACGGGGCAGTGTTGACTGGGATTTTCCCACCAGTGTATTTGATGTCACTCTAATGGGGCGCTATGGTTCTTTAGGCTGGCTGCGCCGTCCGCGGGACTATGACCGGCAATTGGCAATGCGCGCACTGGAGCAGGTTGGCATGGAAAGTTTTGCTGAGCGGCAAATAAGTCAATTATCCGGGGGCCAGCAACAACGCGTTTTTTTAGCCAGAGCATTAGCACAGGATGCGGAAATTTACTTTATGGATGAACCCTTTCAAGGCGTAGATGCCAAAACAGAGAAAACGATTGTAAAATTGCTGCAGAAGCTGCGGACTGAAGGGAAAACTGTTGTGGTGGTGCACCATGATTTGCAGACTGTGCCGGAATACTTTGACTGGGTCACACTGCTAAATGTCAAACTGATTGCCAGCGGCACCATTGAGGATGTATTTACCGACGACCTCATTAAATTAACTTATCGGTCTTAGTATATCCCAAAGTTTCCCACGCCTAAAAAAGTTTCCCGGTGTAAATCAGGGAACAGGATATTTCAGCAAGGAGCGCGCAGCGCCCTGCATTCAGGCAGGCTGCCCGCTCTCTTGCTGAACTTACGGTTCAAGAAGATAAGAATGGAAGTGATACTATGACATTACCCGCCATACTGACCCTGGATTATACTTTTGTGACGGTGGCCCTGGGGTCAGCCATATTCGGATTGCTAAGCGGCACTCTGGGAGTTTATGAGGTGCTGCGTAAACGCAGTTTAATTGGCGACGCGATTTCCCATGCAGCTTTACCGGGGATTTGTCTGGCGTTTATTTTGACCAATACCAAAACAACCTCCCTGCTGTTAATTGGCGCTTTGGTGTCAGGCTGGCTGGCTGCGTTGGCCGTATTAGCCGTTTCACGTTATACCAAGGTGAAATATGACACTTCCCTGGGAATGACTTTATCAGTCTTCTTTGGCTTTGGCCTGGTCCTGCTTACTTATATTCAGAAAACGCCCAACGCGAATCAGGCCGGTTTAGAAAAATTTCTTTTCGGTCAGGCGGCGACCCTGCTAAGCCGTGATATCCAGATGATGGCGGGTATAGCCGCTATTGTGCTCCTATTGGTGCTGCTTTTTTGGAAAGAATTCAAGATTTTGTGCTTTGACTATGAATATGCTGCAAGTCTTGGATTTTCTGTAAAGCTGTTAGATGTTTTTTTGACAGGGCTGGTGGTGTTGTCAATTGTCATTGGCTTGCAGAGTGTCGGGGTGGTATTGATGAGCGCTATGTTGATCTCGCCGGCGGTTGCCGCCAGGCAATGGACAGATCGCTTGTCTGTTATGACTTTGTTGTCGGCATTGTTCGGTGCAGCCGCCGGCATCGTCGGGACGATGCTCAGTTCGCTGGGGTCCCGGGTGCCTACAGGGCCGGTCATTATTATCGTGGTGACCTGTATTGTAATCATTTCCCTGCTGGCAGCTCCTAGGCGGGGCTGGTTATGGCGCAAATTCGCAGAAACCGGCAAGCGGCTGCAAGCAAACTCCAATACCGGAAACTTAGCAAAAGGAGAGAATTCGTATGAACCAGGCGCAATTGGAAATATTGAATATTGCCATTGTAACCGCTGCCGCTTGTTCCCTGCCAGGTGTATTCCTGATTTTAAGAAAAATGGCGATGATGAGTGATGCTATCAGCCATACTATCTTATTAGGAATTGTTATCGCTTTCTTTATCACGCATGACTTGAACTCGCCTTTGTTACTCATCGGTGCAGCTTTGATGGGGCTTGTGACCGTATTTTTGGTCGAATTTATTCAAAAGGTCCAAAAAATTAGTGAAGATGCATCCATTGGCTTGGTATTTCCCCTGTTATTTAGTATTGGTGTGTTGCTCATCAGTCGCTATGCCGGTGACGTTCATTTAGACACAGACGCTGTATTACTAGGGGAGCTGGCGTTTGCCCCGTTTGACCGGTTAGTTGTAAATAATGTTGATATCGGACCTAAATCACTCTATGTTATGGCCTGCATCCTTAGCCTCAATCTCGGCTATATCGGTTTGTTTTACAAAGAATTGAAACTGGTTACCTTTGATCCAATACTGGCAGGTGTTCTGGGAATTTCGCCGGCCATAGTCCATTATTCTTTGATGACAATGGTCTCGGTAACCGCGGTAGGAGCTTTTAATGCGGTTGGCGCAATCTTAGTGGTTGCATTAATGGTTGGACCGCCGGCTACCGCCTATTTTATCACAGAGAAACTACAGCATATGATCTTAGCCAGCGTGTTTTTCGGTATCCTTAGTGCGGTGACCGGTTATGCGGCATCTTTTTGGCTGGATGTCTCGATTGCCGGTTCCATGGCAACAATGACTGGGTTGATTTTTTTTACCGTAGTAATGACAGCGCCCCGGAAGGGGATTATTGCGGTAATCCGGCAGTCTTGTCAACAAAAATATGAATTTGCCGGTCTGGCGTTGCTCATTCATCTATTAACCCTTGAAGCTAGGAAACCAGGGGGCGGGCAAGGGCAGGCAGATGACCTTGTCAATCAACTTCAATGGCAGGCGTCTTTCTTTCACAAGGTGCTTGACCGGCTGGTTATAAACCAATACGCTGCATTACAGGCAAATGAGATACGAATTACGGCCGAAGGCAGGAGTTATGTGCAGCAAAGTAAATTATACCGCCAGCTATCCGGCTATGAGGTTTAGAAGGGGGTTAAGTATTAGTTGTCAAGGTCGATAGCCGGCGTGGCTTTGGGCAGTGTTTGGCGAAACTCGGTAAAAGCCTGTAAAAAAGCCGGTTGACTTTCTAAAAACAACAAAAAGATTCCGATAGTTTTCAGAAGTTCCAAACTGACATGATGTTCCAGCATTTCGGTGTCCTGGAGCAAGGTGCCTGTCAGTCCCAGTTTTTCTAAAAAATCTTTCAGCATATTATGACGCTGCAAAAGGAACTTGCCCATAGTAGTTCCCTTTTCAGTCAACTGTATAATTCCATAGGGACGATAAATAAGGAAGTCTAATTCTGCCAGCTTTTGTACAATTTTCGTCACTGAAGACGAGCGGACATTAAGCTGATCGGCAAGCTGGTTCATCCGGACATGACCTTCTTTTACACAGTTACGATAAATCATTTCCAGATAATCTTCCATACTTGGCGTTAAAGCCTGCTGTTGCTGAATGAGTAGTTGATAGCCGCGGAAGGTGTGGAAATCACTTTTCATAACACCACTTCCCAATTCTTATACTAATAATAAACCCTTAGACCGGAAAGACAGCTTTAGATAAAGAAAGTAAAACATTAAGTCATTGGAAAAAGTATATTCAGTATTGATTTTATGCGGATTATCGGTGAATATTCTATCAAGCCGCTCGCTTAGGGAGTGGCTTGGTTTCATAAAAAACCACGTCAGGTTTGAGCCCCAAAAACAGGGGATTTGAATTACCTTATTTTAC
The DNA here is from genome assembly GCF_014634905.1 of Sporomusa sp. GT1. Classification (NCBI taxonomy): domain Bacteria; kingdom Bacillati; phylum Bacillota; class Negativicutes; order Selenomonadales; family Sporomusaceae; genus Sporomusa; species Sporomusa sp. GT1. Next base: position 98,497 of record NZ_BMBX01000009.1, on the reverse strand, counting down.
CTGAATAATGAAGAATATTTCAATTAATAATAATCGTGAAATATATGGAAAGGAGTGTTAGCTTTGGCACAATTAAATCAAATGGATCTTCAACACTTACGACACATGATTGGCGGTCATGAAACGGTGGCCAATAAACTGGAAGCATATGCTCAGCAGTGCACTGATGCACAGCTTAAGCAAATGTTTCAAACCGATGCAGCGGCAGCCAGAAACGCGAAACAGAAACTTATGTCATTTTTACAATAGGGAGGCAAGCTAAATCATGAATGATAAAGATATGCTTAATGATTATTTAGCCATGATAAAAAGCAGTTTAGCAACCTATGCTAATGTAATTGCTGAAACAGGCGACTCTCAATTGCGTTCAACCTTTCAACAAATGCGAAACCAGGATGAACAGCGGCAGTATCAAATCGCTCAAACTGCTATGCAAAAGGGATATTACAAGCCGGCTGCTCCTGCTGCACCAAATGATATCCAGCAAGTAAAATCGGAGTTAACAAGTTCATCTTCGTAAAATAGTGCCTAGTAAAGTAATTAACCCGCAGCATGAAGCTGCGGGTTAATTACTTTATGGCTGGATAATACATAGGTTAATCGCCTTATAATCAAGCATCGTTTTTCTTATCAATATATAGATTACCCTCAGGAGTAAACATTGCCAGCATCACATCTTCAACATTTTTGATGCCTAGGCTGAGCAACTGGAGCTCTAGTTTTTGCAGTGTTAAGCCGCTTTTGGCTAACCCCTGTTCGATGACTTTCCCGTCAATTATAACCTCTGTACCGGTTAGACGGCTTACTGGGGTCTGGCCGCCGGGGTTATTTAAGTCTTTCATTGCCGGGCTTTGATATTCCGGTTTTTTTAATACACTAAGCTGGCCGTCTGATTCAATTAGCGCTTTCTCGACTTGATTGGGGTCGAATATCTCTTTTTCCCGGAGCATTTCCAGAAGATCATTGATATTATAGTAGCGCTTTTGTAGATTGCCTTCTAAGATTTTACCCCCGTTGATAACCAGAAGCGGTTCGGCTTCAATCATTTTGCGGGCGGGAATGAATTTTAGCGACAACACATTCATGGTCAAAGCCCATAATGTTGCAACAACCAGAGCAATTATCCCCTCACGAATACTGAATCCGTCTGTGATGATTGCAGCACCAATATTACCGAGAATTAGGCCGACGACAAAATCATAAAAAGTTAACTCAGATAGAGTTCTTCTCCCCAAAATCCTCGTAATAATAAGCAGAGTGAGCAAAGTAATTAATGTTCGAATAATTAGTTCAAAATCAGTTGCCAAATTCCCGTCCTCCCCCGAAGTATTATCAGGCCATGGTTGTAGGCCCGACCATCTTATTCTATCCGTTAGCCGCTCATGTTATCAGCCAGGTAGCTTACTTCCGAGAATAGCAAGTACCAATTGTGGAAAAATTGAAACAAAGGATTTTGTTTAAGGAGGCTTTACAATGACCGGGGTAGAAATTGACATGGTTGTTTCCGACAGCCTGAAAGCATTGGAATTATACGAAAAAGTATTTGATCTCCAGCGTGTTGAGGTTACGAATTTCCCCAAAGGTGAAAATGAAGTCATTTTTACACTGTATGAAGTACGCTTTCATATGTTGGATGAAAACCCGACCTTCGGCTTGAAAGCGCCAACCCTGGATAACCCTCAATCAATATGGTTTAATATCCTCGTTCCTGATATCAAGTCAACCTTTGCAAAGGCTATCAGCGCGGGCTGTACAGAGCTTCAGCCAGTGACTGAACTGCCTGATTACGGAGTGACCAATGCTATATTTCTCGACGCTTTCGGCTATCAATGGCTGCTGCATCAAGTGCATAAAGCAGTAAGTTTTGAAGAACGCAGACGGTTATGGGAGGAAAAAAGGAATAGTTTTGCAGAAAATTCATACCAATAAAGGATTGACATTTTTTCCCTGAGCCTGTTATAATAAAAAAAATAAAAGTTTGGGGCGATGGAGTTCGCCCGAATCCTGGCTGGCCAGGTGATGACTCCTACCGTAAAGCGGTAGGAGTTTTTATTTTCCAGTATTAGAGGAAAGAAGGGAGCATCATGCTGTCACTGACTGACGTCTGGGCTCGGCAACTGATCGCCTGGGAGGAGATACCCGGACTGTTTCGGCCGTTTGTACCTGCTGATCGGCTGCCGCCGTATCTTATTTATTCGCCACCCGATGGCTGGGGTAGTTGCAAGGTGAACGCCCGGTTAACTATGCTGTGTGATAAAAAAATCAGCGTATTGGAAAATACCGTAGATGGTGTCCAGGTCAGTGAATGGCTGCTTGACGACCTGGACTATGTGGAGCAAGGGGCAGTGCATTTATATTCCTGGCTGCGGCTAAGTGGAGTGGCGGTCGGCAGGCCGGCAGTAGTGCAGGTAGAGTATAATGCGGTGGCGGCGGCGTTATTTACGCAGGTGGTGCAGGCTGTGCGCCAGACGTGGGGTGGGGCGAGCCGAGAGGTCCGGGGGGAGGGACAGGAAGCCCTGGAAAGTTTAGCAGCAATTGATTATAGGTTTTTGAATTATGCTAAAGAATGTGTTTTACCGGGAGAGAGGGTATTCACCACAGTATATCAACCAGAGCTCACTATACCGCGCTTTCTGTTTTCCCGTCGTCGGCTGACGGCAGCCTATGTGTGCGTACTGACCGACAGGGAACTGATCTTCGTGAGTGATGCTGGCAGCGGCGGGAGTATGGGGCGGTACGGAGTGGTACGCCGTTATATTCCACTGGCGAAAATCAAGGAATGGCAACTGGAGCCGGCGACATGGGATAAAACCGGAGTTTGGCAATTGAAACTGCCCGGAGAGTGCATAGCCATACATTTCTCGGCTCCAGCGCAATCCTCCCTGTTGGTTCTTGCCGCTCTGCTGGATGAAATCAGGGGTGGATGAACGGTACACTGATGGGGAAAAACAGTATTGACAGCGCCAAGGAGGCGCAAAGGGGCGAATGATATGACGGAATGGGAGCAATTGTATGCCTGTCTGGCTGAACTGGAGGGAGAATGCGGCGACCTGCTCCGCGGACAGGAGGGGTATCAGCCGGGGCAGGAAATGCTGTTAATGGCCAAAATGGCCAATTTGTATGCACTGCTATTCGTGCTGGAGTGCCGTGACTGCCTGGAAGCCGTTAAGCCGGTGGCAAGAGAGAGTCAAGCAGTGGATAGCAAGTAAATTAACGCCGGATACGTTTGAAAATTCTGCCTTCATTGCCGTTTCTAATCGATTCTTAAGCCAATTTAGTATATACTGATAGCAGGGATGATATTTCAAGGAATAGGAGAAGTGCTATGAATAGATTCGGTGATATGAAAGCCCGTTTTTCAGGTATTCATGACCTGATGAAATTCAGGGTCACGGAAATACTGTTGATATCTACTGCATACGACGCATATGTCCTTGAGGAAGATGGCATGTTAATCGAGCAGATTTACCATCATTTCAATGATTTGAGTATTCCTTTTATTCCCAGGATTCATTGGGTAGCTGACGGGGAGGATGCTTGGGAAGAATTAAAATTAAGGCCCATCCATTTGATCATTACCATGTCCCGCATAAGCGATATGAGTTCATTTGAGGTTGAGACAAAAATTCACGAAGCTTACCCAAACATCCCGATTGTTATGCTTTCTTATGACCGGCTCACTCCGGAAATAATTGCCCGGATTCGGGCAATTTCTTGTATAGACAGGGTCTTCCACTGGTCGGGAGATAATAAAGTTCTGGTTGCCATTATTAAATACATCGAAGACAAGCAAAACGTGGAAGCTGACAGTAAGCTGGGTGTTCAGGCCATCCTTTTGGTGGATGATTCTCCGGCATATTACTCGCAAATATTGCCTACTATTTATACGGAAATTTTGACGCAGACCCGCTACCTGGTGCTGCATGCCATGAATATAAAGCATGGTTTGCTCAGGGTACGGCTGCGGCCGAAAATCCTTCTCGCGGAAACCTATGAAGAAGCAATGGAAATTATCAGCAAGTATCGCCATAATTTGCTGGGGATAATTTCTGATGTGAGGTTTCCTAAGAATGGGATACTGCATCCCCAGGCTGGTATTGAATTAAACAAAATCGTGCGGGAGAACATTCCTGACCTGCCGTTTTTATTACAGTCCGAGGAAGCGGAAAATGCCGCCAAGGCCGAAGCCCTGCGTTTGGATTTTCTCAATAAAAACTCGCCCAAACTGCTGCAGAATATACGTACATACATTCTGGAAAATTATGGTTTCGGCTCTTTTGTATTTAAGTATCCTGATGGCAGAGTCATTGATAAGGCAACTGACATCACCAACCTGGAAAGGATCATCCGTGATTTGCCGGATGCAAGCCTTTACTATCATGCGAAGAAAAATGACTTTTCACGCTGGTTCCGTGCCCGGGCCGAAGTCGAGGTGGCGGATAGACTGAGATTCGTGGATACAGAGAATGTATCCAGTGCCGCTGATATTCGAGCCTATATCCTGAAAGTGCTGAATGGTTATTTTCAAAAATATCAATCCGGACTGGTTCTTGCTTTTGAAGGGCTTTCCAAAAAAGATATGGAGAATGCCTTTATAAAACTGGGAACAGGTTCTTTAGGCGGGAAGGCCAGAGGGGTCGCTTTCATGAATGGCATGATTGCCAAAGCCCAATTGGCAGATAAGTACGAAGATATGAAAATCAAGGTGCCTCGTTCGTTTGTTATTGGCAGTGATGCTTTTGAAAAATTTATTGAAGAAAATAAACTGTATTCCTTTCTGGCTACTGGCCCGACAGAAGCGGAGATAGCGCAAAAATTTACGGCAAGCCCTTTACCGGCTGGTACGAAGGAAAATCTGCTTGTCCTGACCCAATATATCAAATGTCCGCTTGCGGTTCGTTCGTCAAGCATCCTGGAGGATTCGCGGATACTGCCTTTTGCCGGTATCTACAATACCTATGTGGTGCCAAACTGTCACGCTGACCCCGAAATTCGGGTTAAGCAGCTTGAAGATGCGGTTAAGCTGGTCTATGCCTCGGTGTTTTATGCAGCTCCTGTACAATACGCCAAGAATGCGGATATCCGGATCGAAGAAGAGAAAATGGCTGTTCTGATTCAGGAATTGGTTGGAGAACATTATGGTGATCACTATTATCCAGCCATTTCCGGTGTGGCTCAATCCTATAACTTTTATCCTTTTGATCCGCTGAAGCCGGAAGATGGAATCGTAAGTCTGGCCTTGGGATTAGGCAAAGCTATTGTTGAAGGTGAGCGGGTATACCGGTTTTCTCCGGCTTATCCTAAGCTTAATCCTCTTGTTTCAGGCCCTAAGGAGTATCTGGAAAAATCGCAGCATGCGTTTTATGCGATAAATTTTAAGGATTCCGCCGACATTACGCTCAGGGCCGATGAAGATTATATTTATAAGAAGCTGTTGATTTCTCAGGCTCATAAAGATCAGTCACTCGAGTATATTGGCAGCACCTATTCGGTAGAAAATGACTGTATCTATGACAACATATATCAACAAGGGCCAAAGCTGGTGACATTTGCACCCATTCTCAAGTATAATAGGCTGCCATTGAGGCAAATTATTAAAGACTTGCTGGGGTTGGGGAAACAGTCGTTTGGCACCGATGTGGAAATCGAATTTGCTGTCAATATTCCTAAGGATAAAAGCAAACCCAAGGAGTTTAATTTCCTGCAAATCAGGCCGATGGTGGTCGGCAGGGAAGCTTTTGAAGTTAATATGGATGAACCGGAGGCATTCTGGTGTTTCAGTCACCACACCATTGGCAACGGCAGTTACCAAAATATTCACGATATCATTTTTGTGGATCCGGCAGATTTTAATTTGCAGGACAGTGTTCAAATTGCTAATGAGATTGGTGAGTTAAACCAGGTGCTGATCAGGGAAGGACGCCGGTGCATTCTCGTTGGCTTTGGCAGAATGGGAACAGCAGACCGCTGGTTAGGAATTCCTTTGACCTGGGAGCAAATGTCCCGGGCTATGATCATCGTGGAAGTCGATCTGAAAAACCTTCGTCCGGAACCTTCACTTGGCAGTCATTTTTTTCATAATCTGACAGCCACCGGCATGGGATATTTCCACATTCAGTACAATAATCAAGCTGCCGGGATGCTTGACTGGGAATGGCTGCTCAACCAGCCTGTACTGCAGCAAACCAAATTTGTCAAGCTGGTTAGGAGGCAGGAGCCATTTAGGGCAAAAATTGACGGGAGAAGCTTTAAAGGTATTATTTACAAATAAGCCTGGCTTCCCAGGGCAAAGAAGATTATACTCCTGCAAAAGTAGTAATAAAAAAATGCGAAATATTTTTGATGTTTCCTGTAGAATTACAATATTGCTTTTGCAGGCAACAAAAATAGCAGTATTCATCGAATAATTCAGCGATGAATACTGCAAATATTGTTGTTGTTCAGAATTGACCTGATTTTGTTTGCTGGAAAGAAACGTAGTCTTTCAACGGTGGATTTAGAGAGGAGCATCTGAGCGAAAATTCTGTTAAATTATGTGTACAAAATCCAAACCAGAGTAGTATAATATAAGTACAGAGAATTGGATATATTATGCAAAATATTAAGGGGGATTGGAACATGACTACAAATGCTCAAAAGTACTGTGATGAAATTTATCGCCGCGTTGTTGAACGAAATGCAAATGAACCTGAATTCCACCAGACGGTCCAGGAAGTGCTTGGCTCTTTAGTACCTGTTCTTGAAAAAAATCCCGAATATATTGAACTAGGAATTGTTGAGAGGATTGTGGAGCCGGAGCGGCAATTTATTTTCCGTGTACCTTGGATGGATGACACTGGCAGGGTGAGAGTGAACCGTGGTTTCCGGGTTCAGTTCAATAGTGCCATTGGGCCATATAAAGGCGGGCTCAGATTCCATCCGTCGGTTAACATCGGCATTATCAAATTCCTCGGTTTTGAACAAACCTTCAAAAATTCGCTGACAAGTTTACCGATGGGCGGTGGCAAAGGCGGATCTGATTTCGACCCGAAAGGCAAATCGGATGCCGAGGTTATGCGTTTTTGCCAGAGCTTCATGACAGAACTGTATCGCTATGTCGGACCCAATACCGATGTGCCGGCCGGTGACCTTGGCGTTGGCGGCAGGGAGATTGGCTATCTTTTTGGACAATATAAGAGAATTATCGGCAGTTATGAAAATGGCGTTTTGACCGGAAAAGGTCTTACTTATGGCGGCAGCCTGGCTCGCCCGGAAGCTACCGGTTATGGTATTGTTTACTTCTGTCAGGAAATGCTGAAGTCCAAAGATACCAGCTTTGAAGGTAAAACCGTAGCCGTATCAGGTTTTGGCAATGTTACCTGGGGAACGGTAAAGAAGGTTACTGAACTGGGCGGCAGGGTTGTAACCCTTTCAGGTCCTGACGGCTATGTATACGATCCGGATGGCGTCAGTGGCGAGAAAATTGAATACCTGCTCGAAATGAGAGCATCTTGCCGCGATCAGGTTCAAGACTATGCGGATAAATATGGTGTTAAATTCTTCCCCGGCGAAAAGCCCTGGGGCGTTAAGGTTGATGTTATAATTCCTTGTGCTACGCAAAACGAGATTCTTATCGAGGATGCCGAAAAGATTGTCGCCAACGGCGTGAAATTCGTTTGCGAAGGGTCCAATATGCCTTGCACAAACGATGCTATTGAATACTTCCTGAAAAACGGAGTATATCTTGGACCTTCAAAAGCTGCTAATGCCGGCGGCGTGTCTGTTTCCGGACTTGAAATGTCTCAAAACAGCCTGCGGATGGCTTGGTCCTTTGAAGAAGTTGACGCTAAACTCAAAACGATCATGCTCAATATCTATAAAAACTCCAGCCAGGCGGCTGAAGAGTATGCCCATAAGGACAATCTGGTTGTTGGCGCCAATATTGCCGGCTTCATTAAAGTTGCCGAGGCTATGAAAGCGCAGGGTGTGGTATAGAGCCGCGCAATTAAATGCAGCTTGAGAATAAAGGGGATATTTGCCGCCTAAGTCGGTAAAAGAGATTACTGACTGGGAAAAATTTCAAACAAGTATTTATGCTCGCCTAAACCTAGGTTTAGGCGATATTTTTTTAGAAAATCGATACCGGGTAAATCGTTAGTTTTATCATAGATACATTTTGTTTCTGACAAAAAGGAAGGTTTTTTGCTATGGGTTGGAGAATTATGGCTATTGAATTTTTCTTTTAACGCTGACAAGCGAACCTGCACAATGAATTTATGGTAGGAGAATTTCAATATGAAAGCATCATGTTAATGAAACATTTGCGGTTTGTCATATTTCATAATAAGGGGTTGAAATAATGCATCCTCAGGATAGCCGGCAGGATGAAGGCGAAAAAAATACGGTGAAACGAATCAAGACCAAGGGCGGTCATGAGATTATTTTCGCAGAGGAAAAAGATGGGGAACGTCTGGAAATCCATACCCCGAAAAACCTGAAAATTAGTCTGGAAGATGAGCAACAAATGATTGTAGTTCAGGATAAAGACGGCCGAAATATGTTGCAGATCGACGGAAAAAACGGAAAAATTTTGGTAACTGCCGAAAACAACATCTCTTTTCACGCAGCCGGCGGCAGAGCCGCTCTGGAATTGGGCAACCAAGAAGGAGGAAAAGTTACGTTGAAAGCGGACACCATTTCGCTGGAGTCCAGACAGGCTTTACAGATAAAAGGAGCGGTTACGGCGGCACTGACTAGCGGAGCATCCATGAAAATTGAGTCCGCCGGCATCCTGGAACTAAAAGGCGCGATGATCAAAATGAATTGACAATACACCTTATCAAGCCGGATATGGCAGGCAAGCCGGCTGGGTAAACCATAACCGGCCGGAACTGCAGAAACCGCAAGCGAAGGGGGAAAAGCCAATGGGAATGTGTGTGTGCGGCGGTGCCAGGCTGTGGTGTTCTTTCGGTATGGCGCCATCTTCACTGGTGGTGCTGCCACAAAACAGGGTGATTTCAAACATGCCTGTTGCGAACATTATGGACAATAAGCCGCTGGTCAATGTTATGCCTTTCGGCATGTGCTCATCTCTGGCCAATCCAACGGTGGCGGCAGCTACGGCGGCCGCGCTCGGCGTATTGACACCGATGCCGTGCATCCCTGTCATCCCAGCCCCATGGGTGCCAGGTTCAGTTACGGTTATGATTGCCAATTGCCCAGCCCTGAACAAGACAGCTAATTTGATGTGCGCGTGGGGTGGTGTGATTCAGATTGTTGATCCGGGACAAACGACTATTCAAATCACATAATTTTAACTGGGTAGTGGAAAAATAGTGAAAGATTTTAGGAGGTTAGAGTATGAGTGTTAAAAACGCTGTTATTGAAACAATGAAAGCTGCTGGTAAACCTTTAAGTGCAGGTGAGGTTGAGAAACTGTCCGGGTTGGACCGAAAGGATATTGATAAGGCATTTAAAGAATTGAAAGCGGAAAATGCCATCATTTCGCCTGTACGTTGTAAGTGGGAACCGGCAAAATGATGACTGGCTCCCAAAGAGTCAGGTGTTAATCGGTCATTTATCAGACGAATGATTGAACTACGACAACAAGGAACTCCCGGTAGGTGCAGCCTTAGCTCCCTATTTGGAGTTCCTTGTCATCATTGCAGCAAAATATAGTATTTTTGTAGTTTATGCTTGACTTAGAGTCAACTCCAGGTGGTATGCTGTCGGTAGCAGGAGGTGAGAACCCGTATGACAATTACAGAAGTAAGTCAAAAGTATGATATTTCCCAGGATACGCTCCGCTATTATGAGCGCATCGGACTGATTCCCCGTGTGAACCGCAATAAAAGCGGGATCAGGGATTATACCGAAGAAGACTGCGGTTGGGTTGAATTCATCAAATGTATGCGAGGTGCCGGTCTTTCGGTTGATGTACTGATTGAGTATGTCAGGCTGTATCTTGAGGGTGGGAGCGAGGAAACACTTAAAGCAAGAAAAGACCTGCTTATCGAACAGCGTAAACAACTTGTAGCAAGACTGGAAGAAATGCAGAAAGTCCTGGAGCGCCTGGATTATAAAATTTCTATATTTGACCAGAAGATACTTGAGGCGGAAAAAACACTAAGCAGACCGACAAAAGCTTACTTTTAGCTGCAACAGGATTGCGAACCCTTTGCTTATCAGGCAAATACCGGCAAGCCTACAGAATGATTAATTCATAATCGCGGCTGCCCATGCCGATTTCTTCTCCATAGCGCATTTGGATAGTACCGTCGATGTGGGAACGCAAAGCCTGAAACTTATCTGCTCCGGCTTCAAAATTGCAAGCAAGCAGGGAGTCGGAGAATCCAAACTGCTTATTTACCAGGTCATAACTTGCCTGATCAATAGCAACTGGATCGGTGGATGCAAGAAAACCAATATCAGGAACAATCGGTGCATCGCTCCAGGGTACACAGTCGCAATCCGGCGTGATATTTAGCAGAACGTTAATATAGCCAATACGTCCTGCGTGGGCTTTGGCAAATCCATAGCCGTATTCGGTCATTCGCTCCAGAAATGCTGTCAGATCTGTTTCCCAGTCCATGCCGTTGGCTTTTACAGGACAAACCGGTAAGCATTCACCGCAGCCAATACATTTATCCGCCTCGACACTTGCTTTTTTATCATTCACCGTAATGGCTGCTTCCGGACAAACTGCACTGCACTTTTCACAGCCAACGCATTTCTCCTGATTGACCACAATCTTAAGAGCATGCTGCTCTTTTTTTCCTACTGCCGGTGCTCCACCCATGGCAAGATTTTTTATGGCTCCGCCGAAGCCCGCCATTTCATGACCTTTAAAGTGCGACAATACGATTACGCTGTCTGCGCTAACAATGTCTTTAGCCAGTTTCACTTTATTAAAATGTTTTTTATTAATCTCTATCTCGGTAATATTTTCACTGCGCAGGCCATCAGCTATGATGAGGGGCGCCCCTGTAACCGAGTAATCAAAGCCGTGTTCTAAAGCAGTCAATAAATGATCCACCGAATTATGCCGGCTCCCTGAATAGAGTGTATTCGTGTCGGTTAGAAAAGCTTTACCTCCCTTTTCCTTTATTTTATCCACTATCTGACGTACAAAAACAGGATTAATAAAACCATCACTGCCACGTTCGCCAAAGGTCAGTTTTACAGCTGTAAGGTCAGCCGGTTGAATAAGCTCATGGAAGCCGGCCTGATCAAATAAGTTTTTTAGCTTACTAATTTTATTATTCCTATTTGTTCTGGAACGTAAATTTGCAAAAAATACTTTACTGGACATATTTCTTTTCCCCTTTCTAATACAAGGTAATGCAGTCTGTATTTATGTTACAACTTTGAGTTGACTCAAAGTCAATAGATTATAAAAAAAAATATCTGGCCATGAGATATTTTAAAGTAGCGTGATATCTCTATTGACGCTGAATCCGGCAGGCTGGTATAATAAAAATATATTTAAATAGCGGCGATGGAGTTCGCCCTGAATCCCGTGCAAACGGTAATGACTCCTACCACTTAGGTGGTAGGAGTCTGTTCTTTTCCCAACAGAAAGTGTAAAGGAAAGGGTATACTTAAATCGAAGGAGGAAGTTACTGTGCCCAAAATTGCAAGTCAGGCCAAACGACTACGGATTTATATCGGGGAAAGTGATCACTGGAAACGACAGTCCTTGTATCATGCTATTGTGAGAAAAGCCAAAGAACTGGATATGGCAGGGGCGACGGTTTTTCGCGGCATTATGGGCTATGGGGCCAACAGCCGGATTCATACGGCCAGTATTGTGGATTTATCCAGTGATTTGCCTATTTTGCTTGAACTTATCGACAGTGAGGAATATATCGCCAAGCTGTTGCCCTTTTTGGATGATATGCTGGAAGAAGGCATGGTCACAATTGACGATGTGGAGGTTGTCAAATATGGACACAAGCCGCCGAAACGCTAATCCTGGCGAACAATTGCTGCAAATGAGGTGAAAGAGTTGTTAGGAGTAATATTAGTAGCAATCGGTGGAGCTGTTGGGGCAACGGCCCGCTATTTAGTGTCTAACTGGGCTGCTGCCCGGTTTGGCGCAGAATTTCCTTATGGCACGCTGATTGTAAATGTTGTGGGTTGTTTTATTATTGGTGCCTTCATGACGATGACAACAGAGCGGTTAAGTATTAGCCCGTATTGGCGCTTGCTTATTACTGTGGGGTTTGTGGGAGGGATGACGACCTTTTCTTCGTTTAGCTACGAAACAATTCATTTAATGCAAGAAACAGATATGCTGCGCGCTTTTTATAATGTCGGGCTCAATGTTCTGGTCGGTTTCTCTGCTACCTGGCTGGGGATCGGAGTTGCCAGATTATTTTAGCAGCTGACAAATTACCGGAATAAAAGGAGAGTGAAAACAATGATTTCCATACAGTTGCCCAATGGCAGACAATATGAATTCCGTCATGTAGTGTTTGATTATAACGGGACGCTGGCTGAGGACGGGCGTATGTCCGACGATGTACGGCAATTACTGGCCGAGCTGGCGGCCAAAGTGCACGTTGCCGTGATTACGGCAGATACTTTCGGCTTGGCCCGTCAGGAATTGGCAGACGTGCCGGGGGTGGAACTGATTATATTAGCAAAAGATCAGAATGGGACGGAAAAAGCCCGGTACGTCCAGGAATGGGGAGCTGAGCACACCGTTGTCGTGGGCAATGGCACCAACGATCAGCCGATGTTTTTCATCGCAGGACTGAAAATTTGCGTGCTGGGACCAGAAGGCGTTGGTACCGGTGTATTGGCGGCGGCCAATATCGTGGTGCGGTCGCCGGCGGACGCCATTAGGCTGTTATTGCAGCCTAAGCGACTGATTGCGACCCTGCGGGCGTAAAGACTGCCAGCGGGTGAACATGTCCGAAAAGCTCATGATAGATAGTTAAAACAGGCGCAGTAAACACTGTCTGAGATGAAAGCGAGGAAACAACGATGTTTAGAGAAATGAGAAGAGGTAAGCAATTATTATCAATGGAAGACACCGTAGCTGTAATGGATAGATGCACAAATGGTGTCCTTGCGTGCTTAGGTGATGAAGATTATCCTTATACAGTTCCCCTTAGCTATATTTATTTTAATGACAAAATCTATTTCCATTCAGCGAAATCCGGACATAAAGTCGATGCTATCAGAAAGAACCCCAAGGTATCTTTTGCCGTAATAGATGAAGATAGGATCATAAGTGAAAAATATACTTCCTATTTCCGTAGTGTTATTGCTTTTGGTAAAGCCAGAATTGTAGAAGGTGATGAATGGCTGGAAGCTTTTAAGGCTTTAGTTGAAAAATATTCAGGAGATCAGCCGGAGGCAGTCAAACATAAGGAAATCACCGGCTGTACGCAATCTTATATTATTGCAATTGATGTTGAGCATATAACCGGTAAGGAAGCTATTGAATACGTCAAGGCTAAAAAATAAGAACATCTTCCATACTAATTAAACTATGCAAGCAAAAAAATAAGGGTGTCGCAGAACGCATTTTGAAACCTGATATGCGAGATAACCGACTTAAGAGTTAATTATGTACGGGAGTGCCAAATGGCACTCCCGTACATAATTAACTAAAACTTAACTGTTTTGTAACCTGTAAGAAAAGTCACTATGCCATAATAAAACAAGATAGCTATATATTACCAACTTACTTATTTACTTTTAAGGAGATGGCAAAAATGACGACCAGACGGTATCCAATCATTGTACAACTTACTGCTATTTTTACGGTGACAATTTTATTTTTTCTCGTAATATTAGGGTATGTGCTATATAGTTACTCAAACACTACAACCGCGATAGTAGAATATAGTGATAAGGTTAACACTGCCTCGGCAAGGCTGATCATGGTCAAAGATGCCCATACTGATTTTACCCGGGCGCTGCTGAATATGCGCGGTTTTCTGTTTTATGCTGACGGGGCAGTTCAATACGAACAAGGTTATCGCAGCAATTTTGGCAACAGTTATGAGACGGTAAAAAAATATAATGAGACTGCCCGGAATAGCGATGAAAATGCTGGACAATTAGAAAAACTGCTGGCTGAATATCTTGTACTTGGCGATAAAGCGATAGCAGCCAAAAAAAATAATGATCCTGACCTGAACAAAGTACTTAATGCGGGGCGTCAATTAGTTGACCAGATTGATGCTCAGTTTGTAGTTACGGCCCAAAAACTAGGCAACGCCATCAATGCCGATAGCAATTTTCTAATCAATCAGTCAAAGGTGCAAAGCCAAATCGGGATGATGGCCGGTACAATTGTGACGATTTTAGCAATACTTGTCGCGGTTATTTATAGCAGGCAAGTAACTGTCCGTCTGAATAACCTAAAAACAGAGGTATCGGCGGTTGGAGCGCTGGACTTAAGCAGACCAGATTTCCATGCGACTCGCAATGATGAAATTGGTGATATGGCCGAAGCTATTATAAATATGAAGCGCACACTACGTGGTATTGTTGGCCAGATCAAGAACAGTGCCGATACATTGGCAGCATCGTCTGAAGAACTCACCGCGAACTCAGAACAGTCAGCCCAGGCGGCTAACCAAATTGCAGCTTCGATTACCAGAGTAGCCACAGGAGCCAATGAGCAATTAGCAGCGGCCAATGAGGCATCTACTGTAGTTGAGAACATGTCGGCAGGTATACAGCAGGTAGCCGCCAACATAACCCAAGTTGCAGAACAATCCATCCAGGCGGCCGGGAAGGCCGATGAAGGCGGCAAGGCAGTTGAACAAGCAGTTAGCCAAATGCTTCAGGTTGAAGACACTGTTAACACTTCGGCAGAGGTCGTGGCCAAGCTGGGGGAACGCTCAAAGGAGATTGGCCAGATTGTGGACACTATTTCCGGCATTGCCGGTCAAACCAATCTGCTGGCCCTTAACGCAGCCATCGAGGCGGCAAGGGCGGGCGAACAGGGAAGAGGCTTTGCCGTAGTAGCCGAGGAAGTCCGCAAGCTTGCCGAGCAGTCCCAGGAAGCAGCCAAGAAGATTGCAGAACTGATTGGGGAAATCCAGGGAGACACCGATAAAGCTGTCGTGGCAATGAACAACGGTACGCGAGAAGTAAAAGCCGGAGCTGAGGTCGTCAATGCCGCAGGAAGGGCCTTCCATGAAATCGTAGAAGTGGTGTCGTGTGTATCCAAACAGGTGGGTGAAAGTTCTGCGGCCATTCAGCAAATAGCGGGCGAAAGTCAGCAGATTGTGGGAACGGTTACAACGATTGACACCCTCAGCACGATGTCGGCCGGAGAGGCTCAAAACGTTTCGGCAGCCACTGAGGAACAACTGGCTTCAACGGCAGACATTGCGGCCTCCAGCGAAGAACTGTCAAGGCTGGCTCAAGCACTCCAAATGGAAATGGTTAAGTTTCGGGTATAGAGGAAGAAATCGGCTGTCAACTAATGGGCAGTCTCCTGCCCGATTAAGCAACAAGCAGTTCCGGTGTAGAGATATTGTGCATTTTTTACCGGATTTCTAAAAGTAATTAACCTGTTTTTAATTAGAATATAACAATGGATTTTTATTTATTTGTTATGCTTAAAATACAGACTGCATCAATCATTCAATTATCTCGACAAGCGGGATCAGGAGGTGCTATCAGATAAATGTCGCGAGTTAGATTTAGGGATGTTTTGAACTTGCTGCTTCAGGCTTTTGTTGTTAGTGCCTTGCTATTATTATTGTTTTGGCCAAGAAGTTAAATTAATACGGAATTCTGTAAAAAAAATTACAGAGTTTGGGGAACCAGGTAATCTTGTTTTTTGAGCAGATAATTGGTTTAGTGATAATTAAATAATGGAATTTTTCACACATTTAGCAGGATTTTGACGATAGATGTATAAAAAGATTATATAAAAGGAATAGTGGGCAAACTTTCCAAAAGGAAGGGACGCAAAGCCATGGGTCTAAGGATGAGTTACATCTATGATTGCCAGGTTGCATTAAACATGCAATCTGGTTTTTTTATTTGAAGGTTTCAATCTTGCGGTAGTGGCCTTGGTATTAAATTGTGTGGATGGTGAACTTGAATTGATAGTCCTGAATAGCACTAATTCTAGCGGCTCAGCTATTGAATGGTTGACGATATCCCGGGATAACAGCGGCCGTAAGCAGCATGAACAGCATATACAAGAAATGGAAAACGGTTACGGTTATCGCCAGATTTTTCAGGACAGTCCTGTGGTAGGTATTATCATTGATCCTGATACAGGCAATATTCTTGATGCCAATCAGGCGGCGGTAGACTATTACGGCTATACTCTTGAAGAATTGCAGGTAATGACGATACGTCAAATTAACATCGCCCCGCGGGGAGAAATAGACGAATGTATAAATAAAGTAAGCAGGAATCATTATAAGGCAATACCGTTCCGTCATAAATTGAAAGATGGGAGCATCAGAGAGGTAGAAATATATTCCGGTCCTGTGAAGCTAAAGGGGCGAATACTGATTCACTCCCTGATTATCGATGTCACGGCGCGAAGAAGGGCGGAGGCAGATTTGCGGGAAAGCAACCGGCGCCTGCGGGACTTCGCCGAAGCGGTATCGGATATCAGCTTCATTATTGACGAAGACGGACGCTACCTGGATGTGTTCGGCGACGAAAGAATGCTCCCTGTGCCGGAGACAGAGTTTTTGGGCAAGACAATTCACCAGGTATTATCGGAAGATTCGGCTGATTTTATTTTAAATGAAGTGCAGCAGGCAATTATTTCCGGCATACAGCGGAAAGGAATTTATGAAATACAGATTGGTGGAGAAAAGCAATATTTCTTGGGGCGTACGGTGCCGCTTACTTATATAGTCAACGGCAAAAGGACGGCAGCGGTTATTGCCGCCGATATTTTGGAACAGCAAGAAAACACGTTGCAAATGATTTATGAGCTGCGGCGCAGAAGCGATATTATTAACAGTGTCCTTGACGGGAAAGTGGATAGTAATGAAAGTTTTGCTTATACTTGCAGCAGTCTGGGACTGGATATAAACCTCCCTGCATTTGTATGCAAAATCTTAAATTATTCATTTGATTCCGGTGATTGCAATTCACAATTAGCTAAGATTAACTGCGATCGGAAACGTAAAGATAAAATGATGATCGCATTAAGTGAAATCCCAAATTGCATAGTTTGGGGCTGTCAGGATGGTATCTATGTTTTATGTTATGCCACATTCGGCAAGCATGAGTGGGAACGCAGCAAAGAAATAGCTTCACTTATCAGAACTAAATTATTGGAAGATGACTCCAGTATGTCAGTTATGTCAGTGTTTGTAGGCATCAGCGAAGTACATACCGGTATTGAAGGGTTGAAAAAAAATTGCCGTCAAGCGCTGAGTGCGGTGCTTGCCGCCCGCAGCAGGGCGGTGGATGGAGGCGGGGTTGTCCATTACCGGGAAGCCGGCTTGTTTCAATTTGTTTCCGAGCCTTTAAGCGGCAACGCTGCCAGAGAATATATTACGCAACATATTGGCAACTTGCTGGAATATGACCAGACCAAACAAACCAATTATTTGGTGACTCTGGAAGAACTATTGCGCGGTGCGAGTATAAGGGAAACGGCAGAGAAACAGCATCTTCATCCTAAAAGTGTGATATATCGCCACAAGAGCATTGCAAAAATCCTGAATGTCGATCTTAACGACTATCAAACCAGGCTGACGCTGGGCTTGGCTCTACAGCTATATAAACTAAATGCAAACAACCTGTAAGAGAAAAACAAGCTCATTATCTCAATTAGATAGTGACCCCCAATCATTTTTTAATAACTATTATCAGATTATATGAATAGTAAGCTGCTTTTTTATATGGGATAATTAGAATTATTGATAATTTTTTCTGAAACTTTACACATTACGGTTGCTTGAAAACGCCGACGTTTTTTGGCGTAATGGGAAAGGATGAAAAATCATGAGTATTCTAAAATCGCAGCTAATTCTTCTTATTACTGGTGTTATTGTGGTAAGCCTGTTGATTGTCGGATGTTTAAGCTATATTAATCAGCGGGATATTATATTGGGGAGTGAAGAAGAGGTCTTCCAAAAAATAGAGCTCAGTATTAACCAAAGCATTGAAGAATATCTGCTGCGCTCATATTCTGTCGCAGCTTCTGTCGCCTATAATCCGGAGGTAGCACAGTTATTAAACTCCCGGGACCGGGAGCGGTTGTTTCAAACCATGAATCCTGTATATAAAAAATTAAAAGAACAAGGCTTGGAACAAATGCAGTTTCATTTGCCTCCGGCCACTTCTTTTCTCAGAGTTAATTCTCCTGCTAAGTTTGGCGACGATTTATCCGGGTTCAGGAAGACCGTTGTGGAAGCAAACAGTTCACTCAAGCCGGTGATTGGCATTGAAGCCGGAGTTACCGGCTGGGGTTTTCGTGCCGTTATACCCATTTTTTATAATAATGTTCATGCCGGTAGTGTTGAAACAGGCATGAACTTTGATACCCTGTTTTTGGAAAAACAGTTAAAAGCAAAATATTCGGGAGAGTATTACCTTTATGCCCTTAACCCTGATGGGTCGGAGAAACTACTTGCTGCGACCAGCAAAGACGATGCTCTGGCATTGCCTGCCGGTATTTTCCAGAAAGTAGTGGCTAACGGGGCAATGTCTTACGGTTATAGTGGTAACAATGAACAAGCTTATGTTGCTGTTCCGGTTAAAGATTATTCCGGTCAGATCAAGGCAATCATAAAAGTGGTTTTGGACCGGCAGGAAACGCTTAGCCAATTAAGAAAAAATATAGTTGTTACCGGCGCCTTAAGCATAGGGGTTTTGCTTATTGCGGTGCTCCTGATCTTTTTTATCATGCAACGGCAGCTAGTGCGGCCAATACAACTGCTTTTAGAAAAAATGGAGATTGTGGCAAAAGGTGATCTGAGCATCGGCTTTGCTGACAACAAGCAAGGGGATGTCGGGCGTTTGGAAGGTGCTATAAGCTATACCTTACAGCAGCTTCGTTCGCTGATTGGTCATATCCAGCAGGCGGCCACACAGCTTGCCGCCTCCAGTGAGCAATTGACCGCCAGTGCTGATCAAACGGCCCGGGCCGTCAGCCAAGTGGCTGGCATTGTTGACGAAGTCGCGACCGGTGCTGAAAGACAACTTGAGGCATTGGATACAACCACGTCGGTGGTGGGACAGGTGTCTGCCAATATTCAACAAATCGCCGCTAATGCCAACGATGTCGCCAGTGCTTCGACCAAGTCTGCCGAAACGGCGCATGAGGGCAGCAAAACAGTGAAAAATGTTATTAAACAGATGGAAAATATAGAAAATGCCGTCACTCGTTCTTCACAAGTAGTTACAAAGTTGGGTGAACAATCCCAGGAAATCGGGCAGATCGTGGACACTATTTCCAGCTTGGCCAGCCAGACCAACCTTTTGGCCCTCAACGCCGCTATTGAGGCCGCACGTGCCGGTGAACAGGGCCGCGGTTTTGCCGTGGTGGCAGAAGAGGTTCGCAAATTAGCTGAACAATCACAAACTGCAGCCAAACAAATTGGTGAATTGATTTCCATGATACAGCAAGACACAAATGATGCTGTGCTTTCAATGAATGAAGGAACCAGAGAAGTTAAAATCGGCTCAGATGTAGTGGGTGACGCAGGTCGTGCCTTTGAAGAGATTTTTGCATCATTCAATACGGTGTCAACCCAAACGAGGGAAATTTCCGCTGCTATCCGGCAGATGGCCAGTGACAGTCAGCAAATTGTCAATTCCGTTCAGGATATAGATGCGGTCAGCAAAAAAACGACCAGTGAGGCACAAACGGTGTCTGCTGCTACCGAAGAACAGGCGGCAACGATGGAGGAAATCGCAGCATCCAGCCAGGCTCTTGCAAAAATGGCTGAGGAATTAACCCAAACTGTTAGCAAGTTCAAGATATAGCAAATATATAGTTCCTTTTTCAAAATTTAAGTGTCAGCCTTTTAGGCTGACACTTTCAATGTAAGCCGGGTTTATGTTGCAGCAACCTTTATGCAGAACCCTGTGCGATGCAGGAGAACTTATAGGAGAATACTATGAATAGTAAACAAATTCTGGCAGACTCACTTGAGAAACTACTGATGAAAAAGAACCTTGATAATATTCAGGTTAGTGAAATTGTAGCTGGTACTTCTCTTTCGAGAAAGACGTTTTACCGTCACTTTAAAGACAAATATGACCTTGCCAACTGGTACTTTGCTCAATTTTATGAAGTCACTTTTGGTTGTATCACAGAGGGGCTCACCTGGGAGGACGCATTGCTGTGCTATCTTAACATTTGTCAAGAAAAATATTGTGTGTTAAAAAATGCCTATGCGAGCCGTGATATTAACGGTCTTCGCAGTTATGACATTGCGGCTACGAAAAAAACATATGAGAAATATCTGATGATTAAGGGGGCTGACATTAATACGGAAACAATGCGTTTTGCTATTGATATAGCCGCTCGTGGCGGCACAGATATGGTTATCGAATGGCTTCTTAACGGAATGAAAATGGAAAAGAGTAAATTGGTATGCTTGCTTAAACAAACTTTACCAAACGATATTCTTAAATATACTGATTGAAAGAAACTTAAAAAATGTCACACATGTATCATTTTGTGACTTTACTTTTACTGCTGAATCGACTAGACTTTAATAAATTGAATTATGCAAGGGCTATGAGAGGAAGAAGTAGGTCAGTTTCACATCATTCAGAGAGCAGCCGGCTGGTGAGAGGCTGTTGACGTACTGATTGAATACATCCTGGAGCCGATGCCTGAATTGACAGTAGGGTTGACGGTTACGCCGGATACAACGTATGAGTGTTAGCACTCAGTGAGGAAAATTCTGTGAGGAATTTCCAAGTCAGAGGTGGTACCGCATTTTGCCCTCTGCTCCAATCGGAGCAGAGGGTTTTATTATAAATTGTTGACGAGGAGTTGGTATAATGAAAATTTATGATGAATTGGTGGCTCGTGGCTTAATTGCCCAGGTTACTGACGAAGAAAAAATTAAAGATATTATTAATAGTGGTAATGCAACATTTTATATTGGTTTTGATCCAACTGCGGATTCTTTGCATGTGGGGCATTTTATGGCGCTATGCTTAATGAAACGTTTGCAGATGGCAGGAAACAAACCGGTTGTTCTTCTTGGCGGAGGAACAGGTTATATCGGTGATCCATCTGGCCGAACGGATTTGCGTTCTATGATGTCACCTGAAACAATTCAGCATAATTGTGCTTGCTTTAAAAAACAGATGGAAAAATTCATCGAATTCGGCGAGAATAAAGCAATTATGGTTAATAATGCAGATTGGCTCTTGGAGCTAAATTACATTGAATTACTTCGTGATATGGGAGCCTGTTTTCCCGTAAATAATATGTTGCGGGCAGAATGTTACAAGCAGCGGCTGGAAAAGGGGCTATCCTTTTTGGAATTTAATTATATGGTTATGCAGTCTTATGATTATTATTATCTATATCAGAATTATGGCTGCAATATGCAGTTTGGCGGTGATGACCAGTGGTCCAATATGTTAGGTGGTACGGAACTGATTCGTCGTAAGTTAGGCAAAGATGCCTATGCTATGACAATTACATTGCTAAAGAATTCCCAAGGCAATAAGATGGGAAAGACGGCCAAGGGAGCTGTTTGGCTTGACCCCAACAAAACGACACCTTTTGAATTCTATCAATATTGGCGTAATATTGGTGAGGCCGATGTTCTCAAATGCATACGCATGCTTACCTTCTTGCCACTTGAGCAGATTGACGCAATGGATCAATGGGAAGGCAGTCAGCTAAACGAAGCCAAGGAAGTATTGGCATACGAACTGACTAAGTTAGTCCACGATGAAGAAAAAGCCCAAAAAGCAAAGACCGTTTATGAAGTAGGTTCTGTTAGAGAATAGGGGCGACTTCATCAGTTTGTTCAGCTTTCACTTCGAAACGAAAAATGCTATTTCCTTCAATTTCAACTACTTTAAACCGATAGCCTTCATGAAGAATCTCAGCATTTTTTTCCAGTTTCCCTCTATATTGGTTTATAAACCATCCACCCAAGGTATGGATATTTTCAGTTTCCATTGTAATATTTAGGATCTGCTGAACATCTATAATAGATTCTCGGGCGTCAATTGAATAATGCCCTGCTCCCAGTTCAAAAACCGGAGGTACATCATCAATATCATATTCGTCTTCGATTTCGCCAACAATTTCTTCAAGAACGTCTTCTAATGCCACAACACCTGCAGTTCCACCGTATTCGTCAAGGACAATAGCCAGCTGTTTGCGTTGCTTTTGCATTTGTTGTAAAATTTCTACAGCAGGTGTGAACTCATAAATAAATAAAGGTTCTCGATAAAATTGTTTTATAGAAGTGATTTTTTCATTTCTTAAACAGATTGTCAACAAATCTTTCGTATGAATATATCCAATAATATGGTCTTTATCTTCCAGACAAACAGGGTAGCGGGCAAACTGTTCTTGTGCAATAATCTCAAAATTCTTTTCGATTGGCAGGTCATCAAACATGCATACCATGCTGGTACGCGGAATCATGATATCTACCGCAATTTTCTCGTTCATCTCAAAGATGTTGCTTGTCAATTCAAGTTCTGATTGGTTTATCTCTCCGCCCTCATGACTTTGGAGCAGGAGCATTCTAATTTCTTCTTCGGAATGAATTCCCTGGTGTTCACCTATATTGCGCAGCCCAACCCACCGAATGAGAGTGTTTGCTGCACCATTTAATAACCATATGGCAGGATACATTATTTTGTGAAACCAAATTAATGGTCCTGATACAAATAGGGCAACCCCTTCCGCACGCTGAATAGCAAGGGATTTAGGTGCTAATTCGCCAACAACCACATGCAAAAATGAAATGGTTGAAAAGCCGATTAAGAACGAAACTATACCTACTGCTTGCTTCCCCAGGCCAAGTGATGTTAGTAGCGGCTCTACCAGGCCAGCCACTGTAGGCTCTCCTATCCAGCCTAACCCAAGGGCGGTTAAGGTAATGCCCAGCTGGCAAGCCGATAAATACCCATCCAGGTTATTAATAACATGCATTGCTTTATTAGCCGATGCATTTCCTTCATTAATAAGCTGCTGGATTTTAGACTCCCTGATCTTTACCATGGCAAATTCAGCAGCCACAAAAAAGGCGGTAGCTGCAATTAATACAATAACTATAAGTAAGTTGATACTGTCTGAGACCACCATTCTATTGCACTCCCTGCGAATTTTTAAATTCCATATCCATTTCTGCGTAACAATTAGACAGAGCAATGAAGAGCATTAACTTTTCTAGGATTCCCTCATGGCCTTCCTCTTTAACCGTTATTTTAATCAAACAGCCATAGCAGTAATAGAAAAATTTGCTTTTCTGAATTTCTTCTATAATCTGGTACAACTCGGGGACTCCTTATTGTTATTTCCCGGGCTCTCATGCTGCATGAACGCGGGGATATTTTGTATAAAGGCATGGCAGACTATAATGATAGATACCTCATGGGGAAAGCTTAACCAGGCAGGTATCGATATACAAGGAGGGCTTGTATGGGCAGGAATCAGAACCATTTAGAGAATAGTGAACAGTTAAGAAAACGCTTGAACCCGCTTCAATTTGCCGTGACTCAGGAAAATGCCACCGAACCGGCTTTTCGCAATGAGTATTGGGACAATAAGCGTGAGGGCATTTATGTTGATATTGTATCAGGAGAACCGCTATTTTCTTCACTGGACAAATTTGATTCCGGCTGCGGCTGGCCAAGCTTTACCAAGCCGATAGAGGAAAAAGAAATACGGCAGACAACAGATAGAAGCCATGCAATGGTTCGAACAGAAGTGCGCAGTAAAAAAGCCGACTCGCATTTGGGACATGTATTTAACGATGGACCACGACCTGGCGGCTTGCGCTACTGTATCAATTCCGCCGCCTTGCGGTTCATTCCCAAAGAAGAGCTGGAACAGGAAGGCTATGGCGATTTACTGATTTTATTTGAAAAGTAATTTGTCGATTACCGGCAATTTTAGAACAAGTTCCGTTACTTGAAACTTCAGTAATGGGACTTGTTCTATTTAGAATGGATACGGTAAGCGCAGGAAAACAGGGATGTTTTGGAGTTATTATTAAAATAGTATTTATATATAGAATATGGTATACTTATAAATATTTTATTTTGCAAAAACGTAATATTTCTCGATAGTAAGGCGGTACGAGACTGTGATACAGGTGCAAAATCTTTGTAAATCTTATAATAATAGTAAGGTGCTGACCGACATCAATTTACAGGTACACCAAGGTGAAATTTTTGGCATTGTGGGGCAAAGTGGTGCCGGGAAATCAACTTTGCTGAGGTGTATCAACGGTTTAGAGACTTTTGATAAAGGAAAAATGATAGTAAATGATACCGATATTTCCCTGCTTTCCGAAAACGAACTAAGGTTATTTCGTCGTAAAATCGGCATGATTTTTCAAAACTTTGCTTTATTAAACCGTAAAACCGTGTTAGAAAATGTTATGTTGCCAATGGAATGCTGGAAATATCCTCAGACAACAATGAAAAAAAAGGCTGAAGAATTGCTGGATATGGTAGGACTGGCAGGCAAAATGAAATCCCTGCCCAATGAATTGTCAGGAGGACAGAAGCAGCGTGTTGCAATTGCAAGGGCTTTGACGCTTGAACCGGATATTCTCCTGTGTGATGAGGCTACCTCGGCCTTGGATCCTGCGATCACCAAATCGATTCTGGAATTACTTGCTGACGTTAACCGTGAACTGGGTATTACAATCGTAATCGTAACGCATGATATGTCGGTCGTAAAAACTGTTTGTGACCGAATGGCAATTATTACAGGCAATAAAATAGCGGTGCAAGGTTCTGTGGCCAGTATCTTTTTGGACGAACCACCTGCATTAATCGAACTGGTGGGCCGAAGAGCGATTATCGCACCGCCGGGGCGCACCATTATCAAGCTTGCTATCAGCGATTCCGACATCAATCAATTTCTCTATAGTTTTGCTTTGGACTTGAAAATCGATTTTTCGATTGCAGCAGCGAATATTGAACAGTTTCAAAATAATAGTTACGGCCATCTGTATTTGAGCATTGCCAATGAAAATATCGAACGCACTGCGGCCTATTGTGCGAGTCAGAGAATGGATTGTGTGATATTTGAGCCAGGTGTCCGTTCGGGGGTAGAGTAAATGTTTTTTGATCTTTCTTCTACTAGGTTGCTTGAATATTTGCCGGAAATAATTCTTCCTGCAGTTGTTTCAACTTTGCAGATGCTCTTTTTTTCCATGCTGTTTGGTTTTATTATTGGTACTCTTGTGGCCATTTTGCTGGTGATGACTTCACCCTATGGTTTGAAACCCAATAAAAAGATTTATAATACAGTCAGCTTTATTGTGAACATGATCCGCTCATTTCCTGTAATCATACTTATTGTTGCCATATCGCCCATTACCCGGGCATTAGTAGGAACCTCGATCGGTGAAGAGGCCGCGATTGTCCCGTTAACTCTGGCTGCTTTCCCGGTTATTGCCCGCTATATGGAAGCTAGTTTGCAAGAAGTGGATACAAATGTAATTCTGGCTGCAAGATCTTTTGGCGCCAGCAATACCCAGATCATGTTGAAAGTGCTTTTTCCCGAAGCGTTGCCGTCAATAGTATCCGGTTTGACCACAACGGCTATATTGTTTCTGGCCAGTACAACCCTGGCCGGAGCGGTGGGAGCCGGGGGCTTGGGTGCGGTGGCACTGACATTTGGGTATCAGCGCTTTGATGATGTAATGATGTATGCCATTGTAGTGATTTTGTTTATTATGGTATTGGCTATCCAAGGGATTGGAGAACTGATATATAGAAGGGTAAAAAAATAAAAGGAGTTGTAGATACGTGAATTTTAAAAAACTTGGATTGGCAGTATTGCTGGGGATTAGCATGATGGCTATGGCAGGCTGCGGCAGCAGCGACAAAGCCGGTGATGCAAAAGATACGGGTAAAAAGACGGAAATAACCATTGCCTGCGCTGAGACAACTCAGGCGATGGTGGCTGAAGTAGTTCCCGTCATGGCTGAAAAAGGTTATAAAGTTACATACAAAGTTTTTGATAACAATGTAAATACTCTGGTTGCTGCCAATGATGGCAGTGTAGACTGCGTGTTAGTGGTTCATAAACCATTTATGGAAAGCTTTAATCAAGCCAATAAAGGTGATTTAGTTATGGTGCAGCCCTATCTCTATACAGTCGGCATGGGACTCTACTCGGAAAAATACAAGAGTATTGACCAGATTCCTGATGGGGCAACGATTGCGATCATGAATGATGCCATGAATATGGACCGTGGTCTTAGAATCCTGAGTGATGCCGGACTCATTACCCTGAAAGAGAATACCGGCAAAGCCTCGGTGCTGGATATTGCCAAGAATCCGCACAACTTTAAATTTAGGGATATGGATCAAACCCAAACAGTACGTTCTTTGGCAGATGTGGATGCTTCTATTGCTTTTTTTAGTCATATGAGAAATGCCAAAAAGGACTTTAAAGCATATTTAATCCGGGATAAACAGCCTGAACAGTATCCGCAAGGGGTAGTTGTAAAAGCCAAAAACGCAGATGCTCAGTGGGCGGCCGATCTGGTGAGCGCTTTTCGCAGTGAAAAAATCAGAAAGTTTACTGAAGAACATTATGGCGGTTTGTATCAGTATATTAATTAACCGGTAATAATCAAGACAGGTGATATAAATGTCAATAAACGCTGCAAAATGGCTTGATATTCTTTTGGACTTGCGCAGAAAACCTGTTGGTATCAAGTTTCTGCTGACTGAAGCTGACTATACGCAAAGCTTGGCTAAAGTTCCGCAAAACGGAATGCCTTATTGTACCGCAGTCAAATGGGCCGGACAGGGTCGCAGCTATAAAATGGATGCAGCTCATTGTAGTTGCTTTGCTGCTTCCCGCGCGCTGGGAATGGCCGATATTACAGAAGACGCCCTTTCCGGCAGCAGGCATGCCAAATTGGGCGTATATGAAAATTTGGGTGTAAGCCGCGCCGTTGCCAGGGATATGGTGTATTGCGCCCATAAGTGTGCCGGTGTTGAAATCATGCCGCTGGAGCAATATACAACCAGTAATCCGGATGTTGTTATCCTTGTGACAACGCCCTATAATGCCATGCGGATTACCCAAGCGTATGCGTATCATCACGGACAACTGAAGAACATAAAGATGGCGGGGATGTGTGCCATTTGTCAGGAGTGTACATCCTATCCTCACGAAAGGAATATGCCCAACATTTCCATGCTCTGTTCCGGGACGCGATGTGTTGCTCAATGGTCAAAGGACGAGCTGGGAATTGGTATTCCCTACCACTATCTTGAACCTGTGATCAATGGCCTGCGTCGAACGGTTAATCCCATGGAATTTAATCAGGACAAAGAGCGGATAGCTCAAAGACTGGCAGAAGCCGGTCAGGCAGATACTATGGAAATAGTCTTAAGCCAAAACTACTATACCGGAGCCTATGGGACACCGGAGCAGGTTGCCCGCCGCAACAGAAAAACGTAGTTCGATAAAATAAAAACTGCACCCCAACAAGGGTTAGACAAAATCTAACGTTTGTTGGGGTGCAGTTTTTATATGGTAATTACACTCGGTCAATGACTATTACAAAGCGGCATGAGATTGATCCCTGACATCGCAGATAAACATATGGCCAGGCGCGTGCGTGATCATAAGCTCAGGTTTGACGGTCATTGCGACTGCTTGCGGGGTACAGCCGCAGGCCCAGAATACAGGAACTTCCCCTGGCTTGATGGTTACTGCATCACCAAAGTCAGGTTTATTAATATCTTGTATGCCAATATGAGCAGGATCGCCGATATGGATAGGTGCACCGTGAACTGCCGGGAACCGTGAGGTTACCTGAACGGCGCGAGTCACTTGCCCGTAGGGAATAGGGCGCATACTGACGACGGTGGGGCCATGGAAAATCCCGGCAGGTATGCACTCAATATTCGTTATGTACATGGGGACATTGCACTGCTCCTCAATATGGCGGATGCCGATTCCGGCGTCTAACAAAGCCGATTCAAAGGTAAAGCTGCAGCCTAACAAAAAAGCCACCAAATCGTCGCGCCAGTATTTTTCAATGCTTGCCGGTTCGTCTGTGAGGATACCGTTTTTATAAATTCTATATTTAGGAACATCAAACCTCAGGTCGGCACCGGGAGCCATTAATTTGGGTTCAGGACAACCGACATCAGTTACATCCAATATTGGGCAGGGTTTGGGATTACGCTGGGCGAACAGCAGGAAATCAAAAGCCATGGATTTTGGTAAAATCGCCAGATTGGCTTGTGTATAACCTTTAGCGATACCGGCAGTTGGTTGTATGAACTTGTTACTGCGAAAGAGCTCTCTGGCGCTATGCGGCGTCATGGCTGATACATTATTCATTGGCAGTCCTCCTTAACATAGCATAAAGTAAGGGCACTTATTTTCCTGATTATAACATAAAATCCAAAAAATATAAAAAGTTTATTATTGCTGTTTTCTCCTGCTAACTTGTAGCCAATACCAAATTATTGCAATGTATACATATGGACTATTGCAGGTAATTTGATAATATTGTAGAAACTGTTAAAAGATGGCAATACAATTTTAGGAGGAGATTATAATGGCAGAACCTGTAATTAGTAAACCGGGTGTTTCGACCAAGACGAACTGGTCAGTTCTTCTCGGAGCGGCGTTCATTATGGCTACTTCAGCTATTGGGCCGGGGTTTCTTACACAGACAACGGTGTTTACGGAGAAATTCCAAGCTAATTTTGCCTTTGCTATTTTAGCATCAATTATTATTGATATTGGTGCCCAGTTAAACGTTTGGCGGATTATTGCCATAAGCCGTATGCGCGGGCAGGATGTGGCCAATAAAGTCTTTCCCGGCTTAGGACATTTTGTTGCATTGTTAATTGTTATGGGTGGTTTAGCCTTTAATATTGGCAACATTGGCGGTACCGGGATGGCATTTAATGTTCTTTTCGGCATGACCGAACAAACCGGTGCTATCATATCCTGTTTGATTGCAATCGGCATTTTTGCCTCTAAAGAAGCAGGAGCTGCCATGGATACGGTGGCTAAAGTTCTTGGTGGCCTTATGATCTTGCTGACGGCGTATGTTATGTTTATCTCTAATCCGCCGGTGGCTGACGCCGTGGTTAAGTCGGTATTTCCTGACAACTATGGTATGCTGATGCTGCCGATGATCACCCTTGTCGGCGGTACGGTTGGCGGCTATATTACATTTGCCGGCGGTCATCGTTTGCTGGATGCAGGCATTGTCGGTCAGGAAAATTTGAAAGAAGTAAATAAAAGTGCCATTACCGGTATTGTGGTCACCGGTATTATGCGGACAATATTGTTTTTAGCTGCCCTGGGAGTTGTTGCCGGCGGTGCTGTACTGGCAAAGAGTAATCCACCGGCTTCCGTATTTCAACACGCTGCAGGACAAATGGGCTATAAATTCTTTGGCATCGTATTATGGGCGGCAGCCATTACCTCTGTAGTGGGGTGCGCGTATACCAGTGTATCGTTTCTGCGCTCTACGTTTAAGGTGATAGATAAGTATAATTCCTACTTTATCATGCTGTTTATCCTATTTTCCACGCTGGTTTTTGTCATACTGGGACGTCCGGTTACCATCCTGGTTATTGCCGGTTCGCTCAATGGCCTGATTTTGCCTGTAACTTTAGGAGTAATGCTGCTTGCGGCCTACAACACAAAAATTGTGGGTGAATACAAGCATCCGTTATGGCTGCTGGTATTTGGAATTTTGGCAGTCTTGATCTCCGTCTATGCTGGTGCCACCTCCTTACAAGGGATTGCAGCACTTTGGAAATAGGTGAATTAAGCTGCTGAAAAGGCTGCGGCAAGTTTGAAGCGTTATTTAAATATGAGGTGACGAAGATGGATGGCGTTAGAATTCTAGCAGCCGGTGAACAAGGTTTGGTAGTAGAGTTTGCCAACAAAATAGAGGCCGGGATTAACAGGCAGGTTCACAGGCTAACTGGTCTTTTATTGCAGCAAAACCAAGGAGAAATTAAAGAAATAGTGCCGACCTACAGATCCTTACTGGTTTATTTTGACCCGACCCTGATTACACGTAAGCAGCTGATAGACCGCGTTACCAGCCTTATTCATGCTGCGGCAGATGATGATAGCGGTCTGGCTGTGGCTAAGGTAATCAGCATTCCTGTATGTTATGGTGGTGAATTTGGTCCTGATATTGCTTATGTGGCCCAGCATAACGGCATTACCGAAGCTGAGGTTATCCAGATTCATACTTCAGTACCTTATCTTGTATATATGCTGGGATTTACCCCCGGGTTTCCTTATCTGGGCGGAATGTCGGAAAAGATTGCAACACCGCGGCTGCAGAAGCCCCGCACCTGTATTCCGGCCGGTTCAGTAGGTATCGCCGGCAGTCAGACCGGATTTTATCCGGTGGAGAGTCCGGGAGGGTGGCAGTTAATTGGCCGTACCCCGGTTAAAGCCTTTAATCCTAAAGCCGATAATCCGTTCTTGTTTGCAGCCGGTGACTATTTGCAATTTCAGCCAATTGGGGTTAGTGAATATGAGGAAATTGCGGCTAAGGCGGCGGCAGGCCTGTATCAGCCTGTTATCAGGGATTTGAAGGTGAAAGGTGGTTTGAATTCATGATCACAACCATTCACCCCGGTCTGTTTACTACCGTCCAGGATGAAGGTCGATGGGGGTATCAGGCCTTCGGTATGCCTGTCGCCGGCGCTATGGACTGTTATGCTTATTACGCTGCCAATATTCTTGCAGGTAACAAACCGGCGGCCGCAGTTTTAGAGATGACGCTGCGGGGCGGGCATTTCCGTTTTGAAGCAGATTATTATGTCTCAATTTGCGGTGCGGATATGCAGGCCCGGCTTAATGGCACTCCTGTTAAAAACTGGTCAGGATTCTTGGTAGCTGCCGGCAGCGAATTGGTTTTTGATTATGCGATCAGCGGCTGCCGGTCTTATGTAGCCGTTAACGGCGGCATTAATACACCGGTGGTCTTGGGGAGCAGATCAACATATACGCGTGCTGCAGTAGGCGGGCTTGACGGACGTGCTTTACAGGCAGGTGATGTAATTCCTATCGGCAAAGACGCAGATGCGGCACCCAGGACTTCCCGGCTATTGCCGGTTGAGTTCATACCCGCCTATCGCGACCAAGTTGAATTGCGTGTGCTGTTAGGCCCGCAGGATGATTATTTTTCCGAAGCCGGCATAACAACCTTTTTTACCAGCACCTACTGTATTTCAACAGAGGCTGACCGGATGGGATACCGGCTGGAAGGCAGTGTTATTGAGCATAAGGAAAAGGCCGATATCATTTCTGACGCATTGTGTCAAGGCGCTATTCAGGTGCCGGGGCACGGTATGCCGATAATTATGATGGCTGACAGACAAACAACAGGCGGATATACGAAAATCGGCACCGTTATTGGGCCTGACCTTAGCCTGCTGGCTCAAGCCAAGCCTGGTGATAGTATTGTTTTTAAGAAATGCAGTGAAGACGAGGCTGAGGCTGTGTTCGCATTGGGGCGTGAAGCCTATGGCAGATTGCAACAGGTAGTGGCCTGTTGTGATCAACAACCGTCAGGCCCGGCCAGACATTTTAAAATAACAGTCAATAAGCAGCTTTATCATGTAGAGATTAGGGAGGTTAAGTAGAAATGATTTCTATTGATTTAAACTGTGATATGGGTGAAGGTTTTGGTGTTTATACCCTGGGTTATGATGAAGAGGCGATGCCGCATGTATCGTCTATTAATGTCGCCTGTGGTTTTCACGCTTCCGATCCCGCCAATATGTGGAAGACCGTTCGTTTAGCCAAAAAACACGGTGTAGCAGTTGGGGCTCACCCCGCATTTCCTGACCTGGTAGGTTTCGGGCGGCGTTCCATGGCCGCATCGACGGAAGAAATAAAAGCAGATGTTATTTATCAAGTTGGCGCATTATGGGCTTTTTGTCAGGCCGAAGGCACAAAAATGCAGCATGTCAAAGTGCATGGGGCTATGTATAATCAGGCAGAAAAGGATATCCAGGTGGCGGTGGCAATAGCTGAAGCCATTAAAGCCGTAGACCCTGGACTCTATATGCTATGCTTGGGGAACTCCACTATGGTTGAAGGGGCAAAACAGGCAGGTGTTAACTATGTCGAAGAAGCTTTTGCCGATCGTGCTTATACTGCGCAGGGAACCTTGGTTCCGCGTAAGCAGGCCGGAGCCGTCATCCATGATGTAAGCCTTGTGGCCGAGAGGGTATTGTCTATGGTTAAGCATAAAGAGGTTGCCGCCATTGACGGCAGCATTATACCTATTACTGCCCAGACTATCTGTGTACATGGCGATACTCCCGGTGCCATCGATATGATTAAAGCCATCCGCCACAAATTGGAGCAAGAGGGGATAGCTTTAAAACCATTTGGCTTACAATTGAAATAGCATAAGTATCAATCATCCCTCTGTTTGATGAGACTTAGGTGTTTAAAAAGATCGTGCCAATTGGGTATTCTTAGTGATGACAGCCAATGTGAACCTTTCCGTATGATTGAGTTTGGTCACTTTGATCATACACGGGGTCTCACATTGGCTGTTTTTTGACAAAAGGGCAAAAAAATACTTGACTTAGAGTTCACTTTAAGTGATAGTATCAATTTATGGGAATAAACTAGGGGAGTGTTTCCATAAGCAAACAGGTAGCTTTGGCAATTCAAGCTGATGTTCCTGAAACAGGAGCTTTTTGACAATAAAACCAGATTAGCAGGAGTGAGTTCAATCGAAAAACAAGCACAGCAACTGCGCATCACCCCAGCCGTTCGCCAGGATTGGCCGGTTATTGAAAAAATGTTCGCAGATGCTTTTCAGACCGATATATACTTTCACTTGATGAAACGCCGGCTGAATTTAGCCAAAATATATTCTCGCTTTTCTACATCAATTGCGGCCCTGTTTGCCGGGAATACATACTTAGTACGAATGGGTAACCGGCCGGCAGGTTTCATTATGCTGAAAAAAAACAGCGACAAGTTAATGCATTTGCACTACCTCGCAATCGCACCGGAATTCCGCGGGCAAGGATTGGGCAGGGAACTGGCAGGCTTCGCCCTTACAATGGCCCGTGAATGCGGAGCCGATATGTTTCTGGAAGCGAAAGCAGACAGTGCTGCTATGGCACTTTACCGCAGCTTAGGATTTAGCGTTGATAATCAATTTTACATCTACAGTCTGGTGCCGCCGTCTGTTCTACCTGCCGGATCAAAAAAAAGTATTGAGCTGATACCCCTGGAAGATACTAAGGGAATACTTATGCGGGCTAAAGAATGGCTGTTAGGCTATCAGGCCACGGTCCTGGCATACAATCCGGAGGCAGGAAAAACATTTAGTTTTCGTGTTTGCAGACCGACGTCGGGCAGCGCGGTAATCATCCACTGCAATCTTGGCAACAGCAGCAACGAAATGCTGCAACAAGCTCTGCCGCACTTGGCCTGCCACGTAAATAACCCCTGCGGCTCTTATTTGGTTCTAAGCGGTATAGACCGGACCCCAATAGACTCGTCCTGGCTGCGCGACCGTGCCGACTATGTCACTATGAGCAAGAAGCATGGTGTTGAGTAGCCAAAAATAAATTTGTGTGGTAAAAGGACAAATTGCACATTGTAACTTGAGAAAACAAGCAAAATAAGATTACCTCAAAATTATGCTTAGGGAGAATTAGATGAAAAGAAGGTTAAGAAAAATGGTAGTAGCAGCAGTAATAGGCTTAGGCCTGTTAGCTTTAGGTATAACTCTTTATCTACAGCAGCCCAAGTTTGGCGCATTGCCGGAAGGCGCCCGTCTGGATAGAATCAAACAATCCCCCCATTATGTTGACGGGCAATTTCAGAATATAGTCCCCACTCCTAATTTTAGTGAAGGGAACAGTGTAGCTTCCGTCTGGTGGAGTTTTCTTGTTACTAAAAAAGATCAGCGGTTAATACCGGTGGATTCCATTCCTGTTATAAAAACAGATCTTATGACTCTGAATAAAGATAAAGATGTGGTTATTTGGCTTGGTCATTCTTCATACTTTATGCAACTTGGCGGCAAAAGGCTGCTGATTGATCCTGTATTCAGCTCATACGCAGCACCTTTGTCCTTTCTAAATAAGGCTTTTAAAGGAACAACCAGTCAATACACAGCCGAAGATATGCCGGATATCGATTATTTGCTTATTTCTCACGATCATTGGGATCACCTGGATTATCCCACTATTACTGCACTAAAACCAAAAATCAAACATGTAATCTGTGGGTTGGGGGTAGGCTCATATTTTGAACAATGGGGATTTGAAACAAAACTCATACAGGAGGCTGACTGGTTTACAGTAATAAAGCTGGAAGATAATTTTGACATCCACGTGTTGCCTGCACGTCATTTTTCCGGCCGTATGCTAAGCAAAAATAAGACTTTGTGGGCTGGTTTTGCCTTTGTCACCCCTGAGCGCCGGATATTTTTCAGTGGCGACGGTGGATACGGGCCTCATTTTAAGCAAATCGGAGAAATGTTACAGGGATTTGACCTGGCAATTATGGAAAACGGCCAGTATGATCAAAGATGGCCCTATATACACATGATGCCGGAGGAAGTGGTCCAGGCTGTTGAAGAATTGAAAGCCAAAGCGTTATTGCCAGGACATGCCGGCAAGTTTGCAATCGCCAACCATCCATGGGATGAGCCGTTCAAACGGATAACCAACGCCAGCCAGGATAAGAACTATGAACTCCTTACTCCCATGATTGGGGAGTCGGTAGAACTTGATAATCACCAACAGAGTTTTTCGCGCTGGTGGGAAAGGCTTGAATAGAGGACAGAAACAGAAGCAAGCGGTGACAAGTTTCCCGTTTTATTGGGATTCTTCCACAGCTTTCAACGTTAGAATAAATGCAGGAAATCTATCATGAAGAGGCCATGCTGAAATGTAAAAGTTCAGTATGGCTCTTTAACTATTTAGACTTTCTTGTCAGCAGAAATTCGAATTGAATCATGTCAAAAATAGCATATGGGACTTTACAGGTATTCTCTTGATTAGGTATTTTACTATGGTATAAAAAAGTACTAGGGTTGCTCTTAAGTCGCAAATCGCATATGTTAATATGAACATCTTATTTGAGAGGAGAATATTATGGGTTATCTTAAAGATAAAACTAAACGACACTGTTTTTCAAAATGTAAAAAACACTGTTACCCTTCTATTCCATGGAAAACTTGTAACAGTTGTGGAACACACTGCTTTATTCCTGGCCCAACAGGAGCCACAGGAGCCACAGGAGCCACAGGAGCTACGGGAGCTACGGGAGCTACAGGAGTTACAGGAGTTACAGGAGTTACGGGAGTTACAGGAGTTACAGGAGTTACAGGAGCTACGGGAGCTACAGGAGTTACAGGAGCTACGGGAGCTACAGGAGCTACAGGAGCAACAGGAGCTACAGGAGCTACGGGAGCTACAGGAGCTACAGGAGTTACGGGAGCAACAGGAGCTACAGGAGCAACAGGAGCAACAGGAGCTACAGGAGCTACAGGAGCTACGGGAGCTACAGGAGCTACAGGAGTTACGGGAGTTACGGGAGCAACAGGAGCTACAGGAGCTACGGGAGCTACAGGAGCTACAGGAGTTACGGGAGCTACAGGAGTTACGGGAGCAACAGGAGCAACAGGAGCTACAGGAGTTACGGGAGCTACAGGAGTTACGGGAGCAACAGGAGCTACAGGAGCTACAGGAGCTACGGGAGCTACAGGAGCCACGGGAGCCACAGGAGTTACAGGAGCTACAGGAGCTACAGGAGCCACGGGAGCCACAGGGGTTATAGGAGCAACAGGAGTTATAGGAGCTACGGGAGCTACGGGAGCCACAGGGGTTACAGGAGCCACAGGAGCTACGGGAGCTACAGGAGTTACAGGAGCCACGGGAGCTACAGGAGCCACGGGAGCCACAGGGGTTACAGGAGCTACAGGAACCACCGGCGCCACAGGCGCAGTGGGAGAAACAGGTGCCGCCGGAGTTACCGGAGCAACAGGAGCCACGGGAGTAACTGGCGAGACTGGAGCCACGGGTACTACCGGAGCCATAGGTGTAACCGGAGCCACAGGCACTACGGGAGCTACGGGAGAAACAGGTGCCGCCGGAGTTGCCGGAGCAACAGGAGCCACGGGAGTAACTGGCGAGACTGGAGCCACGGGTGCTACCGGAGCTACAGGAGAAACAGGTGCCACTGGTACTACCGGAGCTACGGGAGAAACCGGAGCCACAGGTGCAACCGGAGCTACAGGTGCTACCGGAGCCACAGGAGAAACCGGTGCCGCCGGAGTTGCTGGAGCAACCGGAGCTACAGGAGAAACCGGAGTCACAGGGGCTACGGGAGAAACAGGAGCCACAGGTGCTACCGGAGCTACGGGAGAAACAGGAGCCACAGGTGCTACCGGAGCTACGGGAGAAACCGGAGTCACAGGGGCTACAGGCATTACCGGCCCCGAGCTTAGTTCTAGTCTTATAGATGTCACATGGCTTAGCGGCGGAGCATCTTCACTGCCAGGTGGAGCTTCCGTACCTTTCGATAGCATTCGAGCAAGTAATGGTGCTATTTCTTATGTACCGGGTTCCGGAGATTTTATCATAAGCGAACCCGGCTATTATCTGGTAAACTGGTGGGTTGCAACAGATGGCGCTCAGGCTGCAATAAGCATTACTTTTGATCTTCTATTAAATGGTAATCTGGTCTCGCAAACATCTTCGCCAATCGTATCCGGCCAGGTTGTGGGTACGGCTTTGATTGGAGTTACGGTCATTCCTTCGACATTGGAATTGATTAATAGTATGAGCGAAACTATCTTTATACCATCAACGGCGGTACAGGGAGATATTACAATTACAAGAGTTTCATCTTTAGTTTGATGAGTATTTTCAAAAATGAAGGTCCTGCGGTTTTCCCCAATTTTTCGATCCCGCCGGAGATACTGGTGCCGCAGGTACCAATATTAACCCGGCTGTAGCTTATGCTGCGAATCTATGTGTATGTAAATATAAAATGATCAGGACACAGCAACAAGCGTGTCCTGATCATTTATCCCTTGGTGTGAAGCAAATTATAAGCTTTGGCAGAAATATTGGCAATAAAGTTACTGGCATACGGAGGCGGGCGTTGTGTGGATGTGTAAGCACTAATGAGTATCTGATCACGTCCGTCGTCGATAATGCCAACATCACATTGTATCCCGGGTAACTCGCCTACTTTATGCAGCACTTTGGTATTTTGCATAAAACGGGGGATTTCGTCATTAAAAATGGTTTTAGCCAGTTCTTCTTTTAAAATGGCTGAAAACTCTTTGCCCAGATAGGCTTCATTATAGATTGTTTCAAAGACAGCGGCCATTTCCGCAGGTGTTGTCACGCTGTGGTAACCGTATTTGGTAAATGCCTCGCGGCTATGGATTCGTGTATGGACAAGCTTGAGGTCTGTCAATACGCGAGTAAGAGCATCAGGCTTTTTTTTCTCAATATCATCTAAGAGTTCATAAAAAGCGGGGTTGTCGCTGATTGTCAGCATTTTTTTTATGTTGTTATCATAACGCTGCTTATCAGCGAGTGAAGCTTCTGAATACAAGTACTTGTACACAGCTAGTGAAACCAGCAGTTTATGGGTTGACGCCGTAGGAAAAATAGTATCCTGGTTGAAGCTGAAGGTTTGTCCGGTCTTTAGATTCTTGGCATACAAGCCGGTTTTACCGTCAAACTGATTTAGTTTATTGTGAAGCTGTTTATTCCAATCAGGCTGAGATGGTGACGACGGATTGGCGGCAGGGGGAGGCGGTGCAGCAGGTGCCGGTTTTGACTGTGGCGTATTGAGGGTTCCACAAGCGCTTACAGTAAGTAAAAATAGCAACAGAAATATTGTTGTCGCTGTTTTCAACATATATCACCCTGTTTTAGTATGACGCCGACAGTGGCAGGATATGCTGGAATTTTATTGATAGACCTCAACCAATCTTCTTCTTGCACTTTTTGTCTGGCTCTTTACTTTGCTGTTTAATTTATGTTCTTCTTCTCTAAGCAGCATATAGGCTGACAGACTGGCTACTATATCTGACAGCGGATAGGATAACCAAACCCCTACAGCACCTAACTGGAAAACCTTTACCAGGATAATGGCGAGTGGCAGCATGATCATTAATTGTTTAAGCACCGACATCCAGATGGAAGCCTTGGCCTTTCCCATGGCTTGCAGATAAAATATAGCCACATAATAAATGCTGACCACCGGAAATACTGCGATCATAATTCTAAAAGCGGTAACCGATTCCCTGATTATTGCCGCATCTTCTACAAAAATGGCCATTAGCTGAGGGGCAAAAACCATGGCGATAATCCACAACAGGACAGAGGTAATAAACGCATACATACTTGTTTTTTTGATTACAGACTGCAGCCGTTTATAATTTTTTGCTCCCACATTGTAGGCCGCTATGGGCTGCATTGCTGAAGCCATGCCGAACATGGTTATAAACAGGAACATATAAACTTTAGAGACAACGCCAAGTACGATGATACCGTTATCACCTACAGCGTCAAATAGCAGGTGGTTTTGTACTCCCATCAATATGCCGTCGTCTGATTCCATAACAAAGGCGGACAGGCCTACTAAAATAATCGGCAGGACCACCTGTTTATTGAAGGTAAGACCGGAGGGTATTTTATATACCTCCTTAACCTTTACATAATGGTAGTAGGCATAGAGGAAGCCGATGATTTGAGAAATGGTTGTCGCGATGGCGGCACCCTTAATCCCCATTTCCCAGTGAACGACAAAAATATAATCCAAAAATATGTTGATTAGCGCGCCGATACTGGTGCTGATCAAAGCAACTTTATTGTTGCCGAAAGATACCATGATATCTGAGATAAATACGGTCAGGCTTAAAAAGGTAGCCCCAAATATGATTATACTTAAATATTCCTGAGCATAAGGCAATATTTGCGGACTTGCGCCAAGCAGCAGCAGGATTTTTTCCGAGAAGAAATATACAATTACCGTAATGCTTATCATCAACAGACAGGATAACGAGAAACCATTATTGACAACTTTGCGGGATTGCTCAACATCATTCTGGCCGTTGGCTCTGGCAAATGCGGTGGATGTTCCCACCGCGATCATAACACTTAAAGCAAGTAGAATTCTTTGTATCGGAAATACCATAACCAGTGCTCCGATCCCCTGGGCACCGACATTTCTTCCCACAAATATTGTATCCACCATGTTGTACAGTTCAGACACTAAGAATGCCATGATTATCGGCAGCGAAATTCTAAGTAATAATTTCCCGATTTTTTCTTCTGCGAATAATTTATTATTCTCACTCATAAGAAAACCTCCATTTGTCTTACATATATTAACATAAATGGAGGTTCTGCTTCATTCACTTGTTTATCTGATGTTCTGGATTATTTTTGGTTTTTCTCAAAAACGTTTTTTCCGGAAATCTTAATTTAATCCGAAAAACTATCAATTCAGTACATTATTTAGGAGAAAAAGTACCGCCCCATAGGGTTTGATGGTGGCAACCGTATGGTATACTATAGAATTTTTTCCATAATAGAAAGATATATCAGGATGTACATACTCCTTTAATAACTCCCAATTGTCATTATCCAGCCTTTCCGGCTTGTTTAGCGCCAGCCATTTATCGTAAACTGAGCCGAAGCCCCTGTCCAGGGTATATTTAGTCACTTGAAAATCATGTTTCATATTTAGAATATTTAATGATACTTTTCGTTCTTTCATTTTATCTGCAGGCTTGTTTCCATATAGTACATCCTCAGCTATTTCTGTCGGATTAAAAAGCATTATCTGGTATCCATATTCGGATTTGGTGACAATATAACCATCGCCTTTGGCAATTACCTCGTCTCCCAACAGGGATAACAGCATATAGGCGTAGTAGGAGGGTTTCTTTAAACAGTTGGAGGTAAATATGCCGGCGCCGCCAAAGAAGGTATCATTGTACAGAATGATATCTTTGGATATTTCATCTGTCATATGTAAAACCACTCTGTTTTTTAAATGAATGTAGTTATATAAAATATAAGGCACCATTAAGATAGTATCCTGCATGGCACTGAGTCTGTTTGGCGGGAAATATGGTTTAAAATCCTCAGCCTTTGCGTTCAGCCACTCTTCAATGTCATCTTCCTCGTAAATGTTGGAAAAATAATGGATAAAGTCATCAATGATATATTGTTCAACTTCTTCTGTATTGATTATCGGGATGAGGTCTAATGTTTTCAAGAAATCCAAGATGGTTTCCACCCGGGTCCAGTTGATAAATTTATGGTTTGTATCTCTGAAAATATCCATATCTTCAGAGAAAAGGCCATTCACCAGACCGTGGCTAAACTTGATTTCTCTTTGAATTTCTTCGAGAATCCGTCTATTTTCTTCTTCTAAAAGCAAATAACTGTCTCCAAGGTCGATTAAATCCGGTTGTTTATATTCATCAATGCATTCCCTGTCAAGATCGATATCAATTTTAATGATCCGATTATCATAATTATATCTGTCATAGTCTTCCAGATAATGAGTAAGATAGGGGATTGCCGCATTGCTGTCAAAGTAGGTAAGCTGAGCCATATTTTCCAGCTCTTTGTCGCTAACCTTATACTTTTTGCGATATTGCATAGGTGTGCAGTTATAATGAATTTTAAAATGCTTGTTATAATATCTGACATGAGAAAAGCCTACATCTTCGGATATTTCAGAGATATTTTTATCGGTACTCAACAATAGTTTTGTCGATTCCTCTACTCTAATTTGATTTAAGTACTCATTAAAGCCATAGCCTAATGTATTTTTTATTTTATAGGATAAATACTGTGAGCTAAGATATTCTTTATGTGCAAGCTCCTGTAAGCTGACTTTGTTCATATAGTTATTGCTCAGGTATTTAACGATCCGGTGATAGCGCTCCAGCTGCTCATCATCATCTTCCAAACCTTCTCCCTCATAGAAAAGATAATGAAAATGATTTAGCAGATGGTACATCATTTTCAGGAGATATTCTTCTATCTTATCTTCATAGTCGTCGATTTTAGCTACGGCTTCATACAACAATATGGAAATGTATTTTCTTAGTTCATAGTATTTTTCCTCTTCCTGAGCATTTTCTTCGGCGGCGGAATTCGTATAAAAGAATACTTCTCTGGCATCTGTATAATATTTTTCGAAGAAACCGGGATCGATACTGAGGATCAAAACTATATTAGCCGGGTCCTGCGAGCGAATACTGTAGACTTCATTTGCGTTTATTATCTCCAGTTCTTTTTCCTCTAAGGGGAAGGTTTCATTGTCGATACTTACCTCAATGGTGCCTTTTAAGACAAATAGGATTTGAATGCAATCTTTCCAGTGGATTGGGTATTCTATAATAGTGGCCAGGGCAATGTTTATCGGTAAATCTTTGATATATTCAACATGTTCTTTTCTCATATCTTCCCTCCGGGCAGAGACAATGCGAGATTGTCCCGGAAATACTGTTTGTACCTTCGCGAACTACTATCTCTATTATAGTCAGCATTTCTGGAAATATAAAGATAATATTGTTCATTGGCTTTAGCAGGATTTTTTGTATTTATATGGTATGTATATCTAGTAAGAACATTTCGCTAATATCCAGATATCACGAATATAGTTAAAGGAGGCCAAATACTATGTCGAAGAAAAAAATCGGAGTTTTGGTAGGGAGTCTTCGTAAAGAATCGTTTAGCCGGAAGCTTGCCAGGGCGTTGATGGCGCTGGCTCCTGCAGCCTGGGAGCTGGAGGAGATTGAAATAGGTCAGCTTCCCCTGTATAACCAGGATTTTGATGATGAAGGAACTGTGCCTGCTGCCTGGACAGCTTTTCGCCAACACATGCAGAATTTTGATGCCGTGCTTTTCGTAACGCCGGAGTATAACCGTTCGGTTCCGGCAGTCCTGAAGAATGCTCTGGATGTCGGGTCGCGTCCGTATGGTCAGAGCATATGGGATGGAAAACCCGGCGCGGTAATAAGCGTATCACCGGGAGCATTAAGTGGTTTTGGCGCAAACCATCATCTAAGGCAGTCACTGGTTTTTTTGAACGTCCCGACCATGCAGCAGCCTGAGGCTTATATTGGCAATGCAGCCGAGCTCTTTGATGACAGCGGTGCTCTTACGAATGAGAATACTCGCCAGTTTTTGAAAAAAATTATGGAAACTTTTGCAAACTGGGTTGAGAAGAATTCTATTTAATTTATGTTCGCCTGGACTTTGTTTAAAGTTTAGGCGAATCTTGTTTAGCAGGTGTTTGTACATGGGAATAAACAAATATTTATTGAAACAGGAGGAAGCCGGTTATGCGTATTACAAAAGAAGATTCCCTGGTGCTGCTGATTGATGTCCAGGAGAAGCTATATCCTCACATGAACAACAAAGAAAAGTTAAGTCAAAAAACAATTACTCTGCTTAAAGGAATAACCGCCCTGGGAATACCACTGACAGCAGCCAGGCAATATCCGCAGGGTTTGGGAGATATTATTGAAGAGCTTCGGCCTTACGGCAGCGAATGCTATGATAAAGTTACTTTTAGCTGCTGCGGTAACGATAACCTTATTGCCAGGCTGCGCGAGTCCGGCTGCAAATATGTTATTATAACAGGGATTGAAGCACATATTTGTGTCCTGCAGACAGTCATTGATCTAAAAGCCTTAGGTTACCTACCGGTAGTGGTAACCGATGCAATTAGTTCCCGTGAACAGCAGGACTATGAAATTGCCTTGCGGCGGATGGAATATGAAGGTGCGATTCTTACAACAGTAGAGTCAATCTTGTTTGAGCTTTGTCGCGAAGCGGGAAATGAAGTGTTTAAAACGATTTCACGGCTGGTAAAATAGGGGGCAATATTGCATGAGTAGAGAAAAAATGTTGAACAGAGAGCTAATTGTTCCTAAGATTAAGGAATTTTGTGCGGAATTTTACCGGGAATTTACGGTTTCCGATTTGATCCATAAAGGCGGACACCGTCATCGGGTAGAAATAGAAGCCGATGGTTCGAAGTTTTTCGTCGATTT
Source organism: Sporomusa sp. GT1 (assembly GCF_014634905.1). Taxonomy (NCBI): domain Bacteria; kingdom Bacillati; phylum Bacillota; class Negativicutes; order Selenomonadales; family Sporomusaceae; genus Sporomusa; species Sporomusa sp. GT1. Next base: position 55,286 of record NZ_BMBX01000009.1, on the reverse strand, counting down.
CCATTTCCGGGCAAACGGGAGCACTTCCATTGATATATCCAGCGGGCACCACCTTGATAAAAAACAGCAAATTAAGACTGCCATACTCAGTGATTCCACTTGTCTGATCGTGTAGAAAAATTTGTTAGTAAAAGGACTTTTGTACATAAATATGCTATAATAACTAACAGATTAATTGCAAAAATATAAAAGTGGAAGAGGATGTTGTTGATGAAGCTTGTTTATTCAGGAAAAACAAAAGATGTATTTGCCTTGGAAGATGGCAACTATTTGCTTAAATTTAAGGATGATGTCACCGGCACTGACGGTGTATTTGACCCCGGTGCCAATACCGTGGGCTTAACCCTGGAGGGAGCCGGCAGGGCAGGGCTTAGACTAACCAAGTTCTTTTTTGAAGCGTTAGGCCAAAAAGGAATACCAACACACTATATTGATGCCAACCCTGAAGCGGCGACAATGACAGTGAAGCCGGCGACTGTTTTTGGCAAAGGCCTGGAAGTTATCTGCCGTTATCGGGCGGTGGGAAGTTTTCTGCGCCGCTATGGCATGTATGCCGCAGAAGGTCAGCCGCTGGATGCTTTTGTTGAAGTCACATTAAAAGATGATGACCGGGAAGACCCGCCGATTACTAAAGATGCACTGGCGATGCTGGGCCTGCTTTCGGCAGAGGAATACGAAGTGCTCAAGGCGTTAACCCAGCAAATCGGTAATATCGTTAAAGAAGAACTGGCAAAAAAGAATATCGAGTTATATGATATTAAGTTTGAATTTGGCCGGATCGGCGCAGACAAGCAGATTGCGTTGATTGATGAGATATCGGGCGGCAATATGCGCGCCTTTAAGGACGGCAAATATATTGAGCCCCTGGTTTTGGAAAAATTGATGCTGGAAGGCTAACCCCGGCGAAGATGCTAATACAGGCCGGTTTTGGCCATATATTTGTCCAGAGTTTTTAGCCGTTCCCGCCCTTGCTGCCCGGAGATTTTACTGATCAGACTGATCAGTATTTCCATAGACAGAACCATGCCGGAAATGGAATTGGCAAAACTTACTGATTCAATATCATTGACAATCACCTTTGCCGCCCCGGCTGTTATCGGGGCGGTAATTTTGTCAGTCAATACCACGATATGGCAATGGGCTTCCTGTGCTATTTCCAGAACGATGGCTGCATTTTGGGAATACCGCGGCAGGCTGAACAGAATTAAAATATCCTTTTCCCCCATATCAATGGCTTCATCTTCAAAACCGTCTTTATGATTGACTCGCCTGACATTGGGCAGTACATGGGAAAGTATTGTTGCAAAATAATCGGCCAGTCCTGCTGTGTTCCGGAAACCTGCAATATATTTTTTTTCTGCGGTTACAATCATTTTGGCGGTTTCCTGGTATTTTCCATCAGTGTTATTGGCAAAATCCAATTCGGCTTTTCGCATAAAGTTCTGACGGACAAGTGACGGAATCTCTGTTAATGCAATAGCATCGGCTTTTTGTTTTTTCTCATAAGGCACATGCGATAGGCTGCCAAGGTTTCCAGTGGACAGAGCCTCTGCCTGAATGGCTTTCCGGAATTCCGTGAAACTGGAAAAGCCCAGAGTCCGGGATAGCCTGATGACCGAAGTGTCTCCCACACCAAGCTCTCTGGCCAGGGCAGTTGATGTCATAAAGCAGGCTTTGTCTTTGTTGCGAAGTACGAATTCATAAATGATTTTCTCATTTTTGGTTAGCTTGGCAGCATAGCCTCTTTCTTCAAGCGTCATAGGCAGCTCCTTTTTCAAAAAAGCAGGCATACCATTGTATACCTGCTTTTATTCTGTGCGGCGTTATTTATTAATTTCCGCAATGGCTTCTATTTCAATAAGACAGCCGTGGTTCAGTTCTTTTATAGGAACAGTAACTCTGGCAGGCTTATGGTCGCCGAAAAATTCTTTATAGGCATCATTGACTTCACCCCATTGGCTGGCAGCGGTTATATAAACCCGGCACATAACGACAGCTTCTTTGGTAACACCGGCAGCTTTCAATACGGCTTCCATTTTCTTTAACGCCATAATGGTTTCGGCTCTGATGCCGCCTGCGGCTGGTTTTCCTGTTGCCGGGTCTGCGGAAGTCTGGCCGGATACGTACAGGGTGCCATTGCTAATGATACCGGGAGTATAATGCCCGGCCGGTATAGTATCGGTAAATATCTGTTTCATAAGTCATATCCTCCTCTATAATTTAGCCAGTTGACTGAGACTGACATTACCGCCAGAAACCAGGAAACATACCTTATCCTCTTTGGTTATCCGGAGGCTTCCCTGCAGGGCAGCGGCAATTCCGATGGCGGAAGAAGGTTCGGCCAGTATTTTTCCTTCCAGGAGCAGTGTTTTTACGCCACCGGCCAGATATTCTTCCTTCACGCCGACAACGTCGTCTACATATTTTTGAAAAATGGGGAAGTTTTTTTCGCCAGGCTGCAAGGTTAGCAGCGCATCGGCCAGCGATGCTTTTTCTTCCACCAGTACTCTTTCGCCGGCCTTGCGGCTTTTTTCATAGCGGGAGAGAACGGCCGGTTCCGCCCCAATGACCCTTGCTTGGGGATTAATGGATTTTACGGCAGTTGCAATGCCGCCGATGAGCCCGCCGCCGCCAATGGGAACTACAACACAGTCCACAGCTGGCAGTTGTGCCATGATTTCCAGTCCGGCAGTGCCTTGCCCGGTGATGATGTCATAATCATCGTAAGGGTGAATGATAGTATACCCATACTGATCGCTTAATTTTTTCGCAATGATATGCCTTTCAGCCAGTTTGCACTGTACAATTTCTGCATCCAGGGCGCGGATTCCGTCAACTTTGATTTGGGGAGCGGTATCCGGCAAAACAATGGTGGCTTTAATCCCCAACAGCTTGGCGGCAAAAGCGACTCCTTTACCGTGATTGCCGGAAGAAGCGGCAACGACTCCATTTTGCAGCTGTTCTGCCGGTAAGGAAAGCATTTTATTTAACGCGCCACGAATTTTAAAGGAGTTGGTTTTTTGCATGCATTCCGCTTTTACATACACCTGGCAGCCTAACAGTTCATCCAGTCCTGCCAGGCGAATGAGCGGTGTTTCGAAAATATAAGGTGCAAGCTTTTGTTTGGCCTGTCGGATGGCTGCTAATGTAACCATAATTGGACACCTCCGCTTAAATATAAATATTCATATTTAAAATTATAATAAATATTTGTATTTATTATAATTTGTTCCCGGAGTGGTGTCAATCAAGGAGGGAGATTCTATTATGGCGGCATTTGGCTAAACAGATGGGCGTACTCTGAACTTGTGCAGGGAAAGGATTGATTAGCCGATGTAAGACTTTTTTCTGTTTCTCTAATTTGGGTAAGAAGGCAATATTCTGAGATACGGCGAAGTACAGAATAAAGTTGGTCGGGAGGGGGAACAAGGTGAGTAGTTTTGCATTGCTCTTGGTTATAATAGCCGCATTTTGCCATGCGGGGTGGAATCTCCTGGCCAAAAAAGCGTGCGGCGGTACTGCCTTTATCTGGATTTTTGCCACTCTGTCAACCGTATTGTATTTTCCGTTGGCGTTATGGGTGATGGTAGTGGAAAAACCGCTTATCGGTACCTATCAAATTGCATTGATTCTGGGCAGCGCTGTGCTGCACTCGGTATATTTCATTTTACTGGACAAAGGTTACCGCTTTGGTGATCTTTCAGTTATCTATCCTCTTGCCAGGGGGACCGGGCCATTGCTTTCGGTAATAACGGCAATTTTCCTTTTGGGGGAACAGCCTACGGTGATGGCTTTAACCGGTGCTGTATTCATCGGTATCGGAATTCTCGTTATTACGGGCAACCCTTTTGGCAAGAAAGAAAAAAGCGCCCGCCAATCCATTCTCTATGCTTTGTTTTGTGGTGCCGCAATTGCCGGCTACACCGTCGTAGACAAAGTTGCCGTCAGTACTTATTTGATTCCGCCGCTGCTGATGGATTGGTCCACCAATGTCGGGCGGGTCATTTTGCTGACACCCTATTCTCTGAAAAACTGGGATAAGGTTAAAGAACAATGGTCAGCGCATAAAAAAGAAGCCATCGGGGTAGCTATACTATCGCCGTTGGCCTATATTCTTGTGTTAACGGCCATGGTATTCAGTCCTGTCAGTTATATTGCGCCGGCCAGGGAAGTCAGTATTTTGATTGGCGCTATTCTTGGTGCAAAACTTCTGTCAGAAAGCGATTTCAAAATCAGATTGGCCGGGGCGGGCGTTATGCTGCTCGGGCTTGTTGCCTTAGCTGTTGGATAACGCTTGTTCCACCGGATGAACGAAGCTGCCAAACTGGCTATTGATTTTTGGAAACTAAAACACTATAATGGTTTATAGGTAGGGAAGATAATAACATGCGGTTAGTAATATATACGAGGAGGAATACAGTGAATGACATAAAGAGCCTTATCCTTGATAAGGCCAAGGAACGAATGGAACGTTTTGGTTTTAAGAAGACGACTATGGATGAAATCAGTAAAGACTGCCGAATTTCCAAGAAAACAATTTATGAACATTTTACGGACAAAGAGGACATGTTCCAATGTTTGCTTTCACGTGAATGTCATAAAACGATAGAGCTGCTATTTGCGCAAATAGACGGGGTGTCTGACCCGCTTGAACGGCTGGTGCTGTTAATCCGCCAGTCAATAGCGTACTTTAACCAAGATAACTTTATCACCAAAATATTAAAAGATGACGAGCTGTATTTGGCTTTTGTCAACAGAAAATATCATGAAATGATTGATGAAGAGATTATTTCACTGATTGCCCGGATTATTCGCGAAGGCAAGCAGCAGGGGAAGTTTCGTGATGTTGATGAAACGATTGTGGCTTATGCCGGATTTAAGTTATTCCAAGCTTTCAGCTATGCTCGTACAGGGCCGCTTCGCCAGGGGCAGAATGAGCAGAAGTATACCGGGGAGCTTATTGATTTTATTGTCAATGGGCTTGTAAAGAAGTGAATCCAGGGTAGGGGGAGGATTTTCCATGAAAAAGTCCATGGTTAACTGTGGCGTGATTTTGCTTTTGCTTGTATCGGTCAGTCTTACGGGATGCTCTAAAACGGAGCCTGTCAAGGAAGAGATGCCGCGTGTTCGCTCACAGGTAGTGAACCTGACTGCTTCCGGGCAAGAAGCCGCTTATTCCGGCGAAGTGCGGGGAAGATATGAGACACAGCTTGCATTCCAGGTCAGCGGGAAAATTTTAAAACGCAGTGTAGAGCTTGGCAGTGTAGTTAATTCAGGGGATGTTCTAATGGAAATCGACGCGAAAGACATCACTCAAACGGTAACTATTACTTCAGCCCAGGTCGCTTCGGCCAAATCCCAGCTGAGTTTAGCCGAGGCCAACCTCGCGCGTTATCGGAAGTTATATGAAGAAGGGGCGGTCAGCCATATGCAACTGGATCAATTCCAGAATGCATATGAGGTGGCCTTAGCTAATGCCCGCCAGGCAACTGCCCAGTATACTCAGGGAGCTAATCAACTGGGCTACAGCACTTTGCTGGCCGATAGCGCCGGTGTCATTTCCGGCATACATGCCGAAGCCGGGCAAGTAGTGAGTGCCGGTCAGCCGGTTATTACCCTGGTGACAGATGGTGAACGGGAAATTGAAATCCATGTACCGGAAAATCGCATTGACGAAATGCGTAATACCCGGCAAGTCCGGGTCAGCTTTTGGGCACTGCCGGGTGTTACTGTAGAGGGAACTGTCAGAGAGGTTTCCCCGGTGGCAGACAAGGTGGCCAGAACCTATAAAGTCAGAATCAGCCTAATCAATCCGCCGCCGGATATTCAGTTAGGGATGACTGCCAGTGTAGCGGTGGCAGATTCCAGCGGTCAGCAGGCGGTGTATATTCCGCTGACAGCCATCTATCAGACTGGTGATACACCAAATGTATGGGTGATTAACGACGGGATCGTAAGTTTGCGTCCGGTGAAAGCCGGTGTTTTTGGTGATGGCAGGATTCAGATTCTTGAAGGCCTGCAGCAAGGAGATGTGATTGTTACTGCCGGAGTCCAAAAACTGCGGGAAGGACAAAAGGTGCGGCAATGAGCAATTTTAATCTGACAGAGTGGTCGCTTAAACATAAACAACTCGTGTATTTTTTCGTTTTCCTGGTTTTTGTGGCAGGCATATTTTCCTATCAGAACTTAGGCAGAATGGAAGACCCTGATTTTGTCATCCGGCAGATGGTGGTGTCGGTCGCCTGGCCGGGAGCCAGTGCCAGAGAGGTAGAAGAACAGGTAACCGATAAAATCGAGAAAAAGATCCAGGATACTCCTGGATTAGATTATATTAAAAGCTATTCAAAACCAGGGCAAGCCGTTATTTATATAAATCTAAACGAAGCGATGCCGGCAAAAGACATCCGGCCAACCTGGCTTGAAGTACGCAATATGGTTAATGATATCAAAGGCACATTGCCGCAAGGCGTAATCGGTCCTGCATTCAATGACCGGTTTGATGATGTATTTGGCAATATTTATGCTCTCACAGGAGCTGAATACAGTTACGAGGAACTGCGGGAAGAAGCCGAGCAAATTCGCAGGACTTTGCTGGCTGTAAATGATGTAAAGAAGGTTGAACTTGTCGGTGTACAAGCAGAAAAAATTTATGTTGAAATGGAAAGCAGCAAGCTTGCGGGGCTGGGAATCGACCCCGGTATTATCATTGCGGCGGTAAAAGCGCAGAGCGCGATGGCGGCTTCCGGCATGCTGGAAACATCCTCAGACAATGTATATGTGCGGGTATCGGGGCTGTTTGAGAACATTGAAGCTCTCCGGAATATGCCGATCAGGGTAAATGAACGGACATTCCGGCTAGGTGATATCGCCAGGGTTGAACGCAGCTATGCTGACCCCATTGAACCGAAAATGTATTTTAACGGGCAGCCGGCGATCGGTATTGCGCTTTCTATGGCCGATGGGGGAAATATCCTTGATCTGGGAGAGGAATTGACGAAAACTGCTGCGGTGATTAGAGCAGAATTGCCTCTTGGCATGGAATTAAGCCAGGTATCTAATCAGCCCCAGGTGGTTAAAGACTCCATCAATGAATTTGTGAAAACCTTGTGCGAAGCTATCATCATTGTGTTGGCAGTCAGCTTCTTCAGTCTTGGTGTTCAATCAGGCATTGTAGTGGCTCTGTGTATTCCCCTGGTTATTGCCGGAATCTTTGTTTTCATGGAGAGTATGGGCATCGCTCTGCACAAAGTATCGCTGGGCGCGCTGATTATGGCCTTAGGATTATTGGTTGATGATGCGATTATTGCCATTGAGATGATGACGGTGAAACTGGAGGAAGGCTGGGGACGCTTTGAGGCGGCCTGCTATGCGTATACGGCCACTGCCTTTCCGATGCTTACAGGCACGCTGATTACTTGTGCAGGCTTTATCCCGATCGGTTTTTCCAAAGGCATGGCAGCCGAGTTTACCAGCAGTCTTTTTCCGGTTATCACCATCGCGCTTTTGATTTCCTGGATTGTATCGGTTATGGTTGCACCCCTGCTGGGTTATCGGTTAATTAAACCCAAACATGCGGCAACGCCAGGCCACAATATCCATGACACCAAGTTTTACCGGATGTTCCGGCAAATACTTGTATGGTGCCTCAGTCATAAAAAAGCAGTGCTCAGCGCAACGGCAGCCTGTTTTATCGGTTCTATCTTTTTATTAGGGTTTGTGAGACAGGAATTTTTTCCACCCTCAATCCGGCCTGAATTGCTGGTGGAAATGACATTGCCGGAAGGTTCATCCTTAGCCGCAACTGAACAGGAGGCCCAAAAGTTTGCCGACAGTCTGACCGGTGATCCTGATATCGAGAGCTACAGCTATTATGTTGGCAAGGGATCGCCGCGATTTATTCTTACCATCGAACCCCGGTTGCCGGCCAATAACTTTGCCCAGTTTATTATTGTAGCCAAAGATGTGGAAGCCCGTAAAACTTTGAATCATAAACTGGAGCAGCTATTTAACGAGCAATTTGAAAATGTACGTGGGAATATCAAGCTAATTCAGACCGGTCCGCCTTCTGCGTATCCTGTTATGCTGCGGGTTACCGGCTATGACCATGAAGAGGTGCGGGAGCTCGCCAATCAGGTAAGGGATACTATGGCGGAAGACCCCAGCCTGAAAAATATCAATTTTGACTGGAATGAAAAAAGCAAGGTCATGCGTTTGACTGTTGACCAGGATAAGGCGAGAATGCTGGGAATTAACAGCCACGGATTGGCGCAGGATTTACAGACCCAATTGTCTGGCGCCACCATTGCCGAGTTTTACGAGCAAGATCGAACAGTCGGCATTGTATTTCGCATTGACGCCCAGAACCGCAAAACTTTGGCCAGTATTAAAGATTTGCCGGTACACATTGGCAACGGCAAATTTGTACCATTAGAGCAAATTGCCAATATCAGCTATGATGCGGAAGACGGGTTAATCTGGCGCTATGACCTTAAGCCGACAATTACCGTACAAGCCGATGTAGTTGCCGGTATAACCGGCAATGACGCTACCAAAGAAATCTATGAAAGCCTTAAGCCGGTACGTGAGAGCCTTCCGCCCGGCTATAGCATTGACATTGGGGGAGCGTCTGAAAATAGTAAAACCTCTGTCGGATTTTTGCTCAAAACCGTTCCGGTGATGATCGTGGTTATTATGGTATTGCTTATGCTTCAACTGCAAAAAGTATCTTTGATGGTGCTTACTCTGCTTACCGCACCTCTCGGCATCATCGGAGTCAGTGTGGCCATGCTGCTGACCATGCGGCCGATGGGGTTTGTGGCTGAGCTTGGAATCTTAGCGCTTAGCGGGATGATCATTCGCAACTCGGTTATTTTGATCGATCAGATTGAACAGCACCGCAAAGCAGGCGAGAAACCATGGGACGCCATCATTAATTCAACCATCGTGAGATTTCGTCCTATCCTGCTTACGGCAGCGGCAGCGATACTCGGAATGCTTCCCTTGGTTCCAAGTACTTTTTGGGGACCAATGGCAGTGGCGATTAGCGGTGGCTTGCTTGGCGCAACTATTATGACGCTGCTTGTTTTGCCGACAATGTATGCGGTATGGTTTAAAGTGAAACCGGAGACGGAAGAGACCTACACTGATTGATATATTACCATTTCATTTACGATTTACATGGGGAAAAGGGACCTGGCTTAAAGCCAGGTTCTTTTTCTATTTCCGTTGCTTATCTCTGAGGGATATTTGAGTGATGGAAATTCCATCCATAGAGATAATGTAAAAGCAGTAGTATTTTTGTATAATTCTATCATTACCATGACATAGTTTGTCATATTTCGAGGGAGGGATGGAGATTAATCATGAGTCGAAGCCATAGATATGGGAAAAAAACAAGAAAAATAGCGAGTATTGCGGTTGCGCTGCTGATGGGGACAGGCTTATTTATGCCTGCCGGTCATGCTGCCGGGCAAGGGGGAGATAGCCCGACCGTTGTCGTCAGCCAGTACCGCTTCAGCGGCGGGCAGGAGCTGGCAACTGACAGTGATTTGGCAGCCTTATTGGACGATAGCATTGGCAAACCAGCTACCATCAAGGATTTGGAACAGCAAGCCGATAGCATTACCCGTTATTTGCGTTCCAAGGGCTACTTTGTGGCCTTTGCCTACATTCCGGCCCAGGATTTTGCCAACGGCCAGATCAATATCGCGATTGAACCCGGTCGGTATGATCAGGTTATTATCAATAATGAAACAAAGATCCATGACAATGCCATCAAGCGGGAACTGGGCAAAGTAGCCAGCGGCGCCATTGTGGAAAAAAAGAGCCTTGAACGGGCGGTATGGCTGATCGGTGATCTGGCAGGTGCGGAAGCCAAGACTTCCTTGCAGGCCGGGTCTCAGCCGGGAACCACCACCCTGACCATCAATGTAAAGCCGGAAGGCAAGGAAACCTGGGGTTATGTGGGTGTGGACAATGGTGGCTACCGCTATACCGGTCGAACTCAGTATACGGCGCTGGTCAACCGGGCCAATCCCTTCAAAGAAGGCGACCTGTTGACTGTCAGCGGCCTGTATACCGGCAACGGCCAGAAAAACGGCAGCATCTCTTATACCACTCCGGCGCTTGATCAGGGCAGCCGGTTTGGCATCAGTTATGCCAGATCAAATTATCTCTTAGGCGGACCCTTTACCGTCTTGGGGATCACCGGCACAGCCGACACACTCAGCCTGTCATATCAGAAAAACCTTCAGCGTTCCCGCAATGCCAACTGGTATGGCCAAATCCGCTTTGACTCCAAGGACCTGAAAGATGAAGTGGAACTGCTTAACTACAAAAGCCGCAAGCATGCCAACAACTGGGTCATTGGCATCAACGGCGATACGTTGGACACCTGGCAGGGCGGCGGTAGCAACACCTATTCCTTTACTTATACCAAAGGCGATCTTGACCTGCGCGATGCGGACAGCCGGCTTGCTGACGCCGACGCGGTTACCGGCCTGCACACTAACGGTTCATTCGGCAAGTACAACCTCAATCTTACACGTTTGCAGCATATTCGCGAACGCCTGGCCCTCTACCTGACCTATAGCTATCAATGGGCGGACGAGAACCTGGATCCGTCAGAAAAAATGTATCTGGGCGGCCCCTACGGAGTCCGCGCCTACCCTGTCGGCGAAGCATCCGGGGATGAGGGCTGGATAGGAATGGCCGAGCTGCGCTGGAACCTGCCGGCCAAAGAAGGGGCAAAAGACACCTGGCAGTTCATCACCTTCGTAGATGCCGGTTCAGTTTCGCAGAATAAATATCCTCTGGCTATCAGCACTGAATCCAACCGCCGGTCACTTTCCGGTATGGGTGTGGGGGTTAACTGGAGCCGGGAAAACAATTGGGCGGCCCGCCTGCATTATTCGTGGAAGCTTGGTTCCGAGGAAGCGCAATCTGATGACGATAAGTCGGGACGCTTTTGGTTCCAACTGTATAAATTCTTCTAAGCGAAAATGACGGATACTAGGAAAAGGAGGTCAACACAATTATGCGTATTTCACGCAAACAACGCCGCGCCCGGCTGCGCCGAATGCAAGCGCAAAACAGTCTGAAAAATCTTCTGAAAAAAGGCGCCCGCATTGCGGCAGCAGCGGCTTTCCTGTGGCAGGGACTGCTGCCACAGCCGGCGTATGCCCTGCCGACAGACGGTCAGGTAACAGCCGGTTCGGCCATTATCAATCAGGCTGGTTCGGTCATGACCATTCAACAGCAGACAGCCCTGGCGGCCATCAACTGGCAGTCCTTTGGCATTGCCGCCCATGAAGCCGTACGGTTTTTCCAACCGGGAGCCAATTCGATAGCCCTCAACCGCGTTATCGGCAGCAACCCGTCCGCCATCTTCGGCAAACTGTCGGCCAACGGCAAAGTATTTCTGGTCAACCAGAACGGCGTTTATTTCGCCCCCGGCGCGCAAGTCAATGTCGGCGGTCTGGTGGCCACAACGCTTAGCATCACCGATGCCGATTTCATGGCCGGCCGTTATGCTTTCGCCAATCAAGGCAGTTCAGGCAGTGTCATTAATCAGGGGCAGATTGTTGCCGAAAATCAGGGCTTGGTTGCTCTTCTGGCGCCGGAAGTGAAAAATGAAGGCATCATTGTGGCCAAAAAGGGCAGTGTCATCTTAGGCGCCGGCAACCAGGCCACCCTTGACTTTAACGGTGACGGCAAGGTGCAGCTTGCCCTGGGCGAAGGTGCGCTCAAGGCCGTAGCTGACAACAAAGGACTCATCGAAGCCGACGGCGGCCTTGTCCTGATGACGGCTAAAGCCGGGCAGGACCTGACTTCCGCCGTTGTTAACCAGAATGGTATCATCCGTGCCAGGAGCCTGGACGGTGCAGCCGGCAGCGTAGCACTGCACGCCGCTGACGGCACGGTGCATAATTCCGGCGTCATTGACGCCTCCGCCATGACCGGCAAGGGCGGCAATATTGATATCTTTGGCAAGGATATTACGCTGGGTGAAGGCACGCAGCTTGACGTCACCGGCAGCATCGGCGGCGGTTACGTCCGCGTCGGCGGCGACTGGCAGGGGACGGGCGACGCGCCACATGCCCGGACGGTCACAATACATAACGGAGCAGCCATTGTGGCTGACGCCATTGATAACGGCCAAGGCGGCACCGTAGCCGTCTGGTCTGACGGCACCACCCGCTTTAACGGCGCGGTCAGCGCCAGAGGCGGTGCAAACGGCGGCGACGGTGGCAAGGTTGAGACCTCCGGCCATGTGCTGGCGGTGGGGAATACCGCCAGTGTGAACGCTTCAGCGTCCAAGGGCCAGGGCGGCGAATGGCTGCTTGATCCGATTAATGTGATTATCAGCGACAGCGGCAGCGGCCTGAGCGGTCCGGCTGTCAGCGCAGCTGCGGTCAGCGGCGCGTTAAATACAGGCACCGGTGTGACAATCACTACCACAACAACCGGTGGCGAAATCGAAGACGGTAATATTACGGTAAGCAGTAATATTGTCAAGACTGCCGGCGGTGACGCAACGCTGATTTTAAAAGCACATAATAATATCACCGTTGATGCCGACATTACTTCTAGCAGCGGCAAGCTAAACCTGGATCTGCATGCCGATTTTGACAACACAGCCGGCGGCGCGATCAAGCTAAACAGCGGCAAGCAGATTACGACCAACGGCGGCACGGTACTGCTCCATGGCGGCACCGGCATAACCGGCTATGCTAAAAATACGACGAATGACGATACACCCGGTGTGGATATTCAGGGCAGCATCACCACTGGCGGCGGCAGTATTACCCTGTATGGCTTAACTAACTCCAATACCACCGATGCGGCGGGGGTGTCGCTGACTGGTGAGTTAAGCAGCGGCGGCGGCGCTATCGGCATCTACGGCAAGAAAGACAACGTAGCGAGCGGCGGCGTTGGCGTCAAGCTGGGCGGCACCATTGATGCCGGAGCGGGGCTGCTGACCGTTAGCGGTGAAAATACACAAACCAACGGCAACGGCACGGCGATTGCACTGCAGAGTGGCGCTGCTATAGCGGCAGCAAATACCACGCTGATTGGCAATGCTATGACGTTTGACAGCGCAGCGCGGGTAACAGGCAGTACAGGCGGTACACTGACGCTGCAAACCAAAGACGCTACCCGTAATATCTTTGTCGGTACGTCTGGCAGTGGCGGCCTGGATTTAACAGGCAATCTGTTCTCCGGCTATGCCAGTTCAATATTTAAAAGTTATGACAAAACCGTAATTGGTCATGATTCCGGTACTGGCGCTATCACTGTCAACAACGCCACCTTCGGCAATGACGTGACACTGCAAGCAACTGGCACAAACGGCAAGATAAACATTGCCGGTGCGCTCAACGCCGGAACCAATACGGTAACGCTGAAAACCGGCGCTGACAGCGGTGGCATGGGCGTCATCACGGCAGGCGAACTGAACCTGCAGGGCAATAATGCTGTGTTTAGCTTAAGCGGCGCCAATGCAGTCGGTAATTTGGCAGGCAGTGTGAAAAGCGTAGCCTTTACCAATGCCGGCAGCTTCACCGTAGGTGAGGCAGGAGGCGCCAACGGTCTGTCGATTGCCGGCGACAGCACACTGAAATCGACTGCTGGCGGTGTTACTATCAGCAAGAATATTACCAGCCGCAGCGGAACGAATACACTGACTGTTGCTGCCGCTAACACCGGCAGCGGCAATATTGCAGTTGATTCCGGTGCAACCATCGGTGCGACCGCCGGCAAGCTGAATGTAACTTTTAACGCCGGGAAGGATATTGTCCTGGACAACGGCATTGTTGACAGTAAGGGAGGCAAGGTCGCGCTGACGGCACAGACCGGCAAGCTTGAACTGGCTAATACCACCGCTAAGGTTATGGCCGGTGCCGGAGATATTTACTTCCGGTCAAACACTTGGGGAGTGATGAACGGTGCGGTATCCGGTACAGGGAAATTAATTATTGATACCTCAACGGCAAACGGCACGATTGGCGTGGGCACCGGCACCGGCGATTTACAGATAATACAAACGAGTTTTAATCGGTTTACTCCCGGCTTCAGTGAAATCATCATCGGCCGGACGGACGGCACAGGTACAGTTAATGTCGGCCAGCTTGCCGTACAGGACAAGCTGACCGTTCAAGCCGGCGGTGCAACCGGCCGGATTACCTTTACCACAGGCGCCGATTTGCGGACAAACAACAAGGAATTGAAGCTGGATGCCGGCACGATTGACTTTACAAATACGGCCACTGTCGAAGCAGGCAGCGGCGACCTGATTTTGAGCGCGGATGCCATTACCAACTGGACCAATGCCAAGTTTGACGCCGTAACTGGCGGACAATTGCTCATTGCTCCGAAAACACTCGGGCGGGAACTGCAAATCGGCGGCACGGCTGATGCCGGCAAGCTGTCGGTAGATAATGATGGCATGACAAAAATTGCCGCCGGCCAGTTCACCAATGTCACCATTGGCCATGAGAGTGGCACCGGTGCGGTATCGGTTGACAGCTTTACGGTACCGTCCACTAACCTGACGGTGCGCAGTCCCGGCGGCGTGGCAACCATTAATAATGGGGCCACTATCACCGGGACGACCGGTAAGACCCTGACCTTTAAGGTTAAATCGCTGACTCAGAATGATTCATCAGCATTGTCTGTAGACAACCTGCTGCTGGATGGCAATGGCAGCGGCGCGTTTAACCTATCCTCCGCCACCAATGCTATCGGCACCGTTGCGGCTAAGGTGGGCAGCCTGAAGCTGTATAATGGGACAGATTTGAGCATCGGCACAGTGGGCGGTGTTGACGGTATTACCGCCACCGGCAAGGTAGAATTGGCAACCGACCGCATGACGGTGAACAAGAGCGTACGGACTGGCGGTGAACTTCACCTCTACAGCCAGACTCCCACCAAGACCATTCAGGTGGGCGGCACGGATAACAACTCTGACCTCTATCTGCGATCGGACTATTTCAATTCTGGCGATGTACTGGGCGGCGATTATAGTAAAATCATCCTGGGACGCCTGACGGAAAAATTTGATACAGTTGATCATAGCGGCAATATCAATATTCATAATACTACTTTCTCATCCAATCTGGATATCAGGACGACTGCCAGTGCCAACCTGTCCGGCACGGTTAAGATAGGCTCGGCTTCCCCCTATAAAGACCTGTCCATCACCGCCGATCAGGCCACCTTGCCCAACGGTTCCAACATATACGTTCGTAACCTTCATCTTGACCTGAAGAGTGGTCTGGGCGGTCTGGCAGGCAAAGTGAACGGTACCGGCGATCTGACCATCAAGGTGCCTGACACTAAAGACATCTATATCAGCGATACCTATGATACTGCCGGCGGCGGCTATAAGATCACCTATACGGCAATTAATAATGTGCTCACCGGCTTCAAGGAATTTGCGGTTACCGGCAAGCAGGATGTGTATTTTGACGAGGGCAGCATCAATAAATCGGTAAAAGTGGCTTCCGGGGCAGGCAGTTACGGTGTGACGGTACAAGGCAATGTAGGTATTAGCGGCGACGGTACAGAGGTGGATATCAGCGGCGGCAACTTTACCATGAACAGCGGCAAGAGCCTGACAGTGAGCGGCAGTGGCGCAATAGTCAATATTACGGCCGATAATACGGTCACTTTGAATGACAGTGCGAGCATCGCGATCAATGGCAGCAATGTAAACGTCACAGTCAGCGGCAATGAACTGGCGCTGGGAGCAAATGCTAAAATTGATCTCGGCAGCGATGTGGAAAGCAAGTTTACTCTTGCGGCAAATAAGCTGACCGAAACGTCAGACAGCATCGCCAACATCACTGGCAAGGGCACTCTGAATCTGGGGCCGCGCGATGCGGCGGTAACTCTTGACGTGAATAATAACGGCAGCGGCACTGGCCTGGTCATTACTCAGGCACAGCTCAACGGCGGCTTGTTCGGCAATGAGTTTAAAGACTTGACTTTAGGCAATGCAAGCGGCACTGGCCTTGTTACCATTGACGGCGTCAGCGTCGATAACAGTGTCACCGTTCAAAACGGCGCTACCGGTGAGATCAAAATCGGCAGTGGTGGTCTGAACGTAAACGGCTCGAATAAAGTCACACTGAAAGCTAATAAAATCAACAATTCCTCTGGCACAGGCGTCATTGACGCCGGCAGCGGTACAATTAATCTGTATACCGATGACCTGAGCAGTCTGACAGGTTCCAAGACCGTCAAAGGCTCCGGTACACTGGGTATCGCTACCTATAATGGTGGTAAGGTTATTTCCCTGGGCAATGTACAGAATGGGACAGGAAGCTTGTGGCTGACAAATAATTTATTAACCAATACCTTTGATACCACCTTCGATCATTACCGTATCGGTAATACCAATCAAGGTAGTATCTATGTAAATAATTTTGATCTTGGCTCTTCCAGACAAAATACTACCCTGATCGCCCAAAATATTGTCTTTGAAGGCAATGCCAATTTGGATGGCAAAACACTGGCATTGAATGCCAGCAACTCAGCCAGTCAGACAAATGGAATCATTACTGCCGATAGCCTGGCCTTGCAAGGAGGAACTTATAACCTGACCGCCTCCGCCAACCAAATCGGCACACTGGCTGCCAACGCGCAGCAGGTCAAGGTAAAAGCTGAAACGCTGATAATTGGCGAAATAGCGACTCCTGCCAACGGCACGGTAAGCGGCATTACTGCCAGCGGCAGCGGCGATGCGGTGGTGCTGGAGACTACCGAGGCGGCTGGGCTGACAGTAAACAAGGATATTAAAGCGACGCACGCGACAAATGGCAATATCACGCTGACAGCAGACAAGATGACCTTTGGCGGCGGCATCGTACAAGGTAAGGGTACCTTGAATGTGCAACAGTATAATTCCGCCACCACGCTGGGTATTGGCACCGGCGCGGGTACGCTGCAGTTAGGCGCAGGCTTGTTTAACGGCCAGATTTTCAAGGACGGCTTTGAGCACGTTTACCTGGGACGCGAGGATGGCACCGGCGCAGTAGAAATCGGCGGCAGTCTGACCTTTGTTGACCCGACCACCATCCGCTCACCGGGAACTGGCGGCAGCATTACCGTAAAGGAAAACGCTTCCATCACGGCCGGCAATAACAGCCTGGAATTCCGGACAGTCACACTGACGACCGAAGCCAACAGTACCATTGATACTGGCAGCGGTACACTGACACTGACGGTGGATAATCTTGAACTGGCAGGTGACGACAATCAAGCACAGGCTCCGATTTCCGGCACCGGTGATCTGATCCTGCAGACTCTGACTAAGGAACGGGACTTGTATCTTGGTGAAACAAAGGAAGGAGACGGACTGTTCCTGAAGTCGGGATATTTTGACGGTACTACAGCCAAGCGGGTGTTTAGGGATCGCGGCGACGGAAAAATCATTATTGGCCGGCCTGACGGCACAGGCACGTTGTATCAAATTGGCACAACCGGTTTTACCGATACGGTTATCATCCGTCAGGCAAGTGAAACGACCAGTACAGGCAAAGTAAATGTCCGGGGGAATATTAATACCAACGACAATGACTTTACCGTTGAGAGCAAATGGGTTGACATTGATGCCAAAATCAATGCCGGTACAGGTGATGTGTCCCTGACGGCTGACAAGCTGACGATTGCCAAGGGCAGCAAGATCAAGAGCAGCGGCGATCTCACCATTAAAACCTATTCGGAAGAGACGAATATCAACTTGGGCAGCAGTGGCGGTACATCGGATTTGAACCTGGACAGCGGTTGGTTTGATGGCACAGACCGCGTTTTTGAAGACGGTTTTAAGAACATCAATATTGGCCGGGACGATGGCACCGGTATGATCACCGTAAATGACAATTTTAAAGTAACTGATAATCTTACTATCAAAAACGGTAGCGGCATGGTGACTGTGACCACAGGTAAAAACCTCGACCTGTCCGGCAATAATCTGACTGTGACCACCAAAGAGGGTGCGATTACTGTTCCCGGCACAGTAACAAATGTCGAGACCCTGACAGCCACTTCCACAACCAATACCATCAGCTTCAACAGCAAGGGCAACACCATCGGCAAGCTGGGCAATATCACTGCCGGCAAGGGCATTGACATTAAAGACAGCGGCGGACTGACAATTAGCGGTACGGTAGACGGCAATACCACCGGCGCCTCTGGACAGAATATCACAGTTTGGACAAAAGACGGTAATCTAGTGCTGGGTGAAAATGGCAAGGTGGTTTCCCATGGTGATACGCCGGTCTATCTGACGGCTGAAGGCGGTCATTTTACCAACAATAATACCAGGACAAACTCCAAGGATATGATTGATCCTGGTAGCAGCCGCTGGGTTATTTCCACCGAAGATTCCCTGGGCGATAACTATGGCAAGCTGACCGGTGATTTCCGCCGCTATGGCACGGATTATGATCAGGTTACTACCCTCCCTGGCACGTATGTCGGCAACGGCACTACACACAAGTATCAGCCTGTAGCCAAAATTTATGGCGAAAAGGTGTATGGCAGTGGCAATGCGGAGTTCTTTAACGGCGGTCAGTTCAAGGTGGAAATCGCCGACTGGGCCCAGCGTCAAGCCTTGGATGATGCTTTCCTCGGTGACTGGAACACAGACCAAAAGGAATCCACCAAGTACAACTGGGGTTCTGGTGTCGGCAGTGGCACAAAACCCGGTGTCAACTACCGGGATGGCGTTAAGGGTACAGCTTATGGCACCGGCAATGGCGACGCGGCGCTGCAAGTGGTTTATAACGGTCTCAATCCGCTGAACTATAAGGTTGAAACGGAATTCTATGTCACGCCGAAGGAAGTGACTGTTACCGCCAAGGATTACAGCAAAATTTATGATGGGCAGCACTATATAGGCAGCAACGGTTTTACCGGCGGCAATGGCTGGGATTACAGCGGCTTTATCAGTGGTGAGAATGCAAGCAATGTCGGTCTCGGCGGCACCGTCAAATTCGGCGGCGGCAGTGCGGACAACGCAAAAAATGCCGGTGAGTATACCATCGGCATTGACGAGGCCAACAGCAATCTCGCGGCCAACAACTACAGCTTTAAGTATGTGGACGGCATACTGGAGATCACCAAAAAGGAAGTGACCGTCAAGGCCGGCGACCAAACCAAGGTATATGACGGTAAGACCTATAGCGGCGGCGCAGGCGACATGAGCTATGACGGTTTTGTCACCGGCGAGGACAAAGGTGTGATTAAAAAAGGCAGCGTATGGGATACAGGCGGCGCCAACAAGGATGTTGGCAACTACACCTTGAATATTGACGGTGATTTTGAGGCTGACAACTATACCTTCACGTATGAGAACGGCATGCTGACCATTACCCCCAAGGAAGTGACGGTCACCGCCAACGACCATAAGAAGACATATGACGGGAGCGCCTATGTCAGTGGTACGCACGAGGCGCGCTGCAGCGGCTTTGTCGCCGGCGAGGGTGATGCAAGCGGCGCGGCCAGCGGCATCATTACCTCAGGCAGCGTGAAGTACGGTGGTACTGCCGACGGTGCTGTCAATGTCGGTGGCTATATAATCGATATCGACGGCGATTTTAAGGCCGACAACTACACCTTCAAGTATGTGGACGGCACGCTGACCATTACTCGGGCAGGCTTAAGTCCGGAGGAAATAGCGCAGCGGGAAGCGCAAACCACCACGCAGCCCAAGCCAGGCAATCTGTCGGGAATCACTCCCGGTCTGCCCGGCAGCGGCAATCTGTTCCCCGCGCTGCCGGAATGGCCGGATATGACGCCGCCTGTTAATACCGGCAGCATTTCCGGATTGCCGTCCGGTGTTACCGGTGATGTGACCATTCAGACCGGCGGGTCGTCCAGTAATCATATCTTTGCAACCGAAAATGGCGGTTTTGCCCTCCGGCTGGACAGGCCAAACGGTGAAGAAAGAGACATTGCCGGTGAACGGCGGACATCGGGCGCTGTACCGGTGCTGTATGCTAACAGCGGTGAGCAGAAACTGGACGGCATCTACACCATTAACTACAACCCTGATAAACTCTCCATTCTGCCTTCAGCCCAGAGTGTGACTATTCCCAGGCTGGATGAAGTGGCACCAGATGTGAACAAAGGATTTAGTATGGTTTACAAGACGGAAGCAACAGGCTCCTTTGAAGTGGCTTTCGGCAACGGTATAGTCACCGTGCATCCCCTTGATCAGCAGGCATTGACAACCATAACCGGGGACAACAGGGAACCGGGTAAAGCCGTACTTGCTACAGGCATTCTGACAGCAGTAGAGGATCTGGGTGTTATGCCTGATCAAATTAGAGCGATTTACATCTTTATGGAAATCAATTCTCAAGAATAAATAGGCGGAGGTAATATTATGAAAAGTGATTTATTTGCAGATGGTATTGGTGCGGTTCACATTACCGGCAATCTGGTGCGGTTTGACTTGATGTCGCTGCAGCCGGGAGACGGGCAGGAAAGGCAGGAAATTACGCAGCGCCTGGTAATGCCGCTTGAAGGCTTTGTAAACGCTTTTAATTTGCAAGAGCAAGTAATCCGGCAACTGACCAAGAATGGTCTTTTAGTGGATGGCAGGGTTTTTCCCAAGACATCGGTTCCGGTTATGAAGGAAGAAGCGTAGGGTGATATATAAATTTTGTCCCGGAAAGTAGCTTTCGTCTGGAGCAGGGCAATACTACAGGATAAGCCGCGCGAAAAGGCAAGACAGACTTGAAATAAGCTGCGAAAGGCAGATAAAACCTCCTATGGTAGGATTAAACCTATCATAGGAGGTCTTTATGTTTCGGAATTCATATATTCAAGCCAGGTACACCGAGGCGGTAGGCATATCGGTAATGATATTGAGGAAAAACGTTAATTGTTAATGGCTGTGAAGAACCGTTACACCTGGTATCACTATTGGTGCTGGATTACTGTAATGGTATCGCCATCTCTTAAGCTGTCCAGGCTGCTTATTATGACTAGGCTTTCTGCAGGCAGGCTGGAGGTGATTTCCGTGAAATCGTCCATGGTTTTGCCTACGCTTATTTGTTGAAGCACAGCCTTACCATTGACCGCCAGGTATACATAGGTTTGCCCCTGGCTGTCCTGGAGAATTGACGCTGTGGGAACTGCGGGGACGACGGCTGTCTCACCGGTGTTTATATGAATAGTGGCGGGCATACCGGCCTTCAGCGATTCGGCAGGTTTACTTGCGAGTTTGATATGGGCAAGGAAAACAGGATTTTGTTTAGCCTCCACTTGGGGGTAAATGCTGGCAACCTGACCAACGATAGTTTGCTGCGCTGCTTCTACGATAACAGGTGTGCCTAACTGGACAAGATACAGGTCTTTTTGTTCCAGCTGAACAACAGCGCCTACTTCCTGACCGCTGCCTAAGGAAAGCAGCAGTTGACCGGCCTGCACCTCCTTAGCGGGAGCGGCGGCCAAGCCGGTTACTATGCCGTCGATGGGAGCGGTAATGGTAGTCGGGCCGGTTATGCTGCCGGCAGACTGGGTTCCGGTGGCAGCAAGGCGTTCTTTGGCTTCTTGCAGCTTGGCGGTGATACTCTCCATTTGCCGCCGGGGAATGGCCCCGATTTCGTACAGTTTTTGGTAGCGGTCATATTCTTTTAAGGCATTATCATAATTGGTTTGCAGCTGCTGTGACGGTACTGCGGCCTGTTGTGTGACTGCCGAAGGAGAGGGTTGGAGCTTAAGCAGTGGCTGACCGGCTTTGATTGTCTGGCCTTCTGTTACATATATTTCACTGGGGTGGCCGGAGAATGCGGCATGAATCGGGACAGAGGCTGCGCTTTCCAGGGACCCTGTCCGGGTGACCTGTATTGGCTTATTTATAGTGCCTAACGGTATGGCCGTGAGGTTAACCGGCGCTTGCGGGCTTATCTGCCGGGGCCAAAGTTCGGTTGGCAGTTGCTTGGAACTGACGGCCAGCAGCAGTGCTGCTGCACAGACAAGTACCGTTAGTGCAAGGAGCAGGCGAGAATTCTTGGTGAGCATTTTCATAGCAGTCACCTCCCATAATAATACGGTAACAGCTACTATGTTCGCACTTTTCATTTTTGCCGTCAAGTAGTAACGCAAAAAATGAAAAAATCAACATTAAAAGAAAGCCAAAAAGACGGATTTCCGTTATAATGTATAGTATAGGATTTTTTCCTTATAGCAGTTAGCGGTTTTGCCCAACTATTATGGCTGCTATATTTACTTTAAGGAAGGAACATTGTAATGCATACTCCGCAGGAAACTCATACTAAGAATAACACAGAGCGCAGGCCAGTACCTGTTTCTGTTAGATGGATTATTTCGTTATTAGGGGTACTTATTCTCCTGGGAATGGGGGCAGTTTTTGCCCACAATCACCAGCCACTTAGTGTAAGCAGTAGTGCAGCAGTAGAGTTAGTTCCTTTTCAGCCCGGCGGGTCGGGACAGGTGCTCATTCCGGGCAGTTTGGAACACGGCGGTGATAAGGTTGCGGCTAAGCCGTCCATCTGGCCGGTTAGTGGCGAAGTTACTTCTGGTTTTGGCTGGCGTAATTCGCCTTTGGACAGTGGCAGTGAATTGCATGCGGGAATTGATATTGCCAACAGTATGGATACCCCGGTTGTAGCTACTGCCGATGGCACAGTGGTGCGCAGTGAATGGGCCGGAGGCTACGGCAATCTGGTGCAAATTGATCATGGCAATGGCATTGCCACTATTTATGGGCACAATTCCCGCATTATAGCAAGCTCCGGTCAACATGTGAAAAAAGGCCAGGTCATTGCCTATGTAGGCAGCACCGGGAAAAGTACCGGACCGCATGTTCATTATGAAATCAGAGTCAATGGTACGGCTGTTGACCCTATTGGCTTTATGGTTCAATACTAATAGATAGCACTTAATTAGCGAGGAGAGTTGACATGACTACTTTTGTATGTTACCCGAAATGCACTACCTGCCAAAAGGCAAAACAGTGGCTGGATGATAATGGCGTCAGCTATGAACAGCGGCATATTAAGGAAGAAAATCCGACGGCAGCTGAGCTGCAGGAATGGCAGGCGAAAAGCAAGCTGCCGTTGAAAAGATTCTTTAATACCAGCGGCTTATTGTATAAATCCCTAAGTTTGAAGGACAAGCTGCCAACCATGTCTGAGGCGGAGCAGTTTGCGCTCTTGGCCACTGACGGGATGCTGGTTAAGCGTCCGATATTGATTACTGGCGACAAGGTCTTGGTTGGGTTTAAGGAAAGCGAGTGGGAGACGCTTAGATAGTATTGTGGCTGTGCGCTCATTTAACATGACAAGAGCGTTGTTGTACCGGGCAAGGAGGTCTAGTGTTGACTCAACTACAAAAAGCAGCGGCTTTTTTGCTTATGATTGGTTTAGAAAAGAGTAGAAAGGTATTGAATTTGATGGATAGTGATGAGATCAAAACTATTTCTGCTGAATTCGCTAAACTAACAGAGCTTTCACCCCATATACAAGAGCGGGTTCGGTATGACTTTGTGCAATTAGGCTATGAACCTGAGATGAATCCGGCGGAAACGCTGTATGTCCTTCGGCAATTATTTAATGGCAGCAAAATTAGAAAAGTACCGTAACTCTGATGCTGAATAATATCCTGGACACTTGTGTGGCATCTGGTGAGATTTGGGATTGTTTAAAATTCAGCATTGTATTTTGTCAGAAAATATGGTACAATTTATTTAATATTTGGGTAAGCTGTCTGAGATTGAGTGATTTTCACCTTTCTTGCGGCAAACCCTAGGTGTCTGGAGTGGAACAAAGTTATCGTGCTGAATCCATGAGGGTACGTCCCGAATGAGAAGGCGAGAGAATAGCGGCGATAGATTGAGGAGCATATTTTTGTGATGCTCTCCTTAATTATTGACTTTCTATCCTTGTGCCTTCGGGTACAAGGATTTTTGCATTAAGAAGAAAGGAGCTATTTTATGGAAACGAGAATTGCGTTAGTTGGCATAGTGGTTGAAAACAAGGATTCTGCCAAAAGAATAAACGATATTCTTCACGAATATGGCGCCTATATTGTAGGCCGAATGGGAATTCCCTATCCCAAGCGTAATGTTTCCGTGATCAGCATTGTAATGGATGCTCCCAGTGATACCATCAGTGCACTTTCCGGCAAATTAGGAATGATTCCCCATGTCAATATTAAAACGGTGTATTCGAAACTAGCTTCTAACACAGATAAATAGCAAGCACTAATTTTGTTAAGAGTGTTCACTTTCTACCGGACGACTTTGCAGCGGTTTTCATCGGGGCAGGCAGGGGATTTTTTCAGATAGAAAAAAATGCGTAAAAAGGAGTCTTGACTATGTATAATTGCAAATCAAAAATTGCCACCGAATTTATTGACGATCAGGAGATTTTGGATACGCTTGATTATGCGCAGAAAAACAAGAGCAATCGAGAACTAATCGAGAGCATTCTGGAACGGGCCAGGGACTGTAAGGGTCTGACCCACCGGGAAGCGGCGGTGCTGCTGGAGTGTGACCTGGAAGAACAAAACGAAAAAATGATGTCTTTGGCAAAAGAAATCAAGCAAAAACTTTATGGAAACCGCATTGTTATGTTTGCGCCTTTATATCTTTCTAATTACTGTATTAACGGGTGTGTGTACTGCCCTTATCATTATAAAAACAAGAATATTTCCCGCAAAAAGCTTTCGCAGGAGGATATTGTACGTGAAGTAATTGCTTTGCAGGACATGGGGCATAAGCGCCTGGCTTTGGAAACCGGTGAAGATCCTGTTAACAATCCTATTGAGTATGTATTGGAGAGCATTAAAACTATCTATAGCATAAAACATAAGAATGGAGCCATTCGCCGGGTGAATGTCAATATTGCCGCAACCACGGTGGAAAACTACCGCAAGTTAAAGGATGCAGGCATTGGCACTTATATTTTATTTCAAGAAACCTATAACCAAAAGGCATATGAAGAGCTGCATCCAACCGGCCCCAAAAGTGACTATGCTTATCACACCGAAGCTATGGACCGTGCCATGGAAGCCGGCATAGATGACGTTGGCATTGGAGTTTTGTTTGGCTTAAATATGTACCGGTATGATTTTGTCGGCCTGTTAATGCATGCCGAGCACTTGGAAGCGGCTATGGGAGTTGGCCCGCATACCGTCAGCGTTCCCCGGATTCGCCCGGCAGATGATATTGATCCCGAAGATTTCAGCAACGCCATCTCGGATGATATATTCGCGAAAATAGTAACTGTGCTCCGGATTGCCGTTCCCTATACGGGCATGATTGTTTCTACCCGCGAATCGCAGAAAACCCGTGAGCGTGTGCTGGAATTGGGAGTATCCCAAATTAGCGGCGGTTCCAGCACCAGTGTCGGCGGCTATGTTGAACCCGAAGCGGAAGATGATAATTCGGCACAGTTTGATGTTAATGACCGGCGCACTCTGGATGAAATTGTGAATTGGTTGCTAAGTCTGGGCTATATTCCGAGTTTTTGTACTGCCTGCTATCGCGAAGGGCGCACCGGAGACCGGTTTATGAGCCTGGTGAAATCAGGGCAGATTGCTAACTGTTGTCAGCCCAATGCCCTGATGACGCTGAAGGAATATTTAGAGGATTATGCTTCGGCAGACACCAAGGCAAAGGGCGAAGAGGTAATTGCCAAGGAAATTCCCCGTATTACCAATGAAAAGGTTCGCGCAATTGCTGTAGAGCATTTGTCCGAACTTACCGATGGCAAACGTGATTTTCGTTTCTAAGTGAAAGACCTGGCTCTGGTTCCCTTGCGGATCAGAGTCAGGTCTTTATGCATGCAATAGAGATTTTAGCACCCAGTCGAGATACCGGTGACGGCACTCCCGGTCATAGTAGTCAAAATGCGCAAGGCTTTGCAGCTTATCGCCGACTAATACCGGCAGCTCCAGGCAGCTAAACATCTGAAAAATTTTCATGGTTAAGTCAATCTCGTCCTGGTTTTGGGTGATTTCCCGTACTGCTGCCTTTACTTTATTTAGCCCGGTTTGTTTCATAATTTCAATATATTCGCAGGAGGATACGGATTCATGCAAGGTCTGCTCAATAAAATTGCGAAAAACATCCGGGTATTCCAGGCTATAATCGGCATAGCTTCTAAGAAAATTTCTAATTCTATCCTCAGGTGGGACGGCTAAATTATCCAGATGGTCAAAAGACTGCATGAGCGCATCTGTAAAGGTTTTCAGTGCTTCGTTTACCGCATTGTCTTTAGAACCAAAATAGTAGTTTATGGCAGCTACATTCACTTCAGCCAGGGTGGCAATCTTCCGGCTGGTTACATGGTGGGCCCCTTTGGTACCGATAATCCCCAGCGTAGCGTCCAAAATCTTTTTCTTGATGGCCAGTTTATTTTCCGAATGGGTGGTCATTGCTCCAACTCCTTGCACCGGGAATAATAATTTGCCGCAGGTTTACACTATACCTATGCTGCACTTTATCATTTATGGACTACTAGGCTGGTGTCTGGAAATTATCTGGACAGGCGTAGGTTCGCTGCTGGACGGAGATGTTTTTTTGACAGCCAGAACCTACTTATGGATGTTTCCCATATATGGCTTAGTCATAGTATTTGAGCCATTGCATGACATAATCCGGTACTGGCCGGCATGGCGGCGCGGGACTGTCTGGATGCTGCTGTATTTCGCCGTTGAATATCTTACCGGCTGGCTGCTAAGTGTTGTGCTGGGTACTGTACCTTGGGATTATTCCCTGGCTGCGCTCAATATCCATGGGTTGATCCGTCTGGATTATGCCCCTGCATGGTTTGTTGCCGGCCTATTATTTGAAAAAGTTCATGATAGGCTGGATCATGTCCGGATATATCAATAGTTTACCCAATAGCTGACTAAAGTTTTTCTTTGGCTACGGCCAGCATTAATTTTATGCGGTTTATCTGGTTAACCTCGCTGGCCCCGGGATCATAGTCGATGGCAACAATATTAGCGTTAGGATAATTGCGGCGTAACTCTCTGATCATACCTTTGCCGGTAATATGATTGGGCAGGCAGGCAAATGGCTGCAAGCACACAATATTATCCACGCCGCAGTGAATGAGTTCGACCATTTCGCCGGTCAGCAGCCAGCCTTCACCGGTGAAATTGCCAAGAGATATATGTTTTTCTGCCAGTCTGGCTATATTCTCAATCGTATACGGTGCTGTAAAGCGTTTGCTTGTTGTCAGCGCTTTGCGGAGGTGGCGGCGGTAAAACTCAATAACCCTTCTGAACAAGCTGCCCTTGACCTTATCCGCTAAGGTACCTGCTAACAGGTTATAGTTTACCGTACTGTCATAAGCGCAGTAGAGAAAGAAATCCAGCATATCAGGCACCACAGCTTCCGCGCCCTCGCTTTCCAATAACTCAACAAGGTGATTGTTGGCTGTTGGGTGGTATTTTACCAATATCTCGCCAACCAGACCGACCCGCGGTTTTTGCAGCTGTTCATCAATTTCCAGATTGTCAAAATCACGGACAATCCCGAAGATGTTGTTTTTAAACTGGTATCTTCCGCCTGTCAGTATATCCTGCCGGCATTTGGCGGCCCAGTAATCATACAGTGCCTGGGTCGAACCAGGCTGCTTTTCGTACGGTCTTACCCGGTACAGCACCCGCATCAGGAGGTCGCCGTAAATAATACCTATGATTAAATTCTCAAACAGCGATAATGTCATGGAAAACCCCGGTTGGTTTTCTCCGCCGAGTGCAAGTACAGGTATTTGAGGCATACCGGCATCTTTAAGGGCTTTACGGGCCATTGCCACATAATTGGTCGCGCGGCAGCCGCCGCCGGTTTGCGATAACATAACTGATGTGTTATTAAGATCATACAGCCCGGATTTTAATGCCTTCAATAGTTGTCCGATTACAATTATTGTCGGATAACAGGCATCATTATGGACAAACTTTAACCCCTCGTCAATTGCAGTTTGGTCAGGGGTGGGGGCTACTACCAGCCGATACCCGGCTTTGCGGAATCCTGCTTCTAAAAACTGAAAATGAATGGGAGACATTTGCGGTGCCAATATGGTATGGCATTTTTTCATTTCGGGGGTAAAATCAGGCCGGCATTGATGGGTGGCGGCAAGTTCAGCGGTTTGTTTGCCAATAGCTTCCCTGCCTCTGTCGTTGAGAGCGGCTAAGAGTGAGCGCACTCTGATTCTGGCGGCGCCCAGGTTGTTGACTTCATCCAGCTTAATGGCCGTATAGACTCGGTTATGGGCCTCAAGGATTTCTTTTACCTGGTCAATTACAACGGCATCAAGCCCGCAGCCGAAAGAGTTGATCTGGATTAATTCAATAGCAGGCTGTGTACTAACAAAACTTGCTGCCGCATAAAGGCGGGAGTGGTATGTCCACTGATCAACAACCCGCAGCGGCCGGTTTATTGTACCCAAATGCCGTACTGCATCCTCTGACAATACGCCCAAACCATAGGATTGAATGAGTTCAGGCAAACCGTGATTAATCTCCGGATCAATATGATAAGGCCTGCCTGCCAAAACAATTCCGTTAATATTCCGGTCAGCCATAAAGGCCAGCGCTTCCTGCGTTTTACGCTTGACATCGGCTTTATAGCAATCCAGCTCGCTGTAAGCTGCATCGACAGCAGCACTAAGCTCTTGCTTGGTAACAGCCTCTGCCGCCAGTTCCTGCATTAGACGGCTGATCAAGCGTTCACGGTGATTAAGCGGCAGGAAGGGATGAAGAAAAAGAATACCTTTTTCCCGCAGGATATCCATATTGGCCTTAATATTTTCCGGATAGGAGGTAACGATGGGGCAGTTATAGCAGTTGTCGGCAGCAGGATCTTCTTGTGTGGTGTAGGGAATGCAGGGATAAAATATCTTTTTTACCCCTTTGGAAACCAAATCACTGATATGTCCGTGCACAAGCTTGGCCGGGTAACAAATGGAATCCGAGGGGATGGTTTCCATACCCAGTTCATAGAGTTGGCGTGAAGATCGGCCGGATAAAATGACCCGGTAGCCGAGTTTAGTGAACAGGGTATGCCAGAAAGGATAATCCTCATACATGTTAAGCACCCGGGGAATGCCAATAACCCCGCGGTTGGCCACAGACTCAGGCAAAGGCTTGTATTGAAACAGTCGTTGATATTTATAGGCATACAGATTTGGCAGTGTATCAGTCACTGTGGTTTTACCCACACCGCGTTCGCAGCGGTTGCCGGCATGATACTGCCGGCCGTTGGAAAATTGCTGTGTGGTAATCAGGCAGTGGTTACCGCATAATTGGCAGCGATGATTGGTGGTGTTAGCAGTAAAACTGTTGAGGTCAGCCGCTCTCAGGAGGGAAGATCCGGCTCCGGCGCAGCGTTCTCTGGCAATCAGCGCCGCCCCGAAAGCACCCATAAGGCCGGCAATATCCGGACGGATAATTTCCCTCCCCAGCATTTGTTCTAATGCCCGCAGCACGGCATCATTGTAAAAGGTGCCACCCTGAACCACGATTTTGGTGCCCAATTCATCAGTGTTTTTTAAGCGGATTACCTTAAATAAGGCATTTTTGATTATCGAAATGGAAATGCCGGCGGCAATATCACTGACTTCGGCGCCTTCCTTCTGCGCTTGTTTAACCTTTGAATTCATGAACACCGTGCACCGGCTGCCCAGATCGACCGGATGCTGCGCTTTCAGAGCAAGCTGAGAAAAATCGCCAACCGTCATACCCATTGCCTGGGCAAAGTTTTCAATAAAGGAGCCGCAGCCGGCAGAACAAGCTTCATTGAGCATAATGGAGTCAATTATGCCATCCCGCACGAAAAAGCTTTTCATATCCTGGCCGCCGATATCCAGGACAAAAGTAACATCAGGTGAGAAATATTGGGCAGCCTTAAGATGGGCCACTGTTTCGACTTCACCGATGTCCACCTGTAAAGCGGCCTTGATAAATTGCTCGCCATAACCAGTAACGGTTCCGCAGGCAATCCGGGTATGCGAATTTAGCTGTTGATACATGGCTTTAAGCGCCGCAATTACTGTTTCCAGGGGGTTGCCGCGGTTGCTGGTATAATAGGAATACAATAAGCTGCCATCCTCGCCAATTAGTGCCAGCTTAGTTGTCGTTGAGCCGGCATCAATTCCTAAATAGGTGTCGCCGCTGTAATTCTCCAGGTTGCCGCGTTTAGCCGTATGCTGTGCATGGCGGGCGGCAAAGTGCCAGTATTCTTTTTCGTCGGTAAAGAGCGGGTTCAGTGATTGTTCGCTTTTAAGCTGAAGGTCAAATAATTTGCTGGATTTTTTTTGCAAAAGCTCATACGCGACCGGCTCTTGCTGTGGGGTAAGAGCTGCTCCAATGGCGACAAAGTATGGTGAACTTTCGGGCGCCAGCACTTGCTCGGTGTTAAGCCCTAAGGTTTCCGTGAACCGCCGCCGCAGTTCAGATAAAAAGTGCAAAGGACCGCCGAGAAAGGCTACCTTGCCACTGATTGGCCGGCCTTGTGACAAACTGCTGATGGTCTGATTGACAACCGCCTGCAATACAGAAGCGGCAATATCTTCTTTAGAAACACCTTCATTCATTAGCGCCTGCACATCGGTTTTGGCAAACACGCCGCAGCGGGAAGCAATGGGATAAATGATGCTGTACTTCTTGGCAAGCTCATTTAAGCCCTGGGGGTCGGTATGTAAGAGGGCCGCCATATGGTCAATAAACGCACCCGTACCGCCGGCGCAAACACCGTTCATGCGCTGCTCCACGGTTTGATCAAAATAAGTGATTTTAGCGTCTTCGCCCCCAAGTTCAATTGCAGTGCTGGTAGTAGGGATAATATGTTTGATGGCATTGGTGGAGGCGATTACCTCCTGGACAAACGGCAGTCCCAGCAGCTGGGAGATACCCATGCCTGCTGATCCTGTAAACATAATGGATAGTAATTTTTGTTGAAGGATTGTATGGGCTTTAGCTGCTACCGACTGAAACGCAGTTGTTATATCGGAAAAATGCCGCACATATTTTTGAAACACAATATGATTCTGTTCATCAAGAATAACCATTTTTAACGTTGTCGAACCAATGTCAATACCAACACGCAATGTTTTATTCATTTGGGATCTCTCCTATTACTGCAATAAATTCAAACATTGTTTAACTTTATTATAGGTTTTACTTCCCAAAATGACAATTATTTTTTATTATTCTTTTTTGGATGGTGTATTTTGATTATTTCTGCCGAATTTTGTATAAGTTAGCAGGATTTTTTTATTTTGCTGGGAATACATAGTAAAATATTGGCTCACAAGTTTCCGGTTGAAGAAGGGATTCGCAGACAGGATATAGATGTAAATCTTGATTGATAAGAAAAGGTTGATATTTGGGAGGTAATCTGTATGAATTTTTTTAAGAAAGCAGCACCCTGCGATGAAGCGCTTTGTATTATAAAAAATGTGGAAGACCGACTTAATGGCAGAACTGTTGAGCAACTGGTAGTTGATTATCCTATTCACAAGACTATGCTTAAACATTTTGACAGGCTGTTGGCAAATGAAGAAAAAATGTCGGTAAGCTCTAAAAAAATGTTGGGCAGCATATCCTCTTTAAGTGATTTTGATGTAAAAATGACACACTCTGCCAATAAACTGATTGCCTTTGCCCAAAATATGTCGGCCTTGAGTGAATCCAACCTTTCTATCGTAGAAGAAATCACGGCAAGTATGAATGAGGTAAATGAAACAATAAGTCATACTTCAGCCACCATGCATCAATTATCAGAATCCTCCAATGAACTGATTCGGAAGAATGATGAAAGCATGGGACAGTTGCAGGAAGTGAATACCCTCAAAGAAAATGTTGTAAAAGATACTACGACAATGGGTGAACAAATCGCTCATTTGGTGGAGATGGCTGATAAAGTAAGTGAAATCGTTAATGGCGTGGAAGCCATAGCTGAACAAACTAATTTGCTGGCTCTTAATGCTTCTATCGAAGCTGCCCGGGCAGGCGAATTTGGCAGAGGCTTTGCCGTTGTGGCTAATGAAATCAGGAAACTGGCAGACAGTACCAAAATGAATTTGGACGACATGAGGGTTTTTGTCAATAACATCCACCAGGCAGCCAGCGGCACCAAAGAAAGCCTGAATCATACCCTGGCGTCTACCGGCAATATGAATGAAAAGCTGGACATGATATCCGATACCATCAAAGACAATGTGTTTATGTTAAAAGACACTATTAAAGATGTGGACAAAATTTCAGAGTCCATGCTGGATATTAGAGAAGCGGCCAAACAAGTAAATCAGGCAATGAATCTATCTACTCAGGATGCGGAAAAGCTGCATGAGATGACGCAAATTATTCACGGCGATGCGATGGAAAGCGCTGACAATGCCAAACAGATAACCAAAATTGATGAGGATCTTAGTGAGATTGTACGAATTATGATAACCTCGTTAAATGGGGGAATGCATGCAATCAGCAATGAGGAACTGACCAGGAATCTGTTAAAGGCCAAAGAAGCTCATGGTAATTGGATGAAGAATTTGCAACGAATCGTTGAGGAAATGAAAACTTACCCGATTCAAACCGATTCGAGGAGATGTGCCTTTGGTCATTTTTATCATGCCATGCATATAACTCACCCGGACATAGTTAAGGAGTGGTCAGCTATTGACAGTGTCCATCATGAACTGCATAGTATGGGGATAAAGGTAGTGGATGCCGTTAATGCCAAGAATGCAAATCAGGCTAATACATTTTATGCACAAGCCAAAAAAATGTCTGAGGAGATATTTGCCCATATAGATAATACCATTAAGGCTATTGAAAAAAATTCTAAATTAGGGATAGAAGTATTAAAAGCTGGTAAGTAGTAAATAGCATGGTTGAAAGGGGGGCCGGGATGCTTAAGGAATTTGTTAAGTTTGCCATGCGGGGGAATGTTTTGGATTTGGCGGTAGGCATTATTATTGGTGCTGCATTCGGGAAGATAGTATCTTCGTTTGTTAATGATATTTTAATGCCGGTCGTTGGCCTGCTGTTGGGAAAGGTGGATTTTTCCAATCTGTTTATCAACCTGTCAGGCACCAGTTATCCTACTATTGCAGCAGCGAAAGCTGCCGGAGCGGCAACCTTAAACTATGGTCTGTTTATCAATACAATCGTAGATTTTACGATAGTCGCTTTTGCTATTTTCCTGCTCATAACCCAGGTAAACAAGCTGTCTGCCAAACCTCCGGAAACACCGGGACCGGGAACGAAAGAGTGCCCGCATTGTTTTTCCAATGTGCATAGCAAGGCAACGCGCTGCCCGCATTGCACCTCGATATTTGATAATTAACGGCAAAGCCTGTGAGTTCTTACCTGGTAAGGCTTACAGGCTTTTGATCAGAGTCCCCTAAATAGTGGTTGGGGGATTTTTTATCTTTATAGTATAATGTAGACAGCACTTTCGTGATTGGTAAAAAAAGACAATACTGAACTGCAACACTGGTTTAGAGGGGGGAAACGTGTTATAATAAGGTTCGTTAATGTGCTTAAAGGAGTTATTATGTACAATGACCAATATAAAAAATGTTTATGATGAAGTCCGTGTCTTTTTTGATGAAGAGCAGGAATGGGATTCGGCGATAAAACGCGAATGGATTGAAGGTTTTTTGCGTCAAAAAGCCTGGCAGGGAGCTAATGATGAAGAGCTTACAGATACCTGGCACAATCTTCAACTGTTCGTATCATATATATCATATTCGGGTGACACGTCTCTTGATGAACTTTCAGCAGCCGAATATAGTCTGGCAGTTGAATGGATTATCGTACAGATGGAAGGTTTTAAACCTAATCTTAAGACAGTAAAGCATTTTTTTGATGTGCTGCAGGAGTTTTACAGTTATCTGGCTGCGAAAAAGACGATCAGTGACACCCATGAGCTTAAGAAGGCTGCAGCGTTTATGACCGGCGGCAAACGGCTTCGTTTTATGGAAGACGAGGATGAGCAAGGAGAGTTGTCGCTCAAATCACCGCTGACTATACCTAAAGATATTGGCAGGATTGTTGGCGAAGCGGTAGAACGCCTGATGCTTAAGTTTAGCGCCTACTTTCAGCAAGAAAATTTTGTTGAAGACTTTGAGCGTGCTCTTGCTTTATACCTGGGACCGCTGGGACAAATGCCGGAAGACGAAAATGATGATGAGTTTTGGCTGGGATTTTGGGACTATTTTTTATTTGACTATCATTTGCTGGCAAATGACCGGACACCACTCATCCAATTTCATATAGATTACAGTGATAAGCTGGCCGGTGAAGAACAGAAAATACTGCGAGAGCTTCTGGGAGCAAAATTTACTGTATTTTATGTGGAAACCATAATAAATCAGGATTGGGTGGAGTGCGTTAATCTCTTAACCGATGAAAAGTTCCGCCTGCCTAACCCTAATTTTGACTATAAGCTGGTGAAAAAACTGCTGTTTTACGGACATGTCTTTCTGCAGCAAGAGGATCAGGATTTGATTATGATCAATTTCATTACCAGTGTTGAGATAAGCAGTAACTTGCGGCGGCGGGTTAAGGAGGAAATTACCCGCCAGAAAGCTATGCTGGAATTGCAGCAACCGGGAGCTACCTGGGATGATTTTGTCAGGAGGCATGCCAATGCTGTGCGGCACACCATTGATTTACTGGCTACCTGGGCCAGAGTCAATGTCACCTCCTATGCGCAGGTCGAACGCAGCTTTCCGCAACCGGCAGCCGGGGATAAAGCTGTGAATACCACGGTGTCGGAATTAATTGTAAACTCGATGCCGAAATTTGGCTATTCGCGGCATGATGCGGTTTTAGTACAAAAAATGTGGCAGGACTTTTCCGGTATTACTGCCGTGACTGTCCGTAAACCGGCTGCCTGGGCCGCTGCCGCTATACAGGCATTTTCTCAGATTAATAATGCCGAGGCCGAGCTGCCGGCAGACACACTGGCTGATGAAATGGCGGTAGCCAAATCCAGCATTAGTGCTAACCGGAGTAAAATAATCGAGGTATTAAAGCTGGAGAAGTATGATCCAAGATACTTAAGTGAAGAAGGTATAGTTTCCCTGCTCTATGATTTGCAATAAGTATCAGGAGGGGTAGAGCATGCAATGTCCAAACTGTGGCGAACAAATACAAAGCGGAACAGGCAAATGTCCGCACTGCGGCCATGAAGCGGCGGTTACCGTGTTAAGCCGTCAGGAACGTGATAATTTCGACGGAATTACTATTGAAGAAGAAAATGGCGGTAACCGCAGCCGGTATAGCAGTTATGAGTCCGGCAACCGGTCGCGGGTGAAACATATTAATATTTCGTTTGGTTCTTCCGGCTGGGCCGGTAAGTTAATGGTAGCTGCCGCCTTGGTAATACTGGTGTTTTTTTTCCTGCCTGTATTGCTGTTTATTTTGCTGGCAGTCGGTGCGGTGCTTATCGGCGCCTGGTTGTTTCAGTTATTAAGAAGATAAGAAAACGCGGCTTGCGCCGGGCCTTTGGCGAAGGAGCAAGCCGATGTTGATCCTGTTCTTAAGAAAGTATACTTTCTGTTGGGATAAAAAACGCGGACAGTGCATATTCCCATGTGCTGTCCGCGTTTTTTGCGTCTGTATGTAATCTGTATTATATATAAGGTGGTTGTGTTCCGGAAGTTTACTGAGATAGCAGCAACTGCTTAATTCTTAGATATTCCTGGGTAAAATAGACGTTGTTTTGTGCTTCGCGATGATCAAAGCCATAGGCACGGCGGCTAACGGCCAAGACGGGTGGTGCCTGAATACGCTTGGCCACTGCCATGCCGGTGTAGTGACGCCACCAACGTTCCAGGTCGTCAATGAAAGGGTGGGGACCGGAGAATAACTGCTGGATCAGGCCGGTTTGACAGCCTAGTTTTTGTTCCAGTACGTCTGTACCCTGACTGTACCAGTCTAAAATGTCTGCCGGTGTGACTCTGTTCCAGTATTCCGTAAAGGCACGAAATAAATAATCATGATAGCTATAAATAATGGGATCGCCTTTACCTTCATCCACAGACTGCTCGAAGGACAGTTCGGCACTTGGTACTAAATCAATGGCTGCCTGGGGAATGACTTCCCGCCCATAAATGGTGGCGTTAAGATAATGTGCCAGTTGATAGACCTGATGTTTCCATAAGTCAGCCAGCGCTGCCAAAAATCCGGCTTGGTCGCCATAGAGAGTGGAGTAGCCGACAGTAAGCTCACTTTTGTTGGCGTTACAGGTAAAGCCACCGCCGAAAGCCGCCGACGCTCCTGCCAGCAGGCGGGAAGAACGGTCACGGGCCTGAATATTTTCCAGTACAAAAGAAGATACGTTCAGCTGGTGCTCAGTACCATTAGCCAGGTTGATGATGGGTGTACCGCTGATTTGGGCAGCCGTATGTTCGACCGATTGTTCAATTGGCATTACCGCATACAGGCAGCCAAGATTTTTGGCCAACTGGCTGGCCAAATCTTTCGTTGTTTGGGAATTGAACCTGCTGGGCATGTTGAGCAGCAGGATATTTTCCGGGGGCAAAATGCTTGCATATAATGCAGCGCTAACGGCCGAGTCAATACCGCCGGAAACGCCGATGACCACCTTGTTCATCCCAATGGACTGGAGGAAGTTTTTGACACCATAACTGACAGCCTGATACAGGCTGGCAATGTCGGAATCGTCAGGTACGTTGACCGGAGGAAGATTTTGGCCGCCCGCTTCAGTGACAAGCTCAATATAGTCAAGTGTTTCGGCAAAAGGCCGGCAGCAGGTGACAATTTGCCCGGTGCTGTTATATACTGTGCTGAATCCATCGAAGGTATATACCGTTTTACCGTTATTCTGAAGACCTGTATTATTAACATAGACAAGCGGGGTATTGGCTTCCCGGGCTTGCCGGGAAAATACCCGGTTGCGTTTATTGTTTTTGCCCAGTGTAAACGGTGAACAGGAGATGTTGATGATTACATCAAGCGGTCCGTTGGCGGTGAGAACCGCAATCGGGTCAACGCTGTAATCATCAGACCAGCCGTCTTCGCAAATGATGCAGCCCAGGGTATAGTCTTTGCCTTTAATTGACAATTTGACAGGTTTTATTAGGTTTTCCACAGGCTCTCTGCGTTCCAGCGACAGGCTGCACAGGCTGAAAAAATGCCGTGTGTCGTCAAACTCGCGGTAGTTTGGCTGCAGTGTCTTGATGCGTATGTCGACAAGACGACTGTCTTGGGCAATAAAACAGGCATTGTGTTTTCGCACCCGGCCATCATCGCCGTGTTTGCCCCAATCTACGGCAACATTGCCGAAGATAACACAGATATCTTTGGCAGCCGCAATTATCTTACGGCCAAAAGCTTCACAATCACGCAGGTAAGCCTGTTGTTCCCAGGTGTCACCCAGCAGGTAACCCGGGATAGCCATTTCGGGGAAGATGATAATATCAGCCTGGTGGTTGCTGGCGTTGGCAATCATGGATAACATCTTGTCAGTATTTAAATCCGGCCGGCCTGGAGTAACGTCCATTTGGCCTATTGCAATTTTGAGCAAAAACTCTTCACCTCAAATCGTACAAATGACATGCAGTGTTCTTTTCGCTGTCAGGGGGTTCTTGTCCTTCTGAATTTTATTATAAGAGTGCATTTATTAGGGTAATCATATCGGCGGGATATTATGATGAAAAAAGCGGGCGTCATAGTAAGGGAAGAGGCGGACAATAGAAAGAAACCGCCTGACAGGCGGTTTAGGCAAAAGCGCAAGCCGTATATTCTTCAGCGAATTATATAGTGAATGCTGATATTTTCTTCTTCTCTTAAATCCAGCACAGTTCCATCATCTAACCGGACCATTGACCGTGCCGGCTGTTCTTTATTGATGAATACCACCCGGCCTTGACGGTTGTCTGTGAGGGATACCCGGTTGCCTGACAAAAAGTTGGTCATATTATCCAGAAAAGTAATACAAATTTTGGGGTCAAGCCGGTGGAGTTCGTTGCGCAGTGTTTGCAGACTAACATATGGGCTTAACTCAGCCTGGGGATTTTCCCGGTTAATTGTCATTCCTTCGTCATATAAATCAGCGACGGCTACAATTTTGGCATACGGATGGATGTAATAGTCGGTAATGCCTCCGGGGTAGCCGCTGCCGTCGCGGCGCTCGTGATGCTGAAAAACAGCAGCGGTGATGCTTTGCGATATGTTGGGAATTTTGCTTACAAGGTCATAGCCATAAGCAACATGCTGTCTATAGTGTTCATAATCGTCAGGTGATAGTTTGCCGGGCATATGTAAGAGTTCGGGCGGTAAAAGCGATTTACCCACATCATGCAGCAAGCCTGCCAGTGAAATGGCGTTAACCGATTCCGGCGGATACTTGAGCCAGATGGCGATAAGGGCTGAGATGGCACTTACATTGACACTGTGATACATAGTGTAATCATCGCAGGGAGGCAGGTTATACAGCCTGTCGATCACATTACCGGCGCCGGCAATATCGGACGCTATATCCGTAGCGGCGGCAGTAAGGGCATCAAGGGGGATTTCCTGGCTTGAGCGAATATCTTCAAAAGCCTTTTGTACCACAGGTACTGATTGATTATACGTATTGATAAATTTCTGAAGTTTAGGGTCAGTAATCGGGTTGGCGGTTGCCACTTCAGAATAGACAAACACCTTCGGAATTTTCCAATTCCCCAGTTTTTGAATGTTGTGCTGGCTAAGGATGTTGTTTTGGTTAAACAATATTTTACCGTCACTGGAGTAGATATCCCGGGCCAATTCCATTCCGGGAACGAGGAATTCAATAGATTGCTCAATGATCTTGCGATTTTCGTCAACTGCTTCGCTCATAGACACCTCGCAATATGAAAAATGGGCATACATATGCTAAAGACTATTTTTCCACACAATTTTGGAAAATCCTCTAAATTTTTCTGTTTACCGCTAATTATTAAGGAGGAATTTTGTCGTTTGCGGTTAAAATAGTAAATATATTATAATTCGGGAGGTGTTTGTAATGTCCAATTGTGCTACAATCATGGCCATTATTCAAGGTAATCGTCTGGAAACGGCTGTAAAAGTTCAGGATGTTCTTACAAAATACGGCTGTTATATCCGGGTACGATTAGGCCTTCACGATGCAGCCGTCAACGCCTGTACTAACAGCGGTATTATTCTGCTGCAGTTATGCGGGGAGGATGTACCGGTAAATCAGATGGAACAGGAACTGAAGCAGATACCTGAAGTAAAAGTAAAATACATGCTGCTGGATTAACTAAATACGGGCGCGGTTACCGCGTCCGTGTTACTTTATCCTACGTGTTTACTTGATTGACAAATTGAGGAAAGAATACTATACTGTGAAAAAAATGTGTAAACTATAGAAAATACAACTCGTGGAGGGAATCGATTTGGCGGCCAATGTTTATTTTATTCCAGTCACTGACGCGCTGCCTGTTGCCGAACAGGCTAAAGCTATGGCTAAAATTTTTGCAGCTTCCGGCGCCGCACAAGTGGTTGGGCCTAATGATTTTGTCGCAATAAAAGTGCATGTCGGTGAAAAGAAAAATACAACCCATATTAAGCCGGCAGTGATCAGGGAATTGGTTGAGCAGGCTAAAGTTCTAGGTGGACAGCCTTTCCTAACGGAAACGTCCACTTTATATAAAGGGGAACGTGAGAATGCCGTAAAGCATATCTTGCATGCCCACAGCCATGGTTTTGGCATCGAAAATGTCGGTGCACCCTTTATTATGTCAGACGGGTTGGCCGGTAACACCGAATCTGAAGTGGAAATCAACGGCGAACTTCATAAAACGGTCAAAGTGGCCAGGGAAGTGCTAAGCGCAGACTCCATGCTGGTTGTTTCCCATCCGACCGGACATCCTGCCGCCGGTTTGGGGGCGTGTATTAAAAATATCGGTATGGGGCTTGCCAGCCGCATGGGAAAGATGCGTCAGCATTCGGCCATGTTGCCGGAAGTGAATAATAAGTCCTGTCAATACTGCCAAAAGTGTATTAAGTGGTGTCCTCAGGATGCGATAATTGAACAAGAGGGCAAAGCTTTCATTATTGCCGAAAAATGCATAGGATGTGGGGAATGTTTGGCTGTTTGCCGGTTTGATGCCGTAAAATACGACTGGAATGCTGAGTCGGGCTATATGCAGCGGAGTATGGCTGAACATGCTTATGGGTGTGTTATCGGCAAACCGGGCAAATGTTTCTATTTTAATGTGCTTATTGATATGACCAAGGATTGCGATTGTTTCAATACCAATCAGCATAAGTTGATTCCCGATATTGGTATTTTAGCGTCAAATGATCCGGTGGCCATTGATAAGGCTACACTTGATCTGACCGCTAGGGCTCATGGACAAACGCTGGCAGAGTTATCTTATGCCCACCATGATGCCATGATTCAGATTAATCATGCCGCTAAAATTGGCATGGGCTCATTAGAATACCAGCTGATTACGATTTAAGCAAGACAGACTTGCTTTATGACTGCTGTAATTGTACCTGTGGAGGATACCGATAACCGATGAAAACAAATGCCGCCAGAATATTAGATGGCTTGAAAATTGCCTATGAACTGCATGAATATGCGGTTGATGAACATGATTTAAGCGCCGGGCATGTTGCCGACAAAGTGAACATGCCGCATAATCAGGTGTTTAAAACCCTGGTAGCCAAAGGGGACAAAAACGGTGTTCTTATGGCCTGTATCCCCGGTGATGCTGAACTAGATCTTAAAGCCTTAGCGGCGGCCAGTGGTAATAAGAAGGTAGAAATGGTGGCGCTAAAAGAGGTGCAGCCACTTACCGGATATGTTAGAGGTGGCGTTTCCCCCTTGGGACCCAAAAAGCGCTATCCTGTATTTTTGGATGAAAGTGCAGCAAAATGGCCGGTAATCGCTGTTAGTGCCGGTATACGGGGCTGCCAGATTACCCTGGCTCCTGATGACTTGGTAAAGGCAGTGAATGCCCGCTTATGTCTGATTGCCCGCGGCGAGTGAACTGATGATCTGAATCCGGGGAGGAATTTTTTATCATGCAAATTAGTATTCATGAAAATATTCGTCAAGTTATTCCCAATTGCCGCTTGGGGTATTTGACAATCAGCGACGTTATTGTCCGGGGAACGCCGCCGGCTTTAAGTCAGGAGTTTGCCCAATTACAGCAAGAAGTGGCCAAGGTGTATAACCTGGAGGATTTGCCGAAGCTTCCCCGGGTTTTGGCAGTGCGTAATATGTATAAAAAACTTGATTTTGATCCGTCCCGCTACCGGCCGGCTTCGGAGGCGTTGGTACGCCGGGTATTACAAAAAAAAGATTTGTACTATGTAAATAGTGCGGTGGATGTCAATAATTATTGCTCTATTAAATATTTACTGCCTTTCGGCTTATATGATCTGGATCAAATAGCAGGTAATGTTGTATACCGGCGGGAACAGGAAGGCAGCTACATCAATATTGCCGGTAACATGGTGTCAACCGATAATAAACCATTTTTGACAGACGATAAGGGTGTATTTGGCAATCCTACATCTGATTCACGGCGGACGGCGGTTACGCTGACAACCCGTAATATTTTGGCAGTCATTTATGCCGATGAAAGTGTCAACACTGCTGAATTGAGCGGCATACTTGACTTTGCCGGCAATATGTTTGTTTGTTATAATTGTGGTAAAGTAACAGGAAAATATATTATATAACGAACGACTGACTGAATGTATCATTCTTTTCTTATTGGAAGGAGAAACCTTATATGTATGTTAGCACACGTGGTTCCGCCGACAAGCTGACGGCAGCGGCGGCTATCGCCCAGGGAATAGCTCCGGACGGAGGCCTGTTTGTTCCGGAAGCCATTCCGTCAGTCGACAAGGCGGCTTTAACCGGCTTACTTCCGCTCAGTTATCAGGAACGGGCGGCGGCGATTCTGGCATTATTTTTACCTGATTATACCCAGGCGGAACTAAACAGCTGTATAGCCGGTGCCTATGGCGGCGCTAAGTTTACCAGTCCCGCCGTAGCCCCTGTAACCAGGGTAACTGATGACATGTTTGCCTTAGAGTTATGGCATGGACCGACAAGCGCTTTTAAAGATATGGCGTTGCAGCTTTTACCCAGGCTGCTGTCTTGTGCACTCAACAAGATTGATGAACAGGCTGAGCTTGTTATTTTGGTTGCGACTTCCGGTGATACCGGCAAGGCTGCGCTTGAAGGCTTCAAGGATGTTGAGCAGACACGCGTTATGGTGTTTTACCCGGAGGATGGCGTGAGCCAGATTCAACGGTTGCAAATGATTACTCAGGAAGGGTCCAACCTTACCGTATTTGCGGTAAAAGGCAATTTTGACGATGCCCAGACCGGGGTTAAGCATATTTTTAATGATAGTGCTTTTAATTCAACGCTTGCCCAGCGCGGTTTTAAGCTGTCGTCGGCAAACTCCATCAACTGGGGCAGGCTTGTACCGCAAATTGTGTATTATTTTAGTGCTTATGCCGACTTGGTGCAAGGCAAGCACCTTACTCTTGGCAGTCCGGTCAACTTTGTTGTCCCGACAGGCAACTTTGGCAATATTCTTGCCGGGTATTATGCCAAATGTATGGGGTTGCCTGTTAATAAACTGATTTGCGCATCAAACAGTAATAATGTATTGACTGATTTCCTCACAACCAGTGTTTATAACCGTAACCGCCAGTTTTACAAAACACATTCGCCCTCGATGGATATTCTTATTTCAAGCAATCTGGAACGCCTGCTGTACCACATGGGCAATAATGATCCAGCACAAGTCGCTCATTGGATGCATGAGCTTAGCACTAAGGGTGAATACCGTGTCAGTCCCGAACAATTACAGGCTATCCAAGCGATTTTTCCTTCAGGCTGGGTAGATGATGCTGAAACGGCAGCTACAATTGGCCGGATACACAAAGACTACGGTTATGCGCTTGATCCTCATACCGCAGTAGCCTGGAAGGTTGCCGAAGACTATCGCCGCAAGTCTGGCGATACCACGCCGCAGGTTATTGTTTCGACCGCCAGTCCGTTTAAATTCAACGAGACGGTGCTTGCAGCCCTCACTGAAAACGACGGCGTAAAAGCCAAATCAGAATTTGCGGCCCTAAACCAATTGTCTGAGCTGACCGGCCTGCCAATACCGCCGGCGCTGGCCGAATTGGAATCCAAACCTGTCCGGCATACGGCCGTGTGCAGCAAGCATGCTATGCCTGACGTAGTAAAAGCGACATTACATATAACAGAATAAACCTGCCACCTTACAACTGCCAGACTACCAGCTTATTTGTACTGCTGCCTACAGTAATATAAAGCAAGCCGGGAACCGGTAGTTGTTTTTTCTATGTATTATATACTATTAACGTAATTAGTAAATACTATATCAAAAAGATATACATTTTTTAGTGAAATAGTACTTTTGTATACAATATACTTTTGATATAATAATTTGTGTTACAATATAAGGATAACGTAGCAAATAAGGCTTGATTTAGAAGGGGGATATCAGCATGTGCGGGAAGGTATATTACAATCTGAGTCCGGTGCAGCTAGTCGAAACAGCTATTAAACTCGGCGAGGGAGAATTGACTGCCAGTGGTGCCCTGCGAGTTACGACAGGTACGTATACCGGACGTTCGCCTAATGACAAATTTGTAGTTGATTCACCTGCTATTCATAGTAAGATTGCCTGGAACAACAATAAGTCCTTTTCACCGGAAAAATTTACGCAAGTTTATAACCGGATGCTTGCCTATATGCAAAACCGGGAACTGTTTATTTTCACCGGTTTTGCCGGGGCTGACCCTGAGAATCGGATCACTGTTCAGTTTATTAATGAATTTGCCTGGCAGAATTTATTTGTACAGCAGCTTTTTATCCGTCCCGAACTGCAAGGACCGGAGCTTACCCCTGATTATAAAGTCATTTGCCTTCCCGGTTTCACAGCCGACCCGGCCATTGACGGCACTCGTTCAGAAGCCTTTATTATTCTCAATTTGGAACAACGCCTGGTGCTTATCGGCGGTACTCACTATGCCGGCGAAATGAAAAAGTCGATATTTACCGTTATGAATTATATCTTGCCTGAGCGGGACATTTTATCCATGCATTGTTCGGCCAATGCCGGAAAAAATGGAGATACGGCGCTGTTTTTTGGCCTGAGCGGCACAGGCAAGACGACGCTGTCAGCCGATCCGGACCGCAATCTGATTGGCGATGACGAGCATGGCTGGAGTGATACCGGGATTTTTAATATTGAAGGCGGTTGTTATGCCAAGTGCATTGGCCTTAAGTATGAGACCGAGCCGCAGATTTGGGATGCCATCCGGTTTGGTTCTGTACTGGAAAACGTAGTTATTGATCCAGCGACCCGGGTGCCGGATTTTGCCGACGGTTCTATTACGGAAAACACGCGAGTTGCGTATCCTGTGGAGTATATACCCAATGCCCTGATACCCGGGGTAGGCGGTCACCCCAAAACCATTATATTTTTAACGGCTGACGCTTTCGGCGTACTGCCTCCTATTGCCAAGCTGAGTACCGAACAAGCTATGTATCATTTCTTATCCGGCTATACCAGTAAACTGGCAGGTACGGAACGCGGTATTACTGAACCCCAGGCTACTTTTTCCGCTTGCTTCGGCGCGCCGTTTTTACCGCTGTCTCCGCTTAGGTATGCCGAACTCTTAGGGGAAAAACTTAAGCGGCATAACACTGCCGTATTCCTAA
Organism: Sporomusa sp. GT1; assembly: GCF_014634905.1. Lineage (NCBI taxonomy): Bacteria > Bacillati > Bacillota > Negativicutes > Selenomonadales > Sporomusaceae > Sporomusa > Sporomusa sp. GT1. Next base: position 10,543 of record NZ_BMBX01000009.1, on the reverse strand, counting down.
TTAATACAGGTTGGTCAGGCGGCCCCTATGGTGTAGGCCAGCGGATGAAGCTCTCTTACACCCGGGCCATGGTAACGGCAGCCCTTGAAGGCCGGCTGGACCATGTCCCCTATAAACTTGATGAGATATTCACTGTTTATGTTCCGGAAAGCTGCCCGGGTGTGCCGGCTGAAATCCTTATGCCGCGCAATACCTGGTCTGATAAGGCGGCATACGACTGCAAGGCACAGGAGTTAGCCCGTTTATTTGTCCAAAACTTTACTAGTTTTAAACAAGCTATGCCACCGGAAATTATTGCTGCCGGGCCTAAAGCTTAATAAGTAAACCAAAAAGTTTGCCGTTTTACAATGAACGGCAAACTTTTTTTGCTACTGTATGGCTGGCAGCTTTTGCTCTAGGGTGAGCACCGGCGAGAACAAATCTCCCAGCAAGCTTGCTCTTTCTAGTACTTGCTCTGCTTCAAAGGTTAACAAATCCGGATTTCCATGTTCTACGGCACCGGCAACTTCCTGCCAGGTTACCGGCGTGGAAACAGAGGGGCGGTCTTTAGCCCGGAGTGAGTAGACACAGACGGTTGTTTTATGTTCGTCGTTTTGGCTCCAATCAATAAAGACTTTACCTGTGCGCAATTGTTTCTTCATGTTTGCGACCACCTTGTCAGGATACTTTTCCTGAAAGCGGGTGGCAAGTATCCGGGCAAACTTTTTAGTGCTGTCATAGTTAACCGGAGTATTTAGCGGCACATATACCTGCAGGCCTTTGGAGCCGGAAGTTTTGGGAAAACTCTGTAGTTGGTGCTTATCAAAATAATCCTTTAACAGCAGGCCGATTTGGGCGCAGTCGAAAATGGTGGCAGGCGGACCGGGATCAAGATCGAATACCAGCAGCGAAGGCTGATGTATCGCCGGTGCCAGGGATAGTGATGTATGCAGCTCCAGTGCTGCCAGATTGGCAGCCCACACTAAGGTGGGTAAATCAGCGGCATTGCAAAAATTGACGTGCCGGTTATTGCTGCCGCTCCATACCGGTATGGTTTTGATCCAGCCGGGACGCGGGGAGGGGCATTCCTTCTGGTAGAAAAACTTACCTTGTGCCCCATGGGGATAGCGTTTCATGGTCAGCGGCCGGTTGGTAAGATGCGGCAGGAGCAGGGGGGCAATGCGAATATAATAGTCAAGCATTTGGCCTTTGGTGAAACCTGTCGCCTGATAAAATATTTTATCAAGATTGCCGACCTTCAATTTGCGTCCGGCCACCTCAATGCCGGTTTTAGGCTTATTGTCACTGGGCACTGGCTTTTTTCCTCCCGGTTGCGGACGGTGATTTTCGGGATTTACCCGGAGTGGTTTCCTTATTTGTACCGGTTTGGCCTTTTATGGCCGAGATGCTGGCCTCAAGAGCAGCCATGAGGTCAATGACTTTGCCGCCTTCTTTTACTTCAGGCTGGTTGCTTACTATTTGCCCTTCGGCTTTTTTCTCCAGCATGTCGAGAACCTGCTGATGGTACTGGTCGTGATATTTTTCCGGTTCAAACCGGGTTGACAGTGACTCGATCAATTGTTCCGCCATGTCCAATTCCTTTTTGTTCGGTTCAGGCACATCTGTGGGCAGGTCTTCCAGTTGGTCGGTGGAGATTACCTCATCGGCAAAGTGCATGGTGGATAATGCCAAAGCTTTACCGGCAGGGCGGATAGCGGTGAGATACTCCTTATTGCGCATGACTACCCTCGCAATCGCTACTTTGCCTGTGTGCTGCATGGAGGTCAGCAGTAAAGAGTAGGCTTTGCCTGCTCCCTTATCGGGCGCGAGGTAATAACAGCTGTCATAGTATAGCGGGTCGATTTCGTTAAGTTTGACAAAGTCTTCAATAGCAATGGTGCGGGCATTTTTTGGCTGGATGGCTTGCAACTCTTCGCTGGTGACAACCACATACTTATCGGGGGCGATTTCGTAGCCTTTGACGATGTTTGCAGCAGGTACTTCAGCGCCGTCAGACGGGCAGACCTTTTTTAGCCGAATACGGCAGCCGTCAGATTGGCGTAATTGATTGAAGTGAATGGATTTCTTTTTTACAGCGCTATACAATTTGACAGGGATATTAACGAGCCCAAAGCTGATTGCGCCAGTCCACATAGGGCGGGGCATAAGCATCACCTCTGTAATTAGTCTTCGCGAATTACCTGACGCGGGTCTTTATCATTTCGTAACCCTTTAAAAGAGGGGTGTCTGAGAGTATGGTTGGGAGTCCATTCGGTAAACTCAAATTCTCCGACCAATAGGGGTTCGACAAAACGGGCATTTTTAATTGGCAGTTCCTGAGAAAAAGGATTGGTTTCACGGCGCAGCGGTTTTAGCATTTTTGCTATTTCCAGAAGCGACGCCTGGGTAAAGCCGGTGCCTGCTTTACCGGTATAAAGGAGCTGCTGGGATACATTACGGGCTTCAGCCTCCGCCGGAATCATATCATAACAGCCGGTAAGCAGAGCACCGATTTTGCCGTGGCGATTTCCCTGCCCCGGTACCCAGCCGCCAATGATTAATTCCTGACGGCGGTGATTTTTGATCTTGAGCCAGGTACCGGTACGTTGACCAGGATGATACGGGCTATCAAGGCGTTTGGCAACAATGCCTTCCAGTCCCAGCTTGCGGCTGGCTGTTAAAACACTTTCTCCTTCGCCGATATGATAGCCGGGAGTTTGCCAGTAAGGACCATCAAGAGCAAGGCTGGCGAGAATATTTCTTCTTTCGGTATATGGTTTTGCTAACAGCAGATTATTGTCAATTGATAAGATGTCAAATATTATATAGTAAACAGGAAGATTTTCCATCATTTCAGCAATCATCCTGTCATCTGATAATCCCATACGATGCTGTAACCGTGAAAAGGAAGGGAGTCCCGCAGGGTCGAAGGCGACAATTTCACCGTCAAGAATTAATTCCCGGTACCTGCTGTCTACGGCTTTACTCAATGCAGCAAGTTCGGGATATTGACTTGTTATATCTTTGAGATTGCGGCTCATTAGCTTGCACTGCTTTTCTTCCAGATAGCAGATGCTTCTGATGCCGTCCCATTTGATTTCAAAGCCGTATTCGGCTTGGTTTGCAGGCAATGGACCGGCTTTAGCCAGCATGGGTTTGATTATCGGCATGATGTCCTCGTGAACGCTGATTTGCTGTTAGTTTTTACAGAGGAAGGTAAATATATTACAACCGTCAATTTTGCTGAGGCGAGGGCGGCCGTTATGCATAAGCGGAGGTTAAGCGCCGGCGGCGCGGTGTTGTATGACGGCCGCCCTCGCCGGGTCTTGTGCCGGCAAACAAAAAACAGGCCGGGTGTATCCGGCCTGTTACATAAGCAATAATTAATTATCTGTTGGATTGGAAGCACTCGCGGCAATATACAGGTTTTCCGGCGGTAGGACGGAAAGGAACCTGGGTTTCAATGCCACAGGCGCTGCAGGTAGCGTCAAACATTTCGCGTTGCGGACGGGCGTTGCCACCCATGCGGCCGCCGTTTTGACGTTTTCTGGCTGCACGGCAATCCGGGCAGCGGGAAGGATCATTTTGGAAACCTTTCTCAGCGTAAAAGGCTTGTTCTGATGCGGTGAAACAAAAAGCAGTACCGCATTCTTTACAGGAAAGGTCTTTGTCTTGGAAATCCATGTTTAACCAACCTCCGTTAATGTGTTTGACGCAAACAATTGCTGGTCGGTTGGTCAAGACATAAAGTTGCTAGCCATCGAGAGCAATTATGTTTTGTCATACCATCAATATAACCTGTAGGTATATAATTGTCAAGACTTGGATATTAATTTTTCCAGTTCATCCAGCATAGTTGAGAACTTGTTAAGTGTGAGCTCAACCGGTTGCGGAGTTGACATATCGACTCCTGCTTGTTTCAGGATGCTGAGCGGGTAATCGGAGCCGCCGCTCTTAAGAAATTCAATATAGCGCTGCTTGTCGCCAGTACCACCGTTAGCCATCTTTTCCGCCAACGTAGTGGCCGCAGCATAGCCGGTGACATATTGGTACACATAGAAATTCCAGTAGAAATGAGGGATTCTGGCCCATTCAACATCTATTTCACTATCCACTACCATGCCGGGACCATAGTACTTGGTGTTAAGCGCATGCCACAGTGCATCAAGTAAATCGGCTGTAAGTGTTTCACCCTCTTCGGCTTTATCATAGATGCTTTTCTCAAATTCGGCAAACATGGTTTGACGATAAACGGTAGCCCGTACCATTTCAAGGTATTGATTAATTAAATAGAGTTTCTTTTGTTTGTCGGTTGTTGCTTTTAAGAGGAAATCATTTAACAGGATTTCGTTGGTGGTAGAAGCCACTTCTGCTGTAAAGATGGTATATTGGGAAGTGGCATAAGGCTGAGCGGCCTGGCTGTAATAGCTGTGAATGGCGTGCCCCATTTCATGTGCCAGGGTGCTGACATCTTCCAGACGGTCGTTATAGTTTAAGAGGACAAAGGGGTGGACCCCATAGACACCCCAGCAGTAAGCTCCGGTTTGTTTGCCTTTATTTTCATAAACATCAATCCAGCCGGAGGTTAAACCTTTGTTGAGGATATCGGCATACTCAGTACCGAGTGGTGCGAGGCCTTCGCGTACCAGTTTTAATCCTTCGGCATAAGGGATGTTGAATTTTACTGTTTGTGCTAAAGGCGTATACAGGTCATACATATGGATTTCGTCAAGTTGCAAAGCTTTTTTCTTGAGTGCAATATAGCGGTGCAGTGGCGCCAAATTGTTATTGACTGTAGCCAGCAGGTTGTCATAGACATTCACCGGAATATTGCTTTCCGATAAGGCGGACTCCAGGGTCGAATTATACTTGCGGGTACGGGAATAAAAGATGTTTTTCTTAACATTCCCTGCCAATGTAGCGGCAAACGTATTACGGAAGGTATTATAAGAACCGAACAGGCCGCTAAAGGCTTCCTGGCGAACGCGCCGGTCAGCTGACATGATCAGTGAACGGTAACGCCCTTCGCTAAGTGTTATTTTTTGTCCGTCTTCCCCGGTAATGTCCGGAAATTTCATATCAGCATGGGCCAGCATATTAAAAATATTTTCTGAAGCCTGAGTGGCTTCGGCTGACCGGGATAAAATTTCTTCTTCGGCAGGGGACAAGACATGCTGCTTTTGACGAATCAGGTTGTCAAAATAAAAACTGTATTCAGCCAGTGATTGCTCACGCCGGAAAGCAGCTAGCATGTCATCAGATATCGCAAGAATTTCGGGTTCGATAAAAGCAGTGGCGGCACTTGTTTCTGCCAGAAGCCCTTCAGTTTTGCCGACAAGGGCCTGGTATTTGGCATTGGCTGAGTTTTCATCCCGGTGTAAACGGGCATAAGCGAACAATTTGCCGGCCAGAATATTGATTTCATCCCGCAGCTTTAGGCAGGCTGCAAGCTTTGTCGGTGTTTGGGATAGAGTTCCTTTATATTCGGTAATGCCGGGCAGGGCGTTTTTAACCTTATCGAAATCGGCTTGCCAAAGCTGTTCATTGGCATAGATATTTTCTACCTGCCACTTATACTCAGCCTGTAGCTGTTCACGGGATGGCAGTGATGTGGACGTTTGCGGCATAAGAGCACTTCCTCTCGATTCATATTCGGTAACGTATAATATATATATTAGGGCTATTATGTGGCATTTCCTGGTTTAGCATGCTCTCAACGAAATTTTTTTTGTCCCCATCGGCTTCCGCCTTCGCCAAAGGCTCGGCGCAAGCCGTGTTTTCTTTATTTTTTTCATCTGTGTTATACTTTATAGTATTTTAAAATACCGTCACAGATACTCTCGGCGGCATTTTCGCGCCCATCCACGCTGGATAACAACATTTCTTCAACCGGATTGGAAATAAAAGCTACCTCCACAAGGATTGACGGCATGTTTGTGTAACGCAAGACATAGAAGCTGGCAAAACGTGCGCCACGGTTTTTCGTACCGAGATTTTCAACTAAACTGCGTTGCACCAGATTGGCCAGTTTTATCGAATCCTTGCCACCATAATGGAAAGTGGTAGTGCCTGCGGCGGTAGTGCTGGTAAAGGAGTCATTATGGATACTAACAAACATATCGGCTTCCGCCTGCCGGGCAGCTTCAACTCTTGCCCCCAGTTCCTCCTTGGATGTTGCGTCAGTGTAGGTTACATCGGTATCAGTATCTCTTGTCATGACGATGGTAGCGCCGTTTTTTTCCAGTTTTTCTTTAAGCAGTAAGGCGATAGCCAGGGTATTGTCTTTTTCCCGGGTACCTGTTGGGCCTACAGCCCCGGGATCGCTGCCGCCGTGACCGGGATCAAGGCAAATCACCTTACCGGCAAGGCGGGCGTTCTCATCTTCCGTTCTTTCATCGGCCGGATTTTCAAGTGGCAGAGGCGGCATAGAGGAGTCTTTGGAATTGATAAGAACCAATTCGCGTTGCGCGTCATAACGAATTCCCCATTTGAGCATTTGGGCCATATTACGCAGGGTTATTAATAAATCACGGTTGACACGGGCGTTGCCAGGCAAATAGCGCCCATCAATCATTATTCGCATAGTTTCACCATCCTCACGTTTACCTTTAAGCAGGAACCATATTGTTGCGAGCTTAGATATGAGTGAATCGCTTAGTTCTGAGCGGTAGCGAAGAACATCCTTATTCTATCTTATGCAAAGCCGGTTTTGGTGGTGTCTTGGCCCAGACAGGGATTTGACAAGGAACAGGGAAACTACTATACTTGCAGGGAGATTATGGAACGGAGAAATGCCATGAAGGTTTTGTTATCAACATTAAATGCAAAATACATCCATTCATCTTTAGCACTGAGATATTTGACTGCTTTTTGTAAGCAGTCCGGACAGGATATAACTGTTCGTGAATATACCGTAAATAATGGGCTGCTCACAGTGCTGAGCGATATGTACGCTTGTCAGGCTGATATTATTGGCCTGGCTTGTTATATTTGGAATATTGAGGCCAGTTTGGAGTTGGCAAATTTAATTAAAAAAGTACAGCCTAATGCTGTTATTGTGCTGGGTGGTCCGGAGGTCACTTATCAACCGGAAGATATTTTGCACAGCAATGAGGCCATTGACTACATTGTTCTTGGTGAAGGCGAACAAACGCTGACTGCTTTGTTAAAAGCGCTGGCTCAAGGTGAGCCTGCTCAGAATATTCCCGGGGTAGCTTGCCGGAGCACTCTGATGGCAGCCAACTGTCAGCCACAGGTAGTCGGCAATCTTGATGACATTCCTTTTCCCTATCATCATGAAGATATGGTGCTGCTAAAAGATAAAATTCTGTACTATGAAAGTTCACGCGGCTGTCCGTTTTCTTGTCAATATTGCCTGTCAAGCGCCACTTCCGGGGTACGGTTTTTGAGTCAGGAGCGGATAATCAGCGACCTTTCCTTTTTTATTGAGCATGATGTTAAACAGGTTAAGTTTGTTGACCGCACATTTAATGCCCGCAAAGAGCATTATTTTCCAATAATGAAGTTTCTGGCAGCACAAACTTGCCGGACTAATTTTCATTTTGAGATTGCAGCCGATATTTGGGACCAAGAGGTATTGGCGTTTTTGCGCGATGTTCCACCCGGCAGGTTCCAGTTTGAAATTGGCATTCAATCAACCAATGAACAGACGTTGGCGGTAATAAAGCGACATAACAACTGGTCACAGATTGTTGACAATGTCAGTCAGGTCAGAGACTATGGCAATATTCATCTGCATCTTGACTTAATTGTCGGGCTGCCGCATGAGACTATAAGCGAATTTGCCAAATCCTTCAATGATGTTTACCAACTGCAGCCGGCAATGCTGCAGATCGGCTTTCTTAAATTGCTTAAGGGTTCTGGTATTAGGCGTACTGCGGTCGACCATGGGTATGTTTACATGGATAGAGCACCCTACGAAGTATTGGCAAACAAATATCTGGATTATAGCCAGATCAGAAAACTTAAGATTTTAGAAGAAGTCTTTGAACAGGTGTACAATACCGGACGTTTCCGGTATAGTCTGCCCTGGCTTATTGCACTTAGCGGCAAAGGGGCTTTCGATTTTTACGATAGATTAGCTTGTCGGTGGGAACAGCAGGGGTATCATCTTGTTGCGCACAGTGCCAAGACTATATATAAGCACATGGCTGATTTTTGTGCAGAGGTTTATCCGCAGGTGCAGCATGAATACCGTGAGTTTTTGAAATTTGACGCGCTAATGCAGGAACAGGGGACAGTCCGTCCGGAATTTTTACCTTGGAACCAGATAAATCAGGCAGCGGCTGATAAATGGGCGGAGGCTAAGACCGCCTTTTGGCGCGATACCGAATGTGTCCGCCGCTATTTACCAGATTATGAGTTTACGACATGGCGGGATATTAAAAAGCAATACCATATTGAAGTATTTACTGTGGATATTCCTGCTTATTTACGGGGGAATGAAGACTTGACCTGGCGGGAAACAGCGGTGCTGTTCTCTTATCAGAATGCGAAACCATCTTATCAGGTGATTAATTATGACGACTTCTGGAGTTAGATACAACGCCTATTCCGAACACCTGCGTGAGCGGTATGGCGAGAAGGTATACAAACTACCGGTTAGCTTGCCGGTAACCTGCCCTAACCGGGACGGTCAATGCGGCCATAATGGCTGTGTGTTTTGCGGCGAAATTGGCGCAGGCTATGAAAATTTGCCGGCTTCGTTGACTGTTAGTGATCAGTTAGCAGCCAACAAGGCGCATATTGCACCCAAATATAAAGCTAAGAAATTTATTCCTTACTTTCAAAATTTCAGCAACACCTATTTGCCTGTTGAACAGTTAAAACATCATGTCATCGAAGCCTGCAAGGAAGATATTGTGGCCATCGCGTTAGCCACCAGACCTGATTGTATTAATGATAATTATCTGGAGATGCTGGCTGCTATAAAAGACGAATATGGTGTTGATATCTGTATTGAACTGGGGCTGCAGACGGTCAACTATCATACCTTAGAGAAGATTAACCGTGGCCACACGCTGGCAGAATTTATTGATGCCACCCGGAGAATTAAACACTGGTCGATGGATGTATGTACACATCTTATCGTAAACCTTCCCTGGGATGGCATGGCAGATGTGATAGAAAGTGCGAAAATCGTTTCGGCACTGGAAGTTGATCAGGTCAAACTGCATGCTCTTTATATTGTAAAGAATACAGTAATGGCTGACTGGTATCAGAAAGGTGAGATTACGCTCATTAGTAAAGAAGAATATGTGGAGAGGGTGGTCACCTTTCTGGAATATCTTCACCCCGATATTGTTATTCAACGTCTAATTGGCCGTGCGCCTGAGACCAACACATTATTTACCAACTGGCAGACAGGCTGGTGGAAGATACGGGAAGCGATCGAAGGTCAATTGGTGGAGCGAGATACGTGGCAAGGCAAAAAATGCAGCTATTTAAACGGTTCGGCAGTAAAAAAGTTTGTCAGATGATCTAAAGCGCACATATATAGTCTCTAATACTTCAACTCTAAAAATTGTAAACATAATTCTGATAAAACTTACTCTTCTGTGTTTTAATAAAGCTATTTACAAAGATAACTAGAGTTGTTAATATTATACTGCATTTAAAAATTAAGGGAGAGTGTAGTAGTAATAATGAAAAAGCTTCAATTGTTAGAGCAGATAGATAAACTTTCGTCTCTGCTTCAAAGTAATGATCTGAAAGAACTTAACTTCACCGCAGGTACAATTAATGAAATGTATCAAAAACTGGATAACTTAACAAACGAATATATTAAATGCTATTGCTAAACATCGTTTATACGATGTTTCTTTTTTTGCCTGGCAGAAAGCATGGCTTTCCGGATTCTTCTTCGCTATTGCAACCTAATAGTCTGCCAAGTCTAAAGCTATAGGATGAATTGTGCGAGATTTTTCGTCCAGCAGGACGGAGAAGCTGCGCCTATCAGACATAGGTAAGGCGACGATAAAGTAAACACGGTTTGTGCTGAGTGATCGCGACAGCAGAAACCGATGTTACCCTTATGCTCCCGTGGACCAACAAAGCTGGTCGGAAACTATCGCGTCAAGAACACCGTGGGATTTGGGCTTGCTGGATTACTAGTATTGACATAACACTAGAGAGGTGCTAATATAAACAAGTTGTCTTCACCAAGTCAGTAATCGACTTAAAATAGCAAAATAGAGTATTGACACGCAGAAATGTGCATGCTAATATATAAAAGTCGACTGCATAAGGCAACGACAAGAATTACCTAAAAGCATGTATTGACACGGTGAATACATTGTGCTAATATGTAAAAAGCTGTCGCTGCGATGCAGTGTTGGCAAATTGTTTTGGGTAAAATGTAATGTTCCCTGAAAACTGAACAATGTAAGTAATGCATCATAAAATGCCAGATGTGCGGTGCTCAATGAGCACTTTAAATATAAGCAGGCACACGGAATCTGTGATTCCGCTGTGATCGCTTAGTTAGATGTTTTACATCTAACATCAATTTCAAATTTTATGAGCCACAAAAGGCTCCATAAAT
>NZ_BMBX01000008.1:0-152441 GCF_014634905.1 Sporomusa sp. GT1 | reverse complement strand
ATAAAGACGAGTCTTAAATATGTGAAATGCTATGTAAAACTGAGAATTAAAGAGATTCTTTAAGATTATTGAAGGAGGTTATTAAAGCAGTTGAACTTTATAACAATGAGAGTTGGGCGGGTTATAAGGAAATATTCGTAGTAACAGAAAAAGAGTACATATATTTCTGTGAATAGTATAAGGGCGTATTTGGGTCTGCGGCGAATTTTGAGGGGCGCAAAGGGACAGTCACTTTGCGCCCCTCTATCAAATTGTGATAAGATAAATTTAAAATGGAGAATATGCAAAGATGTGCGAGTAACCAAGATCTAGAGAAATGGCAGACTGTGTTATTCCGTAACGTGTGTGTTCGAGAAATCAAGAATGACTCTAATGATGTTCTTCCGAAGCAAAATGAACGTCCCCCCTGCTTCCTGCTTCCCCTTGCTTCCCCTTGCTTCCCCTTGCTTCCGGCGGATCGCCTCCACCAACATAATGACAGCCCGCCAGTAGCTTGGCGGGCTGTCATTATTTGACTGTAGAATACGCAATAATCAATACTAAAAACTCCTGGCAAACTTATGCTTATAAAATGCAGCAGGCTTTACATATTGCATTATGGTCTGCCATCATCCGTGTATCACAGGTACATTGTTCCACTTGCGGTTTTGTTTCCTGCTGATAACTTTGAGCGCCTATATGAACGGCTTTACCTTGCTTTTCTGAACAGGTTTTACATATTGCATTGTGATCTGCCATCATCGAGATAGTACAAGTACATTCTCCCATAACAAACACTTCCTAACTATTTAATTAAGAGTCGAGTATTCTCCCACTTTACGCTAGCAGGTAATGTGCGTGATAACTTCGGGAGCTGTGTTTAAACGTTGAGGTCCGGTTTCTGTCATAACAAAACTATTTTCCGTACCAATAGCCCCTTCGGGGAAAACGAACTTTGGTTCAAGCGCAAAAGTCATTCCCGGCATTATCGGCGTCTTCATTCCATTGGCTAAAATTGGCCATTCATCCAATTCCAGGCCGATACCATGGCCAATAAATTTGACCTGGTCCTGCTTATATCCCATGAAATTATCCTGATACCCCAGCTCTGCTGCCAGCTTGAGTGCCAGCAGATAGGGTTCCTCGGCTAAAGTTCCCGGCTTAATGCTTTTTACTATTTCTGTTTCAATGAGTACCGCATCATCAAAGGCTTTAACCAGCTTAGCCGGAAGCTCGCCAATGCAGAATATCCGGGTTTGGTCACCTGTATATCCCCTTACGATACAAGTATAGTCTATATAAATAACCTCATTGCGGTTTATCTTTTTCCAGCCGGCTCCTTGCGGCTGGGCTACACTGGCTCCCTGCCCACCAACCGGTCCATCGAAATAGTTGGGATAAAAGCCGCTGCCGCCGGTACATATATTACCCAAGTAAAAATCTTGATTGAAGGCTCGCATCTTGCAAGGGCCGGCAAAGCCGCGTTTGCGCATCTCAGCCTCAAATAAGGCAGCTAATTCAAGTTCTGACATTCCCTCCCGTAAAAAGGAAGGTACTGCTAAAAACGCTTGATCACTGACCGCTAATGCACCGCGCAGTAGATCAATTTCATAGGATGACTTTATCGCACGGGTTTCTTTGATAGCAGGAGAACAGTCGACAAATTCAGTATTCGGAAAAATCTTTTCATAAGACTTATAAATATTAAAGGGTAGTACATCTAATTCCAGCCCAATTTTGCTAAAACCGTTATACCCGTAGGCCGCCAAAATTTCCGGGATTTGCTTAGGGTTCTTAATTGCAACAATATTTTTTAACGGAGACTCCTGCTGACCGCGTGTTATGCTTTTTTTCACCATAAGCACCGGCTCGCCGCTGGCAGGTATAAACAAGTAGGAGTTTTGTACTGTCCCGGTAAAGTAGAAAATATCACTTTGCAGTAAAACAACGGCCCCATCGACTGCTTGTTCAACAAGCTTCTGCTGAAAGTTACGGGTTCTACACTGGATTTCTGATGCTGGTGTTAATTCCATGATAAAGTTCCTCCCATCTGTATTTTTTGATTGCCTTGCTGATATCCCTTTGTTTTCCCAGTACTTGAGTATATGGCAGCAACTAACACTTCCATTTGTGTCCATCAGCTATTTTATTCCATTTCTCCATTCCATATCCTCGTGCTAATCCTATACTAATTCGACTTATTCCAGAAGAAACCTGCCCAGGCAGGAAGGTGGAATAGCAGGAAGACAATAACCGTCCCTGCGTGTTCCAAAATCTTGCGTGAATAGATGAGATAAGAAAAGACACGTAATGACGTTTGTCAAATTTACGTGTCTTTGTGTTCCATGAGAAAGACTTCCAGACGGAAACCCCCTATTTGTTCATATCATTGGTTTGCGATCCATTTTTGTCACTTCCACGTTCTAACTCTTGTTTGAGTTTTGCGAAATCCAGTTCATTTTCCCACTTGGAAACAACAATTGTTGCAACACCGTTACCGACTAGATTGGTTAATGCTCTACCCATTGACATGAAACGATCGATGCCGAATATAACGGCGAGAGCTGCTACCGGAATCCCTGGTATAATCGATAGGGTGGCAGCCAGAACGATAAAGCCGCTGCCGGTAACACCGGAAGCTCCCTTGGAGGTTAAAAGCAGCACAGCCAGTATTGTTACTTCCTGTATTAGGGTAAGATCCGTATTTGTGGCCTGCGCCAGGAAGATGGCAGCCATTGTCAAATAGATGGAAGTGCCGTCTAAGTTGAATGAGTAACCTGTCGGAATGACAAGGCCGACAACCGGTTTTGAACAGCCGAGCTTCTCCAGCTTTTCCATCATGCGCGGCAGCACACTTTCGGAAGAGGATGTACCAAGTACGATGAGCAATTCTTCTTTAATATAAGAGCAAAACTTTATAATACTGAATCCGGTCCATTTAGCAATAGGTCCAATAACCAAAAAAACGAATGCCAAACAGGTTAGATAGAACACAATTAATAGCTTGCCCAGCGGACCAAGGGAGGCTATGCCGTACTTACCTATTGTGAATGCCATAGCGCCAAAAACGCCAATCGGCGCTGCCTTCATAATCATGTCCACCATCTTAAAGAGGGCCTGGGTTATCTCGACAATAATTCCATATATAGTCTTGCCTGCTTTCCCCATGGCAGACAAGGCTCCCCCGAACATTACCGAGAACAGCAAAATCTGAAGTATATCCCCTTTGGCAAACGCGTCTATTACCGTGTTGGGAATAATATTCATAAAAAAGTCCACTGTACTCTGAGATTTGGCTGCAGTTGTATAGGCAGCAATATCTTTGGTGTCTAACGCTGATACATTTACATTCATGCCTGCCCCAGGTTTTAATAAGCTTACAGCTACTAAACCCATGATCAACGCAAATGTCGTTACAACTTCAAAATATATTAAAGCTTTCGTTCCTACTCTGCCAACCTTCTTCATATCATCCATACCGGCGATTCCGGATACGATGGTGCAGAATATAATTGGCCCAATAATCATTTTGATCAGCTTAATGAAGGCATCCCCTAACGGTTTCATTGCAGCTCCGGTGTCGGGAGCAAAATGGCCTAAGGTTATGCCTAAGAAGATGGCTAGGAAAACCTGAAAGTGGAGGGATTTGTAAAACGGTTTTTTGTTAGTATTAGCTGGTAGTGTTGTTGCATTATTGGTTGGTTCCATGATATTCTCCTTTTTTTGTCGTGACAAAACAGTTTTTCCTATGATGATTGCTGCCGCGTGTCATCCGGTTTTTCTGGCCAAGATTTAGGACAATGTAAATTGAGAATAAAAAATTCACCTTTAATAGTACCAAATCTTAGGACCTAATATTAAAATATCATAGCATTACCATTTTGTAAATGTTTAAATTTTGTCCGGTCAAAAGGTAAAACAGTCACTATTGTCCTCAAAGTAAAAAAACACGCAGGATCCGTCCCTTCGTGTTTGTCTGAGAGAAATATAGCATAAGTAGTTCAATTCGGCTTTTCCAGAGCAGTTATCACATAATAAACCGCCTTATTTACTACTATAAAGGGATTGATGTCTAGTGGTAAATAGTAGTATAATTGACATTACTTTCTGGGTGTCAGGAGGGGCGGCGTTGTTGCTACCCCGATTTTGAAAAAATATGGAAATAAAGTTTAGGAAAATTATATACTGATGCTGTATACTTATAGTGGAGGTAGGAAATGACTGAATCAGAAGAGTTGTCCCCCCTGACATCGTCCTTGGTTATGTTTGGGAAAAATTTTCTTTTCCGTGTATGAAGAAGCCGAATACGTCATACTATTTATTCGGAACACATACAGTTGAGGGGATTTTTACCAGGCAATATGCCGAGATGAATATACTGGCTTAACGAGTTGTTACTATTTTTGAAAGGAGTATGTTTATGCACATACCTGAGCTTATTTCCGATTTAGCTCTCATGCTGCTGGTAGCTGGGATTATGACGCTGATCTTTAAGCGGTTCCGGCAGCCTTTGGTTTTAGGGTATATTATTACCGGTTTTATGGTTGGCCCTTATTTTACACTGGTTCCGGCAGTTACCGATACAGTAAGTATTAGTACCTGGAGTGAAATCGGCATTATTATCCTGATGTTCTCATTGGGGCTGGAGTTTAATTTACATAAACTAGCTTCTGTCGGTGGTACGGCAATTATTACGGCAATTACCGAAGTTGTTTCCATGTTGGCGGTTGGTTTTGTCTGTGGCCAGTTGATGGGCTGGAGTGTTATGAACAGTGTATTTCTCGGCGGCATGCTGTCGATGTCGTCAACAACTATTATTATCAAAGCCTTTGAGGATTTGGGCTTAAAAGGGAAGAAATTTACTGAACTGGTATTTGGCACACTAATTGTTGAAGATATTGCCGGCATTTTTATGATGGTCATGTTGTCGACTATTGCTGTCAGTCAGGGAATTTCCGGCGGCGAGCTGGCCGTGCATTTGCTGAAAATGATTTTTTACCTGGCTCTCTGGCTGATTTTAGGGATATATCTTTTACCCACGATACTCAAAGATGTGCAAAACCTGATGAATGACGAAACATTGTTAATTGTGTCGCTGGGCATTTGTTTTGGCATGGTTTTTTTAGCCCATCATCTGGGCTTTTCTTCGGCGCTGGGATCTTTTTTGGCCGGTTCATTACTGGCAGGCACTATTCATGCTGAAAAAATCGAGCATATTAATAAACCGATACGAGATTTATTTGGCGCCGTATTTTTTATTTCGGTCGGTATGATGGTCGACCCGGCGCTCATCGTAAAGTACGCAGGGCCAATAGTGCTTATTACAATCGCCACGATTTTCGGTAAGGCGGCGCTCTCGTCATTAGGCGTACTGCTTTCGGGGCAACCGTTAAAAACGGCGATATTATGCGGTTTTTCACTCGCACAAATTGGGGAGTTTTCGTTTATTATCGCTTCGTTAGGCATATCGCTGGGAGTAATCAGTGATTATATCTATTCGATTGTTGTTGCAGTTTCGGTTATTACGACATTCACCACGCCGTTTGTTATCAAGGCGGCCGAGGGGAGCTACTACTATTTAGATAAATATCTTCCCAATAAAGTTTCTAAATATCTAAACAGACATACCTCAGAAGATCAGTCTGAAACCGAAAAAGACGGCGACTGGGTTGCTTTCTTTAAAAAGTATTTTTCCCGTTTGATACTTTACAGTGTTATTATGCTGGGAATCATTTTGGCGGGGACTTCATTGCTGGAACCATTTTTAGCGGCGCATCTGCCTCCTAAACTTGCGGACATATTGGCGACGCTGGTTACATTGATACTGATGGCGCCATTTCTTAAACAATGTTTGTTCAGAAAGAATGAATATTTTATCCCGTTGTGGTTTAAGAGTGCAACAAACCATTTGCCTTTGATCATGCTGCTTTTATTAAGGAAGGGGACGTTACTCTTTTTGGTTATGCTTCCCATTTCCATTATGCTTGAGTTGTCTACGCCATATATATTGGCAATAGCTGTCGGGCTGGTATTTCTTATCGCCCGCTCCGACTGGCTTATTAATCCGTACTTAAAAATAGAAGCGCGTTTTTTGGCTAACTTTAATGAAAGAAAATTAGAGGCAAGAAAAGGGAAAGATATTGGCCACAGCTGGCTGGATGAGCGGATTTACGTCAGTAAGTTCCGGTGCAGCGACCAAGTTGCCGTCTTAGATCAAACATTAGCCAATTTGCCGGGAACCGAACATTCAAAGCTGAAGGTTATTAAAATTATTCGGGGTGGCAAACATATTAATATTCCGGAAGGGTCGGAACATATCCGGGCAAACGATATCGTTTTTGTTGCTGGCAGCGATAGAATGCTTGACTCTTTTGCTATTTTAACGCAGGTTGAATTAGATAAAAAAGCAGACGGCATGTATGCGACCTTGCGGGAGTTTATCAAAAATCAGGAAGCCTATGCTGAAGATGACCAGCTGTTCTGCTATGCCGTAACTGTTGAAAAGGAGTCAGACTTGTCAGGTGTGGCGATTAAAGACTCTAAGATAAAAAGCGAGTGGGGCGGGTTTCTGCTTGGCTTAGAACGAAATCTTTACCCCATTCTGGCTCCGGATATTAATATGCACCTTCAGGAAAATGATTTGGTCTGGATTTTAGGTACACAAGAAATGGCCGGAAAATTGGCCAAAGACGACTTGCTGTAACAGCAGATTAATAAATGAGACTTGATTCAGATGGGATTTTAACCCCATCTGAATCTAAGTCATTGGGATAAAAAGAGAAGGCCTTGCCGCGGCAAAGTCTTCTCTTTATTTAATACTTTAAATTCTATGATGGGGATCAGCATAGAATTAATTGCATTACTTCCATGGGGCGTAGTGCTTACAAACTCAGTGATCAAACTATTTAGGATAGTGCATAAAGGTATGATGCGGAAGACTTAGTTAATAACCCGCGATTAAAAGACTTCGTGATGATTGTACCAGGGCTATATCTAGGTTTTTTTGATATCGCCCGGTAATCCGGGATCAAAAACTCCTCAATAAATTGCCAAGAAGTAATTGACAAATAAATGTTAATATATTAACATTTATTTGTTAGCATATTAACATTTTACAACAATGAGCTCACCTCCAAAAGAAAAACAATTTATAGTAACAAATGAATAACAACAGACTACAGTATGAAAGGAAGGCTAATTATGCTCTGTACAAAATGTAATAATGAAATCCCTGAGGGAGAACAATGCTTGCATCGGAACCAACTGCTTTGTGAGGATTGCTATCTTGAAAGGCTGGAGCCCCCACGTACCTGTGACGTTGCCGCTGTGCACAGTGCCAAATTATCCCGTAAGATGGCTGGGCAGGAAGGCACCGATGGGTTGACCGAACTGCAAAAAAGCATATACGATTACATTAAGGCCGAAGGTCCGGTTACTGCTGAACAAATTATGAATAAACTCAGTTTGACTAAGCTACAGTTGGAAAGAAACTTTGCCATATTAAGACACTGTGAACTTGCCCATGGGTTTAGAGAAAATGGTAAGATTCTGATCAAACTTTGGGGAGAAGATACACTAGGCAAAATGAATATCGCTGATTAACAAAATCCGATACTTTTTAAAAGCAACGTCGATCAACTATCGGCCTAACTAATGTATAAAAGCAGGGACAATTTTGCCCCTGCTTTTATACATTTATATTTATTCACCTAAAGCTCACACTTCTTCCAACCCTTTTTTCAACTTGTCCAACAAAGAAATCAGCAGTTTTTTTTCATCTGTATTAAGTGTAGACATGAGCTTATGTATATACTGGTTATGAACGGGAACGAAAGCATGCATGAGAATAGTGGCCCGGTCTGTAAGATACAGTTGAAAAGCCCTTTTGTCGACAGGATCAGCCTTGCGAACCACCAGGTCTTCTTTTTCTAACCGATCAATCAGTCTGGTGATATTGGCGCGGGAAACCAGCAGCTTTTTACCTAATTCTGATTGTGTCAGGCCTTGTCCTCCTGTCATGTATAACTGAATTAAAGCACTAAACTTAGCCCTGGACAAACCGTACCGTGAAAAGTGCATCTCCAAAACATCATCTAAATTATCCTGGAATACTGTCAGTTCAATCAGCGTACGTACCGAAAAATAACTATCCGAAATATCATTGTGCGTGATCTCTGTCAGCCTCCCCAAGCTCAATTGTTAACATACTAGCAATATTGTAAAAGCATTACCAGTTTAAGTCAATAGCTCAGGTGACTACTTATGCTAATTATACTACTGGCGGAAATGAGTGATGAGCACCAACGTATACGCACAAGGGGACGTTCCGAAACCACTGAAATGACCCGTTCGGACATTTTTTTGACGGCCAGTTTCTTCGATAACACGGACATCCGAAAAATTGTATAGATACTGCAAGATGAGAAGTCTGGCCATCATTTCCGGTTCTTTAGCCGGACGGTCTAAATCTTTGCTGTATGAATAGCGCCGGTCTCAGGGGTAATTCCCGGCTTTGTCCACATAATAGCGGAAATATATGATAAAGTTGTTAATTTTGCTATAATAGATGAGAGCGTAGTAACGGTTTGACTCGAAGAATGTTCTACTTAAACCTGAACGGGGAGAATTTACAATGATTTATATAACCGGGGATTTGCATGGAGAAATCGATAAGGCCAAATTAAGTACAAAAAACTTCCCGGTGCAAAGGGAATTAACGAAGAATGATTATGTCATAATTGCCGGTGACTTTGGCTGTATTTGGTCAGGCGGCAAACAGGATGAATGGCTTTTGGATTGGTTGGAAAGCAGGAATTTTACCACCCTTTTTGTAGACGGCAACCACGAAAACTTTGATCTTCTGTATCAATTCCCTATTATGGACTGGAACGGTGGCAAGATACATCAAATAAGGCCATCTGTAATTCATTTAATGCGGGGACAGGTGTTTACAATTGAAGGGAAAAAAATATTCACATTTGGCGGTGCCGAATCAGTAGATAAACAATTCAGGAAGGAATTTATCTCGTGGTGGAGAGAGGAAATACCTAGCCGGTGCGAATTTGAAGAAGGCATCAAAAACCTGGAAAAGCATGATATGACTGTGGACTATGTAATAACCCATACTGCTCCCCGGGATATAATCGGTCAGCTTAATAGTTTTTTTGGTGACAAAATCAATGATTCTACCAGTGAAATGCTGAATTATTTTAAGAAAAGCATCAGGTTTAAGCACTGGTTTTTTGGTCATTTTCATACAAACAAGACCATCGGTAAATTTACAGTATTGAATGATAGAATAGTGGTATTGCAGGAAAATGTATTTATGCCCAAAGACCCGGAGCCGCGAGATTGGAAGATAGAAAAATACAGGAGTAAGTTCAAGGCAGCCTTTCCGGATATGAAACAGCCGACATATGAAGAAGCCGGAGCGCTGATTGACCAGTGGGATCAAGAAGGCAGACATATAACCTACCCGTTGGCGGGGCTGAACTGGAATGAACTGGAATGGAAAAAAGAGTATCGGCGAAAAAGAGAATTTAAGATATTGGCTGAAAAAATTATAAATCATCAAACCGATGGGGAAGAAAATTTTATGGCTTGCGGCAATGGTGAGCAATGTCCCCAAAGTGATAATTGCAAGTGCTGGAAGCTTTATCAATACATGCTTGAGAATGAGATAGCAGGCCATACCTGCAAGTTAAACAAACCGGAAAATTGTAAGGAATTTAGGCCGTATGGAGATAAATAAGTTCCATGTGGTGAAGTAGCAGCAAGCCGGTCGGAGTGGTTTTATCACCTCGACCGGCTCTTTTTCCATTTTAGCTGGATAGAGGCGGTATCGCCTGGTAATCCAGGCGTATCGGATTGTCCATAGTATAAGTATACATCATAAAAAAGTTTGCGACTTGGAGGAATATATTAAATCAAGGGAGAAATTTACATATATTGATTCATTTGGGAAATTCAAAAGACAATTAATGTCGGAGGCTAACCATGGAGAAGAAAGATGTTGTCCGGTTAGAAGAATTAGAACGCGAGAATCAATTATTGAGGAATATTATTGACAAAATTCATGAATATGTCTTGGCTATTGATGAAAAAGATAACATCGTTTTGTATAATCCAGTGGCTGAAAAAATAGAAAAGTTAGATAGGAAGGACGTAGTTGGTAGAACACAAAAGGAGACCTTTAATCATTGCCCCGATTTCTCTGAAAATGTATGCGAAAAAGTATTAGATACCGGTGAGCCGCTATTTGACCAGCAATACCAGTACCTGCTCAGAGACGGGAGAAAAACCTATATAGTTTTTAATGCGTACCCGTTTTTTTATAAAGATGCGATAGCCGGGATGTATGTAATCGGCCGCAATATGGAGACTATGGGTGAATACATCGCTAAAACGCTGGAAATTCACAAGTGGATAACAAATCAGGAAGACCCGAAAACCACGGGCGCAAACTTTTGTCTTAGTGATATCGTCGGCGAAAGTAATGCTATAACCGAAGCTATTTTGACAGCCCGAAAATTCGCGCGCTATAACTCTCCTGTGATGCTTATTGGCGAGACGGGAACAGGAAAAGAGCTTTTTGCCCAAGGCATCCATAATGCCAGTACCTTTGCCGAGGGACCTTTTGTGCCGATTAACTGTGCGGCGATTCCTGATACGTTGCTGGAAAGTGTGCTATTCGGAACCGTGAGAGGCGCCTTTACCGGTGCTGTTGATATGCCGGGCCTGTTTGAGCAAGCCGAGGGCGGTACGATATTTTTAGATGAGATAAACTCGATGCCATTTTTTCTCCAGGCCAAACTGTTGCGAGTGCTGCAGGACCGGGTGATTAGAAGAATAGGCGGGAAAAAAGAAACACCGGTAAACTGCCGGATTATAAGTGCTGCCAACGCCGATCCTTTTTCTCTAGATAATGACGAGATCCTCCGGTCTGATTTACTGTATCGCTTAGCCAAAGTAACTCTGTACATTCCGCCACTGAGAGAGCGGCAGGGAGATGTTACTTTTTTAGCCCGGTATTTTGCCAAACGGGCAAGTAGTAAATTTGGGCTGGTAATAAGTGAAATAGCCGATAAACTACTTGAACTGCTGGAAAGCTACCATTGGCCGGGTAATGTACGGGAACTGGAAAATGCTATTGAAACCGCAATGCATTTTGTGGGGAGTGAAGAGTCGCTCCTGCAATTTAAGCATTTGCCACCCCATTTTAAAAACAGAATCAACGGTAAGCCGAAAACCGGTTACGCCCAATTGCAAACTTCCAATACCACCTTTTCCGGAACTTTACTGGAGATTGAAAGAAGACTCATTAAGGATGCCTTGTTAAGAAACGCCGGCAACATATCCAAGACGGCCAAAGAATTAAACATTTCCCGGCAGAATTTACATTATAAAATAAAAACCTATGAAATTTAATAAAAAAACTGACCCGTTGCCGAGGGTCAGTTTTTTTGGTTGACCGGATTTCTTTTCTTGTGCCGCCAAAGAGTATGAGGCCCTGCTCGCGTCTAATGGCGACCTGGAAAAGACCGGTCATAGTGTTCACGTTTTAACAACTGTGCTTATTTATGTCCTGTCATAACCTTGTCGGCTTGCTCGACAATGGCGCGGAGTTCTTTGAGGACAGTATCGGGCAGCGGTTTCGCCTTGTGGTTTTCGATAATATCGATAGCCTTCTTGGTAGCTGAATCAATAAAGGTGACGCTGCCGTTTTTGACCCATTCGGACCGGTTGTCACGGTCAATGAATTTGGGAAGTACATGAGCCGTTTTCATCCGGTCGGAAGTATGGTCTTCTAAGAGATAGTGGCCGCCGGGTCCTACCTTGCTGACCACATCCAAAGCCATAGTATCTTCACTAACCGGAATACCCTCAAGGGTTCTTCTGAGTACACGGACAATTTCATTATCGGCAACATATTGTCCGTAACTAAAGGTCATGCCAAGCTCTAACATCCCTGAACCATAGATGATGTTGGCGCCTGCCAGCATCGGTAACAGGTAAGTTACAGTCTTTTCAAGACCTGTTTGCAAATCAGACACTTTGCTGTCTGCCTATCCACCGGCAACAAAACTGGGCAGGTTATAATACTGCGCCATTTTGGCCACACCGGCACTAATTAGCCCTAACTCCGGGCTGCCTACCGTAGCGGTTGCTTTTCTCAAATCAAAGTTGGTGGTTGAGCTGCCGTAAATTACGGGAGCTCCTTTTTTAACCAGTTGACTTAAGACTACGCCTGTTAATATTTCGGCATTGATCGTAACCAAAGTACCTGCCAGAGTAACAGGCCCGGTGCCGCCGGCCATAGCCATGGTAAGTACGAGGAAGGGGAGATCCTCTTTGGCAAACTCAATTAGGCTGTCACTGAGAAACTCAGGCCAGGTCAGAGGGCTTATCGGGCAGCCCAGACCGGTAATGATCGGCCGGGCTTTTAGATTTTCTTTGCCGCCGACAACCTTCCCGGCCATTTCAATGAGAAGCTGGGCTGTTTCCGTATTTTCGGGGCTGACAAACATGTGCTTAGTGGTGTTGGCTACATGCGCTTCATAAGAATGCAGGCAAACCGTATGCGGGTTGACATCTCTGGGAATTACAGTATCCCAGCACACATCCATTTGATCCAGATAGTCGGTAATTGTGGCAAGCTGCTCAATGTCTTTTTTGGTTGACGGCCGGCATTCGCCGGTATAAGGGTCAATAACCGTTACGCCTGTCCCAAAGGGAGTGACGTAGACCCGCCCATATTCTACAATGATATCATTTTCAGGGTCTCTTCCCGCTAACAGTATTTTTCTGGGAGCGGTGCGCACGGCTTCCTCCACCATCCAGACAGGAATCCGCACAATTTTATTTTCACGGTCGACATCAGCGCCTGCTTGTTCGAAAATATCAATAGCTCTGTCGCTTTTTACATTTATGCCGGTTTTCTCCAGCACTTCCAATGTACTGCAATGGATGGCTTCCACATCAAAATCAGAAAAAAGCTGAATGCCGCAGCCGACCCAGTTATAATGACCTGACGGCAGATTTCTTTTCATGCTCTAGCAACTCCTTTTTGTGATAATATCTTAAGCGACCCATTCCTTGCATATATCAACCGCGATGGCTGCATCCGACGCGTAGCCGTCAGCGCCAATCTGGTCTGCAAAATCTTGCGTTACCGGAGCGCCGCCGACGATTACTTTCACTGTGTCGCGCAGCCCTTCTTCGGTCAGTAATTCTATAGCTTGTTGCATAACAGGCATGGTGGTGGTTAAGAGTGCCGCCATGGCCAAAATGGTTGCTTTGTGTTCTTTGACGGCAGCAATAAACTTCTCGGTGGAAATGTCGATACCCAGGTCAATAACCTTAAAGCCGGCGCCTTCCAACATCATAACTACGAGGTTTTTACCGATATCATGAAGGTCGCCCTGAACCGCGCCGATTACAACTGTTCCTGTGGCAGGCATATCTTTGTCGGCTATGTGGGGCTTAACTATAGCAAGGCCGGCGGACATGGCTCTGGCGGCACGCAAAACCTCCGGCACAAACATATCCCCTGCTTTAAACCTGGCACCAACTACATTCATTCCGCTAATTAATCCGTCAGTAATAATAGCCAAGGGATTTGTACCGGAATCAATCAAGGCCTGTACCTGTTCTTTAACCTGACCTTCCCGCCCGGAAATAACACTTTGGGCTAAGCTTTCAAAACTCGCCATCTTCTCCACTCCTTCTCTACATTTTGTGTGCCATACCAATAACGTTTTAGTTACTTATCACCTCCTGACCGGCAGCATAGCAGCCGGGAATGGATAGTAGGTAACCAAAGGTCATTCACGCATTCCTGCCACCCGGAGGGTGAAGGGTATGTGAATTTGCAATTTGGTTTCTCATTGCAAACTTATTGCAAGAATAATACCAATGTAAAACAGGAATGGTTTTATTTACGAATTAGACCGAGATAGCTGCCGGCGCGGCTACCTGCCGGAAAAAGTTTTGCAGGCAAAGGTCCGGATTAGTGATTACCGGTGGAAAAATATGTAAAGGTTTTTTTCACAGTGTAATATTTTTTTTCACCTTTTACCAGGAGTTGGCAAGCAGGAAAGCGCAAAACAGGCAACCGGTATCAAAAATATCTGCAAGTGAAAAGTCCATAGTATTACTGGGAATAGAAAGGAGCAGCCATCGTGTCACAGGCAGCTCCTTTGTTTTGCTCTTACTCTTGGCATCGATTTTGCATAACTGATAAGCAAACCAGTTAACGTGAAGATTATGGGGGGTGGATCGGATAGATCACGCGGACTCTAAATTCGCGCAGGCGGGTGAAACTCCCGTACTCCCCGCCACTACTTTACAAGGAGGTATCTAGGTGGATATTACCTGGACACCCATACAAAAACAACGGTTAAAAGAACTTAATGCCAGTCCGGTTTGCCAGGAAAAGCGTTTTGCATCAGCCAGCGAGCGTGATTTTTCGTTTCAAGACCTGGAGAGGCAGTTGGTGGCTAGGGGACGGCAGCACTTAACGGAATTTCAGAACAATAGTAAGCGGCCGCTGTTGAGCAAGCTTGAACAGCGACTTATCGAAGCCCTGAATCTGCGGGGATTCGTTCAGGTCATGACGCCGACAATTATATCCAAGGGCTCTTTGGCAAAAATGTCTGTCGACGATCAGCATCCGCTATTTTCCCAGGTATTTTGGCTTGATGCCAAGCGGTGCCTGCGGCCGATGCTGGCGCCGAATCTGTACACCTTATGGAAAGATTTGCTGCGCTTATGGAAGCCGCCGATCCGCCTTTTTGAAATCGGCACCTGTTATCGCAAGGAATCCCAGGGGGGATTGCATCTCAATGAATTTACCATGCTCAATATAACCGAATTGGGGTTACCTCTTAACGAGAGACAGCAACGCCTGGAAGAAATGGCTGCATTGGTTATGTCTGTCGCCGGTATTGATGAATATCAGCTGGAAGTAACCAGTTCTGTCGTGTATGGCGATACCTTGGATGTGATAAAAGGCATTGAGTTAGGTTCCAGCGCCATGGGACCGCATGTACTTGATAAAAAATGGGGTATCACTGTCCCCTGGGTAGGAATCGGTTTTGGGCTGGAACGCTTGTTAATGGTTAAAGAGGAGGCGCAAAATGTCCAGAGTATGGGAAGAAGTCTAAGTTACCTGGACGGAGTGCGATTAAATATCTAAGTCCTGACAAAGCTGGAAAAAGCCAATGCATTTCTATAGGTAGGTGATGATTGATGGCACTGCAACAACCGGCTATCCTGACCAGGATACTGGGAAAAGCTTTGGAGGAAGAGCCGCTGACCAGGGCTGAGCTTTTATATTTATTGAGAATTTCCTCAGCGGATGAAATCTCCAGCGTATTTGCTATAGCCAGAATGCTTAGGAATCGCTACTTTAAGAATAAAGTATTTCTCTATGGTTTCGTTTATTTTTCAACATACTGTCGCAATGAGTGCACGTTCTGCTTATATCGTAAGTCCAACCAAGCGTTGCGCCGTTATCATAAAAGCCAGGCCGAGATCATGGAAACGGCTTACCGGCTGGTAGAATCCGGAGTACATTTACTGGATTTAACGATGGGGGAAGACCCCCGGTATTATAGCAATAATGGCGCCGGTTTTGAGCCGCTGATAGCAATGGTGCGGGCTATAAAGAAAAGTACAGATATACCGGTTATGATTTCGGCAGGCGTCGTCCCGGAAGACGTATTACAGCAATTTAAAGATTCCGGTGCCGAGTGGTATGCCTGCTATCAGGAGACTCATAACCCCGGCTTATATGCAAAACTAAGACTAGGTCAAAGCTTTTCTGAACGAATGGAACGAAAAAAGGAAGCCCGGGATATGGGCTTCCTGATTGAGGAGGGCTTACTGACCGGGGTCGGGGAAAGGTATGAGGATTTGATTGATTCCCTGGTGGCTATGAGGAGCCTGGGCGCAGATCAGGTACGGGTGATGAGCTTTGTACCGCAGAAGGATACACCCATGCAGCATGTTCCGTCGCTGCCGCGGACGAGAGAATTATTGATGATTGCAATCATGCGCTTAATCTTTCCCGACCGTCTGATCCCCGCATCTTTGGATGTGGACGGTATCCATGGCTTAGCTGACCGCCTTAACGCCGGCGCCAATGTCGTAACCTCGATCATTCCGCCGGAGGCCGGTCTGGCCGGCGTATCCAATCAGGAACTGGATATCGATGACGGTAACCGTACGGTTGACAGTATCCTGCCGGTATTAGCGCAATGTGGTCTGGTGCGGGCCAGTATGGAAGAATATACGGAATGGGTATCAGCCCGTTCGGCAAGACTCGCTCCTTGCCAGCGGCTGAACAACGTAACGAAAGAAGTGTATACAGGCTGGGCTGTACAACGTCATTAAAGCTCCGGAAGGGGGGGGATTCATAATGAAAGTTGCCATCGTCGGCGGCAAGCTCCAGGGAGTGGAAGCTGCGTATCTGGCTAAAAAAGCGGGCTGGGAAGTTTTCGTTGTTGATAAAAAACCTGAGGTCTTGGCTGCGGCAATCGGTGATCATTTCTGTGTCATGGATGTCACTCATCGGGCCGATTGGTTACTGTTTCTAAAAAATATCGACCTGGTTATCCCGGCGTTAGAAAACAAAGAAGCGTTAACCTGTTTAGTCAGAAGTGCCAAATACGCAAAGGTACCTTTGCTTTTTGACAAGAACGCATATTCTATTTCTTCCTCAAAAATTATTTCCAATGAAATATTCAGGCGCCTTTCCATCCCCGCGCCTGTGCCTTGGCCGCGGTGTGGTTTTCCTATCATTATCAAGCCTTCCGGCGCTAGCGGGAGTGCGGGAGTGATTAAGGTGGAAAATGCTCAGGCGCTCCAGCGTTTGCAGGTTAAAAGGTCTATAGCCGATACAGTGATTGAAGAATATTTGTCAGGCCCCTCGTATTCGCTTGAAGTCATTGGCTACCAGGGCGTATATAAAACCTTGCAAATTACCGAGATTCAGCTGGATGCCCAATATGACTGCAAACGGGTGCTAGGTACGGCGGTGCTGACAAAAAGACAGCAAGAAAGCTTCGAGCAGATCGCGCTAAATTTGGCTGACTTTTTGCATCTGAATGGAATTATGGATGTAGAAGCCATTCTCCATGCAGGCCAGCTAAAAGTTTTGGAAATCGATGCCCGGATTCCCAGTCAAACCCCGACCGCCGTTTATCATGCCACCGGCATTAATATGCTGGAGCTTCTCGGTAAGGCATTTGTCCAAGGAAGCCGGTGGGAGGACTTTAGCATCAAAGCGAAAAGAGGCGCCATTTACGAGCACATTCACGTAAAGGGCGATACCCTTGAAGTGTTGGGTGAACATATTCTGCCTGACGCCGGCGGGCCGCTTCGCCTGTGTACAGATTTTTTCGGAGCAGATGAAGCACTGACAACGTATTCACCAGGCAAAAACGAGTGGGTAGCTACTCTCATCATCACCGGCGCGACCATGCGGGCGGCATGGAATAAGCGGGAGCGGATTATGGGTGCGATTAAGCAAGCCTGCCGGCTTCAACATTATTCTGAGCGTTATCCCACGGTTGAGGTTGAAACCGGTGCAGCAGAAGCGGGTGGGGGACAATGACACGGCTGAAAGCAGACGATATCAGTAAAGTGGTAGCCGGACTAACGCAGTATGATGTTGAGTTAATCAGCAAGACGGGGTGCAGTCTGAAGGCCATTGCCGCCCGGGCTGCCCAGCGGGACTTGGACCATATCTCAGCGTCCCGCCTTAAAATCGCTGTTATTCCTGTTACCAGCGGCCAGGGAATTATTGGCGGCTTTACTGCGGCAGTGGCCGGTATCCTGGATTATCTTGGTTTTGATACGTTTATTACCCAAAACTCTGATGTTGCCGGTATTGCCGAAGCTATACACGGTGGGGCCGAGGTGGTATTTGCGGCCGATGATCATAAGTTTATTGCTTTTAATCTGCGAACCGGGGCGATAGCCGATAATGGAGCAGCGACAGGCCGGGGCTACATAACGGCCTTAAACCAAATGTGCTGCGGGTTGACGGAAAAGCCTGTGCTTGTTATTGGCGCCGGGCCGGTAGGCCGGGGCGCGGCCGGTTTGGTCGCAAAACTGGGAGGACTGGTTTCCGTATACGATATCGATGTAACCGCCAGCCGGGCGTTAGTTGATGAGCTGAGGAAACAAGGGCAGCCGGCCAAGGTGGAGACTGATTTGGATTATGCTTTAAGCAGGCACCAGGTTATAGTGGACGCCTCGCCGGCGGAGGCTGTTATTCCTCCCCGGCATATTACCGAGCGCACAATCATCGCAGCGCCGGGAGTTCCTTTAGGGGTACCGCCAGAACAGCGCGGGAAACACAGTGCCAGAATACTGCATGACCCGTTGCAAATTGGGGTAGCTACCATGTGTTTTTTAGTTATCTGAAGACTTTGGGCGATTATGAATGACGGGAGTGAAGGTGTATGGCCCTTACTGCAACCAAGCAGAAGCGCTATTATCGCAAAAATGTCGACTTTTTTAAACTTGTTGCCAAACTTAAGCTTTGGCCCTCAAGAAGCGGGAAACTGCACGGCATCAAAAGTATGAAGATTATCGGCAACACCGCAGAAATTACTACCCATTGCAATGAAACATTCCTGATACAAAATTCGAAGCATAGCCGGGCTGCCCGCTGTTTACGCAATAAATTATTTTTTCATTCCTGCCGTATCTGCAAAATTCCCCAGTGGAAACTGGAGAAATACGCGGGAACGTATATGAGCCAAAGCTATGGAGCTACTTTGTAGATAAAAAAAATCCCGTGGTTTTCTTATCCATATCCTTTGCGCAAAAGACGCAAGCTGCGAAAGGAGGGGGGGCTTATGTAATACCAAGGGAAAATTAGAAAATAGAGAGAAGAAGGGGGCGTATCTATGGCAAAGAAATATTTTGTCCGTTATGGAGATGGCTATGGGGCCGAAATGACAATGGATGAAATCCGGGAAGAAATCCTGCTCGGCACCCAGGATGCGGCGGAAAGAGGTCAAATTCCGCCACTGACGGCTGAGGAGCAAGAGCATCTCCTGGAAATTTGTACAATGCCGGCAAAGTTTGTGACGGTAGAACCAGGGAAAGAAGTTGTCATGACCAATGATGAGGGAACTTTAAAAGTTTCCGTGCGCTGCGGTCTGTCTATCGACAGAACCACTGCGTTGTTGATCAATGAAAAGATTTTATGTATGGATTCTGCGGAACTGGCCCATATCGATTATAGCTATAAACCCATCAAAGGCATCATTCATGACGAGGTTTGCGCCATGCATCATGCTCAGCTTAATACCATCATACCGGTATTTTACGGTGCCATGCCCAATTTGGGTCTATATACCAAGCCTGACGGGCCTGTGGGAAATTGGGCAGAACTTCTGCCTGCCGGGAAGATTGCCGCCGCCCGGGAGGCCCAGGAAGAGGCAGTGGAACATTCGATAAGAGACATCGTTACTGTCGCCCATAAAATGTATGAGGCCGGTGCCGATGGCATTAATCTTGATACTGTGGGCGCTTCCGGTGATGCCGATGCGCTGGCTGCTTTCAGGGCTGTGAAAAAGATCCGGGAAATGCATCCCGATTTTGCCATTGAACTGGGGATGGCCGGAGAATTCATCCTCGGCATGCATGGCGGCCTGCAGTTTGAAGGTAAGACCCTGGCTGGCCTGTATCCTCATGAGCAGGTAAAACTGGCGGAGGCTGCCGGGGTAACCATCTTTGGCCCCACCGTCAATACCAATAGCAGCCAATCCTTCCCCTGGAATATCGCCCGGGTCTGCACATTCGTGAAGGCCTGCAGTGAGGTGAGCAATATTCCTATTCACCCCAACGTAGGCATGGGGGTCTGCGGTATGCCGCTGACAGATGCCGTTCCTTTGGACGCTGCCTCCCGCGCGGATAAAGCGCTTGTGGAGATTTGTAAGATTGACGGGTTGTAGATAGGCGTAGGTGATTGTTATGGTATGCCTATCAATCATGGAGTCGCAGCCGGGATGAGTGGAATCAGGACCTCCGGAGATCTGGTGGCCCGGGTTCAAATGGCTAAGGGACTTCGTATTGATGCGGCTAAACAGTATGTCGCTGATAAACTGAAGATCAGTTTAAGCGATTTGCATGATTCTTCTGTAATGAGGGATATCCGCAATCAATTGAATATCGGCGAAACCAATGCGCGGCCGGAATCTGCCGATGCCCTGGCGGCGAAGAGCCGCATTGCCCAAATACTGGATATTGAGATTAATTCCGTTACGCGTTTCAATAAAATGTCTAAAATTTAATTGAATTTGAGTGGAGAGAAAGGAGCGAAGAATAGTATGACCCAAGATGCTTTAATTTCAGCGGCAATCGCCAGCATTCTTAAACAGGATCTGGATGCTGCGCTTGAAACCGCTAAAAAAACACTGGCGTCCGGCGTTGACCCCATTATCATTTTGTCGCAAGGCTACAGCGAAGGAATCAGGCAGGTTGGCGACCTTTTCGGCAAAGGCCGGATGTTTTTGCCAGAGTTAATTTCCGCTGCCGAAGTCATGAAAAAAGCCACTGCTGTTCTTGACGAGGCGCTCCAGGCGAAAGGTGAAAACAAGGGACATACAGGCAGGATGATTATGGCGACTGTTGAGGGCGATGTTCACGATATTGGCAAAGGCATCGTTGTTTCCTTAATTAAAACCCAGGGAATAGATGTTATTGATTTAGGCCGGGATGTGCCTGTAGCCACCATTATAGAAAAGGCGGAGGAGTACCAAGTGGATATTATTGGGACATCCGCTTTGCTGACAACTACTTTGGTTGAACAGAAAAAATTAGAAGAGGTCTTGAAACAGAGCAATCTGAGAGGAAAATATAAAACCATTGTCGGCGGTGCGCCGGCGACTCAAAGATGGGCTGATCGCATTGGCGCCGACGCCTACGCCGAAGACGCAGCAGAAGCCGTTACCAAGGTGCTGAAACTGCTGGAAGCCTAAAAAACTTTCCTATCATTATTACAGGGAGTGAATGTTATGATTATTGTCGGCGAACTGATTAACGCCAGTCGCAAGCCAATTGCGGAAGCCATCAGAAATAACGATGCCAGCTATATTCAACAAGTGGCTAAAGATGAACATCTGGCCGGGGCCAGCTATATTGATGTGAATGCAGGAATTTTTGTCGGCGAAGAGGCCGACTACCTAAAATGGTTGGTTCAATTAGTCCAGGCAGTTGTTGATGGCCCTTGTTGTATTGATAGCCCTGACCCGAAAGCCATTGAGGCCGCATTAGCGGTTCACAAAGGGCCGGCAATGCTCAATTCCATTTCACTGGAGAAAGAAAGATATGATGCCTTCATACCCTTAGTGAGTGGAACAGCTCATAAAGTCGTCGCCTTATGCATGAGTGATGATGGTATGCCGGAAACGGCAGAGGCCAGAGTCAAAATTGCTGATGAACTCATTAACCGCCTTGTCAAAAGAGGACTGTCGCTTGATCAGATTTACGTCGATCCTCTGGTACAGCCGTTATCCACCAGTGACATTTACGGTATCGAATTTCTGAAGGCGATTGAGATGATTATGGACAATTATCCCGGCGTTCACACGATGTGTGGCTTATCTAACATCTCTTTTGGCCTGCCGTTGCGTAAGTTTCTCAATAGAACCTTTGGCATTATGGCCATAGATCGCGGTCTTGACGGTATGATTATGAACCCGCTTGATAAAGAGTTCATGGCCAGCATTATTGCTGCTGAAGCGTTACGGGGGAAAGACGAGTATTGTATGAACTACCTTCAGGCTTATCGCGATAAACTGCTTGAATAGTAATCATATCAATGATCCCTTGCCAGTTGCCCGTAATTTCGCTGGGAGGGATTGGATATGAATTTTGGAGAAAAAGTGCGCTATATACGCAAGAAGTTTTCGCTGACTACCGAGCAATTAGCACGGTTATTAAATGTGACACAATCCTATATATCCCATGTGGAAAACAATCGCCGGAAATTTGGTCGTGACAAGATTGCGTTATTGGCTAATAAACTATACATTCCGGTTGAATTCTTTCTGCGTGAAGATGTAAAGACGCTGGAACAGATTAAATTTAATAATCACTTGACAGCCATATTCGAGGATGAAAACTATCCCAACTATTTCGGGGTGGTAGACCAGGCTGTAAAAGCTAAAATTAGCCCGGAGGAATTGGAACAGGCAATAGAATTTATAAAGAAATATAAGAGAATGTACTGAGTTTTTACAAACCGCGACTGTCTGCATTTATATTGCAGACAGTCGCGGTTTTTTACTATAATAAAGTATCCGGGAGGCATAAACGGTTACGAGGAGTTCAGAGAGAATGATGGGGTATTTACCATTTTCTGAAAAAAATACTAGAAAATCTAAATATAATACAAGGCCGGGTTATAAAATCTGTGATATAATTTTCAAAATAGAATAAAATACCGAACGTTTAGAAATTTGGAACTTCCCGGACGGTAAACGTGCTGCCGGAAATGGCCAGAGTTGATGGTTTGTAGAGACATAGGCGATTGTTACAAGAAAAGCTTGTCATGATGCAGTCATTCCAAAACGTCTTGACTAAGGAGAGCGATGTATATGTCTAAAACACAAGATCATAGTTCTCACTTTCTTACAGATATCAAGGCGGCCATTCAGGATTACGAATTGGTAACAAGAGTTAACTGCTATTTTTTTGATAAAGCAGGTAAACGCGTTGGCAATAGAACCTGTTACCAGTGTAATAATCTTTGCAATTTTATCAAACGCTTTGATCCCAGCGGCGGCTGCGTTCATGACTATCTCGGCAGCTGCCGGCCGGCACTGGAAATGGGGACAAGCCATGTATATTACTGTCCATACGGCTTGTTGAATATTGCGGTTTGCGTTTTACTGGAAGATGAAACGCTTTACTTTGTTTCCTCCGGTCCTTTGCGGCTGGAGCCAGCGGGAAAAGGGTTCATCAATCGTTTTATAGAAACAAATGAGCTGCTGTCCTCCCATTATGCTGATATTGCACAATTAATGGGGGGAGTTCCTTTGGTGGATGAACATTATCTCGATGCATTGGGAAATATGTTGCAACGGTCAGTTTCTGCTTTTACTACTGATGCTACTAAGAAGTTCTGGAAAAAACAGGATGTACTTGCCTTTTTGGTGAAATCTTTAGATAAAGCGGCGAACGAATCCTTTTATCCTGAATACCGCCAACAAGTTTATGTAATGGAAAGAGCAATTGAACTGCTTTCTTCCCGGCATGATGGCAGCGAGAATCTGAAAAAAGAGGCACTGCAAACAATTCTTTCTGTTTTAATTGACAGCATATATGAATATAGGTCTTACACAGAGGTAAAATCACGGAGTGCGGCGTTTTTTCTTTCTTTAATTGAAATTGGCAAAAAAAGAGACATGAATTTGGAGTTTGTTTTTAACAAAAACTATGAGGCTATTTTTCAATTGTTAGAGGCAGAAGATTATATCATTTTGGGTGAGGTTATTTATGCGGCGGCAGACCGTTTTCAGAATGCATTTTTGCAGGAAAACAGCTACCGGATTAATGAAGCTATCCTTCAGGGCATGAATTATATCCGGCAAAACTATATGAATGTGAGCTTAGCTGATGTGGCAAAAGAGGTTTCTTTAGCCCCCAATTATTTTAGCGATCTTTTTAAGAAACAAACAGGACAAAGTTATTCGGACTATTTGAATAAGGTAAGAATTGAATTTAGCAAACAGTATATACGGAAAAACGTACCGCTTGCTCAGGTTGCGCAACAGGTGGGGTTTGCCGACCAAAGCTATTTTGTGAAAATATTTAAGCGGTATGAAGCGATTTCGCCCTCAAAATGGCGGATGCTTACCTGCAAATAAGCGCAATTTACTATATATGCTAGTTTAAGCGGGTTAACTTAATGACATTGGGTAGTTTCCACGGGTTTTGCCGGGAAACTGCCTTTTTTTTTATTTGGTGAGTTACCTGAAGATAACACCAGAAAATCCTAACATAATACAATACCGGGTGATGGGCTGTTTGCTATATTTTAAACATAGAACAAAATATTGATTATTCAGAAAGGATGGTGCTATTGATGTACTTGTGCAGCGGCAAAGAAGAATTGTTATGGCTGCTTAGAAGTAAAAAAGGACCATAACGCCGGCCGCGGACCCAAGGGACCCCACTTTTAAGGAGAGTATTCAGGAGGTGTTTCAATATGAGCAAATATGCTAAATTAAAGGATGCTATCAGTAATCTGGATAAGGACCTGGCTGAAGTGGCTGCCAAAGAGGCCGTCGCCGCCGGCCTTAATCCACTGGATTGCATCAGTGAAGGGCTTTCCGCAGGTATGCAGATTATAAGTGATCGCTTTGATGACGGCGAGGCTTTTGTTCCGGAATTAATGCTGGCGGCGGAAGCTTTTGAGAAGGCGGTGGCAATCCTGACCGCCTCGGTGCCGCAAAGCGAAATGAACACTATGTCTGCCGGCAAAGTGCTGCTGTATACTGTTGAGGGCGATGTGCATGACATCGGTAAGAATATCGTCAGAACCATTCTCAGCGCCAATAATTTCGAAGTCACTGATCTTGGAAAAACCGTGCCGGCACGCACGGTTATTGAAAAAGCGGAGGAGTTGAAGGTCGATGTAATCGCCGGTGCGGCTCTCATGTCGACCACCATGCCCCGCCAGCGGGAGGTTGTGGAACTGTTGAAGGAAAGAGGGCTGCGGGACAAGTACATTTGTCTGTTCGGCGGAGCTCCGGTCACTCAACAGTGGTGCGACAATATTGGTGCGGATGGATACTGCGACTCTGCGACAGCTACGCCGGTTCTCGCTAAAAAAGCTTTGGCTAAAAGGAAAGGAGTATGACATGAAAGCAATAGCAAAACCGATAACCGTCTTTGATGTTTACGAGCGGGCGCAAAGCGGCCCCGAAATGTCGGAAGCCGACTGGGATTTTGGCGTCATACCCCAAACCGCCAAAAAGCTCAAGGAAAAGTACGGCATAAAGATAGACCGCAAAACCATTATCCCCGAGGACGAAGCTCTTATTAACAATCTGTTCCAGGCCGGTCTTGACATGCTGGTGGAATGCGGCGTTTATTGCATTGACACCAACCGGGTGATTAAATACACCCGTGACGAGGTGCTCTTGGCCATCAAATCCGCTCCTGACCACTTTACTTATGGAGAAAACCAGGAAGCCATTCATGTGGTTCCCCGGGCTTACAACTCAAAGAAGGCACCGGTCATTCAGGGCGGACCCACCGGTTCGCCTTGTTCGGAAAAACTGTTCATGCCCATTCATCAGGCCTACGCCCAGGAGCCGATTGTGGATACCATCGTCAACGGCGTAATGCAGACCGTGATGGGCAAAGACCCGGTACCCGAATCTCCGTGGGAGATTATGGCCGTGCGTTCGGAACTGCTCCAGGTGCGCGAAGCGCAGAGCAGGGCGGGGCGTACAGGCATGGGATTGTAGGGGAGTGAAACTTCTCTGAGCCCGGCCGGCGTAATTATGTCGGATTTTCCGGGCGGCATGCGGGAGTCTGATTCTCATGAAGTGTCACAGCTCTGTGAGCTCAAAATCGACGTAGGTGCGTTGGTTGTTGGTGCTTATTACGCTGTGTCCGGTGTATGCGTCATGGTCGAGCAAATGCCCATTTTCGGCGGCTATTCCGGAGGTCTGGAAGAAACGGCGATTGTTGATGTGGCGACGACCCTGAACTCTTTTGTGATGATGCAGGCAACCTGGCATTTGGACGGACCGGTTCATGTCCGCTGGGGCATTACGACTACCAGAGAGGCTCTGGCAGTCGCAGGCCACGCGGCCAGGGCCATCGAAGAAAACACTCATCTGCTTCTGGGCAACCAGTATTACACTTTGGCCGGCCCCTGCACCGTAATGTGCCTGCTGGAGACGGCGGCCCAGGCTATCACCGATACGGTCAGCGGCCGTGAAGTGCTTTCCGGGGTGGCTGCCGGCAAAGGCGTCACTACCGATCTGTTTACGGCCATGGAGGCCCGGTTTATGGGCGAAGTGGCTCACGCTGTGGCGGGGATGGATCTGCACGAGGTCAACATCCTCCTGGATAAACTGGTCGCCATGTATGAAAAGAATTATAAAACTGCGCCGGCAGGAAAAACCTTCGATCAGTGCTATGATCCGGTGAAACTGGTTCCCACTGACGAATATGTGCAGATCTATAATGAAGCCGTTAAAATCTTGTCCGATTTGGGGCTGACCTATTGGGATTAATTATAATTAGACAGACGCGTTAAGATTGACGTTTACCATCGTTTGGACAGGGGTGTATATAGTATTATATGCGCCCTTGCCATTTCGTTTTACCTTTGCTATACATTGTGCTGGCAAGATTACGGGGGGTGGATCGGATGGATCACGTGGACTCTAAATCCGCGCAGGCGGGTGAAACTCCCGTACTCCCCGCCAACAATTTCAAGGAGGCAGCTAGGTGGATATTACCTGGACACCCATACAAAAGCAGCGGTTAAAAGAACTTAATATCAGCTCAATTTTGCAAGAACGACGTTTTGAATCAGCCAGCGAGCGTGATTTTGCGTTTCAAGACCTGGAGAGGCAGTTAGTGACTAAAGGAAGACGCCATTTGGCGCAATTTCAAAAATTTATTAAGCGGCCGCTGCTGAGCAGGCTTGAACAGCAACTTACCGAAGCCCTGAACCTCCGGGGATTCGTTCAGGTCATCACACCGACAATTATAGCTAAGGGTTCTTTGGCGAAAATGTCTATAGACGATAAGCATCCACTATTTTCCCAGGTATTTTGGCTTGATGCCAAGCGGTGCCTGCGGCCGCTGCTGGCGCCAAATCTGTACACCTTATGGAAAGATTTGCTGCGCTTATGGCAGCCGCCGATTCGCCTTTTTGAAATCGGCACCTGTTATCGTAAGGAATCCCAGGGGGGATTGCATCTTAACGAGTTTACCATGCTCAATATAACCGAATTAGGGTTACCCCTTAACGAGAGACAGCAACGCTTGGAAGAAATGGCTGCGTTGGTTATGTCTGTCGCCGGTATTGATGAATATCAGCTGGAAGTAACCAGTTCTGTCGTGTATGGCGATACCTTGGACGTGATGAAGGGTATTGAATTAGGTTCCGGCGCCATGGGGCCGCATGTACTTGATAAAAAATGGGGAATCACCGCGCCTTGGATAGGCATAGGCTTTGGCCTCGAACGTTTGTTAATGGTTAGGGAGGGAGCGCAAAATGTTCAGAGTATGGGAAGAAGTCTTAGTTACCTGGACGGAGTACGATTAAATATTTAAGGCCAAAGAAATAGCAGGAAGCCAAATGTACTTTATAAGGTAGGTGATTTTCATGGGGCTGCAACAACCTGCCACCTTGATCAGGATATTGGGAAAAGCTTTGGAGGAAGAGCCGCTGACCAGGGCTGAGCTTTTATATTTATTGGGACTTTCCGCAGAAGATGATATCGCCAGGGTATTTGCCATAGCCAGAATGCTCAGGCATCGATATTTTAAGAATAGAATATTTCTCTATGGTTTCGTTTATTTTTCAACCTATTGTCGAAATGAGTGTGCTTTCTGTTTATATCGTAAATCCAATCAATCGTTATCCCGCTATCATAAAACCCCGGCGGAAATTATGGAGACCGCTTACCGGCTGGTGAAATCCGGAGTACATTTGCTGGATTTAACGATGGGGGAAGACCCCCGGTATTATAGCAATAATGGAGCCGGCTTTGATTCGCTGGTAAGAACGGTGAGGGCCATCAAGGAAGACACCGACATACCGATTATGATTTCGGCAGGCGTCGTCCCGGAAGATGTATTAAGAGCGCTTAAAGATTCCGGTGCCGAGTGGTATGCCTGCTATCAGGAAACCCATAACCCTGGCTTATACGCAAAACTAAGAATAAGCCAAAGCTTCTCGGAACGAATGGAACGAAAAAAGGAAGCCCGGGATATGGGTTTCCTGATTGAGGAGGGCTTACTGACCGGTGTCGGGGAAAGATATGAGGATTTGATTGATTCCCTGGCGGCCATGAGAAGCCTGGGAGCTGATCAGGTACGAATTATGAGCTTTGTGCCGCAAAAGGATACACCCATGCAGCACGTCCCGTCGCTCCCGCGGACGAGAGAATTATTGATGATTGCCATCATGCGCCTGGTCTTTCCCAACCGTCTGATTCCCGCGTCTTTGGATGTGGATGGTATCCATGGTTTAGCTGACCGCCTTAACGCCGGCGCCAATGTCGTAACCTCGATCATTCCGCCAGAGGCCGGCCTGGCCGGCGTATCCAATCAGGAGCTGGATATCGATGACGGTAACCGTAGCGTTGACAGCATCCTGCCGATATTAGCGCAATGCGGTCTCGAACGGGCTAGTATGGAAGAATATATGGAATGGGTATTGGCCCGTTTGGCAAGACTCGCTCCTTCCCATAGGCAGATTAACGAAACGAAAGAAACCTATACAAACTGGGTTGTACAACGCCATTAGCCGGAAGGGGGATTCATAATGAAAGTTGCCATCGTCGGCGGCAAGCTTCAGGGAGTCGAAGCTGCGTATCTGGCTAAAAAAGCGGGCTGGGAAGTTTTCGTTGTCGATAAAAAGCCTGGGGTTTTGGCTGCGGCAATCGGTGACCATTTCCAGGCAATGGATGTTACGCATCGGGACGAGTGGCTCATGTTATTGAAAAAAATTGATCTCGTTATCCCGGCATTAGAAAACAAAGAGGCGTTAGACTGTTTAGCCAGCAGCGCTAAATATTCAAATGTACCTTTGCTTTTTGACGAGCAGGCTTATGCTGTTTCTTCCTCAAAAATTACTTCCAACGAAGTATTTAACCGCCTTTCCATCCCTGCACCCAAACCATGGCCACAATGTGGTTTTCCTATTATTATAAAACCCTCCGGGGCTAGTGGCAGTGAGGGTGTGATTAAGGTGGACAATGCTCAGGCGCTCAAGCGTTTGCAAGTTGAAAAAGCTATAGCTGATATGGTGATTGAGGAATATCTGGAAGGACCCTCTTATTCAATCGAGGTCATTGGCTGCCAGGGAGTATATAAGGCCTTGCAAATTACCGAGATTCAACTGGACGCCCAATATGACTGCAAGCGGGTGCTCGGTACGGCAGTGCTGACAAAAGGACAGCAAGCAAGCTTCGAACACATCGCGCTTAGTTTGGCTGGATTTTTGCATCTCAATGGAGTTATGGATGTAGAAGCCATTCTCCATGCAGGCCAACTAAAAGTTTTGGAAATAGATGCCCGGATTCCCAGTCAAACCCCGACGGCGGTGTATCATGCCACCGGCATTAATATGCTGGAGATTCTCGGCAAGGCGTTTGTCCAAGGAACCCCGTGGGAGGATTTCGACATCAAAGCGAAAAGAGGCGTGATCTACGAACATATCCGCGTAAATGGTGATAAGCTTGAAGTTTTGGGTGAACACATTCTACCTGACGCCGGTGAGCCGCTTCGTCTGTGTACAGATTTTTTTGGAGCAGATGAAGCGCTGACAACTTACTCTCCAGGCAAAAAAGAATGGGTAGCTACGCTCATCATCACCGGTGCGCATATGCCGGAGGCATGGAATAAAAGAGAGGGTATTATTTACAAGATCAGGCAGTCCTGCCGAATTAACTATCATGACTGTTATCCCGCAAGTGGAGCTGAGGGTATGTCATTAGAAACGCGTGGGGGATGGTGCAATGACACGACTAAAAGCAGACGATGTTAATCAGATTGCGTCCAGACTAACGAAATACGATGGTGAGTTAATTAGCAAGACAGGATGTAACCTAAAATCAATCGCGGCTCGTGCTGCGAATAGGGATTTGAGCACTATCTCAGTGGCCCAATCCAAAATCGCGGTTATTCCTATCACCGGCGGCCAGGGAATTATTGGCGGCTTTACTGAGGCAGTGGCCGGTATCCTGGATCATCTGGGTTTCGATACTTTTATTACTACAAGCTATGATATCGCAGGTATTGCTGAAGCAATCTTACATGGTGCTGAGATATTGTTTGCAGCCGATGATGATAAGTTTATTGCCTTTAATCTAAGAACCGGTGCGATAGCCGATAACAGCGAAGCGACAGGCCGGGGCTATGTAACGGCCTTAAACCAGATGTGCTGCGGTTTGACGGAAAAGCATGTGCTTGTTATTGGCGCCGGGGCGGTAGGCAGAGGCGCGGCCGGTTTAATCGTCAAACTGGGAGGATTGGTTTCCGTATATGATATCGATGTAACCGCCAGCCGGGCATTGGTTGATGAGCTGAGGCGACAAGGATATCCGGCCAAGCTGGAAACAGATTTGGATTATGCTTTAAGCAAGCACCTGGTTATAGTGGATGCTTCTCCGGCGGAGAATATTATTCGTCCTGCATATATTACTGAGCGCACAATCATCGCCGCGCCGGGAATTCCTTTAGGGGTACCGGCAGAACAGTGCGGGAAACACTTTGCCCAAATACTGCATGACCCGTTGCAAATTGGGGTAGCCACCATGTGTTTTTTAGTTATATGAAAACTATGGCGATTATCGATGACGGGAGTGAATGTATATGGCCCTTAGCGAAAAAAAACAGAAACGCTATTATCGCAAAAATGTCGACTTTTTTAAACTTGTTGCCAAACTTAAGCTTTGGCCCTCAAGAAGCGGGAAACTGCACGGCATCAAAAGTATGGAAATTATCGGCGACATAGCAGAAATTACTACCCATTGCAATGAAAAATTCCAGATACAAAATTCGAAGCATAGCCGGGCTGCCCGCTGTTTGCGCAATAAATTGTTTTTTCATTCCTGCCGTACCTGCAAAATTCCCCAGTGGAAGCTGGAGAAATACGCGGGAACTTATATGACCCAAAGCTATGGATCCAATTTATGAGTTATTGCAGACTGTCAAAGAGGAGGTATACTGAAACATGTAAACCACCGGCAGGCATGGGTAAAAAAGAAAAATATAAAATTACGGGGAGTGAAGGTTATGATTATTGTCGGCGAACTGATTAATGCCAGTCGTAAGCCGATTGCAGAAGCCATCAAAAACAGGGATGCCAGCTACATTCAACAAGTGGCCAAAGATGAGCAGGCGTCTGGAGCCAACTATATTGATGTGAACGCCGGGACTTTTGTCGGCGAAGAGGCTGACTACCTAAAATGGTTGGTTCAATTAGTTCAGGCGGTTGTTGATAGCCCGTGTTGTATTGATAGCCCTGATCCGAAAGCCATTGAAGCCGCATTAGCGGTTCACAAAGGGCCGGCAATGCTCAATTCCATTTCACTGGAGAAAGATAGATATGATGCATTCATACCCCTGGTGAGTGGAACGGCTCATAAAGTCGTCGCCTTATGCATGAGTGATGAAGGTATGCCGGAAACGGCAGAGGCCAGAGTCAAAATTGCTGATGAACTTATTAACCGCCTTGTCAAAAAAGGACTGACGCCTGACCAGATTTACGTCGATCCTTTGGTGCAGCCGTTATCCACCAATTACATTTTCGGTGTCGAATTTCTGAAGGCGATTGAGATAATTATGAATAATTATCCCGGCGTTCACACGATGTGTGGCTTATCTAACATCTCTTTTGGCCTGCCGCTGCGTAAGTTTCTCAATAGAACCTTTGGCATAATGGCCATAGACCGCGGTCTTGA
This sequence comes from Sporomusa sp. GT1, assembly GCF_014634905.1. NCBI lineage: Bacteria > Bacillati > Bacillota > Negativicutes > Selenomonadales > Sporomusaceae > Sporomusa > Sporomusa sp. GT1. The sequence goes on along the minus strand of NZ_BMBX01000008.1, from coordinate 120,777 downwards.
CGGTATGATTATGAACCCGCTTGATAAAGAGTTCATGGCCAGCATTATTGCTGCCGAAGCGTTACGGGGGACAGATGCGTATTGTATGAATTATCTTCAAGCCTATCGCAAGAAACTGCTTGAATAGTAATCATATCAATGATTCCTTGCCAGTTTCCCGTAATTTCACTGGGAGGGAACTGGGAGGGACTGGATATGAATTTTGGAGAAAAAGTGCGCTATGTACGCAAGAAGTTTTCGCTGACTACCGAACAATTAGCGCGGTTATTAAATGTGACACAATCCTATATATCCCATGTGGAAAACAATCGCCGGAAATTTGGTCGTGACAAGATTGCGTTATTGGCTAACAAACTATACATTCCGGTTGAATTCTTTCTGCGTGAAGATGTAAAGACGCTGGAACAGATTAAATTTAATAATCACTTGACAGCCATATTCGAGGATGAAAACTATCCCAACTATTTCGGGGTGGTAGACCAGGCTGTAAAAGCTAAAATTAGCCCGGAGGAATTGGAACAGGCAATAGAATTTATAAAGAAATATAAATGAATGTACTGAATTTTTATAACCGGCTCACTGTCTGCATTGGTGTCGCAGACAGTGAGCCGTCTTTTGCTGTTGTGGTACAATATAATTGGCATTTTGCGAAGCAAAATGTCCGTCCCCTCGCTTCCTCAATCTTTTGTAACCTCATTCTCATTCCGTAATATGATATAACAACGGAGTTTATAATATGAGGAGGTATAAGCGATTTGTTAGATCAAGCTTTAGGCCGATATGTACCACCAGGCAAACACAAATTACCACCGTTACCCTATCCATATAATGCATTAGAACCGATTATCAGTGCTGATACGCTTAAAATCCACCATGATCGTCATCATCAAACGTATGTAGATGGTTTAAATAAAGCAGAATTAGCGCTAGTAAGGGCAAGGGAGCGAAATAATTTTACATCTGTGAAGTATTGGGAAAACGAACTGGCATTTAACGGTTCAGGCCATATTCTTCACAGCATTTATTGGACAGTGATGGCACCAGCGGGCTGTGGTGGTGAACCTGGCCCATGCACTAGCAGAGAAATCAATAAATATTTTGGTGACTTTGATAGCTTCCTGGAGCAATTTACCAATGCAGCTATAAAAGTTGAAGCGTCTGGCTGGGGGATACTGGTTTGGAATCCAGCCTGGAAACATCTTGAAATTTTAACTGCTGAGAAGCACCAAAATCTTACTCAATGGGGGACTATTCCTATACTTGTCGTAGACACATGGGAGCACGCATATTATCTGGATTACCAGTATGATCGAGAGGCGTATGTTAGAGCATGGCTAGAATTAATAAACTGGTTTGAGGTTGAAAACCGTCTCATTTTAGCGATGGAAGGACAACTTCCTTTGCTGCAAACTATATGTGATGATGAGGGTCATTAATATGTGTTAGATAAAAAGTAAAGCAATCGTTTTTCAACGATTGCTTTTATAATTGCGTAAGCGAATACCACATGCTATGTATGTGGTTCCAAAAAGCTTAAGGGAAGCATAGGGATGTTGTTTTTGCTTCTTTATTTTTATTGCATTTCACGAAGCAAAAGCAGCCATTATTTATGAAATAATGTGTTATGTTAAGGATTTTTAAGCTTATGATACAATATAATTGTGATGATTAAAGGCTTGTATTGTATAATAAATATAATGTCCCTGATTAAGAACAGGAGGTAGAGTAATGCCACTGGAAATACTGCATAATGATATAACGGAAGTTCATGCAGATGCTATTGTCAATGCGGCCAATTCGTCCTTGCTTGGCGGCGGAGGAGTTGACGGTGCAATCCATCGGGCCGCAGGACCGGAATTGCTTGCAGAATGCCGCACCCTGGGCGGGTGCCAGGTTGGACAGGCTAAAATAACAAAAGGCTATAAGCTGCCTGCAAAATATGTAATACATACTGTTGGTCCGGTCTGGCACGGTGGTGAAAATGACGAGGAAAAACTGCTGGCCGATTGTTATCTGAACTCACTTTTATTGGCAAAAGAATATAAGCTTGAGAGTATTGCCTTCCCGCTGATATCGTCGGGTGCTTTCGGGTACCCCAGGGATAAGGCACTTAAAGTAGCGATTACCGTAATAGAAGACTTCCTGCTAAACAATGCTATGACAGTTTACCTGGTACTTTTATGAATGGCCTGCAACAGCTTGCTTCCATGTCTGATCAGTGGATGCTAAAATAACACCAGATTTGACAGGAATGGCGGAACTATCATAATCTTCTATCCTCGCTAATACACTGTACCATGCCGGTATGAGAAGGAGGAAGATAGATGCACGATAACAACATCCACGAATGCCACTACAAGGTGAACGCGCCGTATCCGCCAGTGCGCGTGGATGGACCCAATCCCGTTTATGCCGACAAGATGCTTAGCAATATGGGAGATGTTGTCTCCGAGATGAGTGATATCACTCGGTATTTTTACATTGCTGTGGTAGCGAAGCCGCAGTTTGGTGCAATTGCGACCTGCTTCCACCACATCAGCATTGTTGAAATGCATCACCTCAATATCTTTGCTGAGCTTGCAATGCAGCTTGGCGCAGACCCGCGGCTCTGGTGCGGGCGGCCACGCAAACGCTGGTGGTCGCCTTCGTTTATCAGCTATCCGCGCGAAATATGCGCCCTAATTGCCGAATCAATTGAAGCGGAAAGAGCAGCCATCCGCAAATATACCAGACAGGCGAATATCATCTGCGATAGGAATATCGTGGCGATCTTAAACCGCATCATACTTGATGAGAAACGCCATATCCAGATTTTTAAGGAGATGTATCAGCAGCTTCAATGCTTGTAAAACGGACTTCAGTTTGTCTTCGGCAACATAAGGGCCTAATATGGCTATTTGCGGATACTATAAGGATAAAGCAATAAGCTCCGCAACAGCCTGAAGCAGACTGAGCGGAGCTTATTTATTGGAACTATCCCCGAAGCGCAGAATTTATACCGATCGTATCTTGGCGATGAGTTTGGCCGCCCTATACAATCTAAAAACCCTATCTTTTCTTACTTTTCTCTTTGAGAAACTTGCGTGCATTCTTTATTCCGCCTATTTCTGCGAACATGCTGGAAAGCTTTTCCGTCTCAATCTGCTTAGCATTCAAGCCCGCATACCTGGCCTCTTTTTTTAGCTTTACATAGCTTGCAAGCCGCTCGGCAGCTAAGAAGCCGTCGCTGATGGCCTGTTGTACTGCACAATGGGGTTCACCCGTATGAGTACAATCATGGAATTTGCATTTTGTTGAAAGTTCGTCAATATCGGCAAACGTTTTTGCCAGGTCGGCACTCTCGAGTCCCAGCTCTCTCATTCCCGGGGTGTCAATAACGATACCGCCGTCCGGCAGAACAAAGAGTTCGCGTCTGGTAGTGGTATGCCTGCCTTTATCATCACTTCTTATTTCTTTAGTTTCAAGGGTGTTTTTGCCCATGAGCTTATTAATTAAGGTTGATTTGCCAACACCGGACGAGCCGATAAAAGCAATCGTTTTGCCGCTGGCAATATAATTGTTGACAGCTAAGAATCCATCCTGACCCATACTGGAAGTAACAAGCACGTCAACACCGGCGGCCACAGCAGCAAGCTCTGCCAGCTTTTGCGGAAGATTATCACACAAGTCGGCCTTCGTAAGCACAATGACCGGAATGGCCTGACTATCCCAGGCGACACCAAGATAGCGCTCTAACCGGCGAAGATTAAAATCATTATTAAGCGACATGCAGATAAAAACCGTATCAATATTTGCGGCTACCACCTGTTCTGCATTTGCTGTTCCCGCAGCCTTTCTGATAAAGGCGCTTTTTCTGGTCAGAACGTGGTGGATAATTGCATTCCCTGCGTCAGCATGATTACGGTCAAGCATAACGAAGTCGCCTACTGCAGGATAATCTGCCAACGTTGTGATTGTAAAACGAAACTTGCCGGAGATTGTTGCAGCCAGCTCACCATTTTCTGTTACGACTTTGTATAGGTCTTTATATTGGGAAATTACCCGCCCCACATAAAGACCGGCATATAATGCAGACTCAGTAATAAAGCTTTGGCTGAGTCCTAATTTACTCATAGTTGTTTCACTCAATTTTTTACCCTCCAAAAGTTTGGCTACTACCTTTTGGGAGGCATATACACTAAATTATTTTGTACACACCTCCCGGCTTGTTACAATCTCCGTTATAGTAGTGTTAAACATAAGAACAGCTCCTTTCGTTAATCATATGCAGCCTGCGAGCGAAAGCCTGGTGCTTCCTGTCGGCCGCATATTCAATGATTGTATTATAACACACTGCTTATTGTCAGGCACATGAAATTCCTAGTAGTCTGCCAAGTTTAAAGCTATAGGATGATTGGAAATAGTTTCCATGATATAATTTAATTTATTATGAATAAATGACTTGCAAAAGCGCTATTGTTATGTTATTATTCAAATAAGCACCATCCTTATAGTGATCTGGATTCAACCAAGTATGCGGAGGTAGAAACTTTTCAGTTTCCGTAATTGCAAGAGGTTAGTATATCTGGTTCGGGATTGTGTTTTTTGTTTTAGTTTGCTGGTTTTAGTTTTCTGATCTCTAAGTATTGAATCTAAGTAGTGACTGTTTGAAACAAGTTTTTTCATTTGGTTTGTAGTGAACGGATGATTCTATCTGGCGTTACCTTAAGAGTGCGGACAAATCAATTTAGTAAGTTTGGAACAGGTTGTTTGAGATTGTCGTGTAAGTTTTATGCTATAGGGATGGATGCGAATAACAGGCAGGAAGGTTAACCTTCCTGCCTGTTTATTTTTAAGTCTGCCAGCAGGTATCCGTTTTGCGCGCCAACACAAGACCTGGTACAGACGGCCGTCCTGCCTGGCTCTAGCTGACTATGGAAGGGGATACTGCTATGATTGTACAACCGACTGTTGATGATTATGAAAAGCTGATTCAGATTTGGGAAGCTTCTGTGCGGGCCACCCATGATTTTTTAGCAGAGGAAGACATTCAATTTTATAAGCCGTTAATTTTGAACGAATATTTTTATAACGTGCAGTTATTATGCCATAAAGATAACGGCGGCAAAATAACCGGATTCATAGGAATCGCAGATGATAAACTGGAAATGCTGTTTATTGATGCTGATGAACGCGGCAGGGGAATCGGCAAAAAACTGCTTACATATGCAATAAATCAACTGAAAGTTAAACAGGTAGATGTTAATGAACAGAATGATCAGGCTGTTGGCTTTTATAAACATATGGGGTTTTGTGTAGTTAAGCGGTCTGAATTTGACGGGGCCGGTAAGCATTATCCTATTTTATCCATGGTATTACAAGGTTCCAGGTGATAATTATGTCCTGCAGTTCCCTTCCAGCAGAACTGCAGGACATATATATTGTTCAATGATTACCGGTCACACCGTCGGGTATTCAGCGCTGGGCAATAGATTCTCAGGAGCCTTCGCCGTGGCGCTGACCGGTGTGATTTTGATTTTTTACTTTCTTAGATCCTGAAAGCGGCTCAGGCATAGGATTGTCATGATGCTTGGTATGTTTGGGTGCATCCGGGGTTTCTACAGGGTAAGTTTCGGGCTTAGTCATAGTATCGCCTCCAGTTTATAAGTTTGCTGCGAAGGTTTATTGCGCTTGCGGCATTTGCTGACCAATGGCTGGGAGAAATTAACTCTTGGGACATTGCTTGTCCATCGCTCGAACCTTATATATAGCTTATGGCGCCTTACTTGCTTTTATTCGTGGAAGCTTAGAGCCTATTTTCAGTCTAAGAATAATTTGACAAGTTTATATCCGGAGTTGCAACAAAACAGTTACTGTGATATCTTTATATTATTTGAAATAAACGTTAAAAAAATTAAAAATATATAAGGGATAAGGGGACACTGGCATGCAATACCACAATCGACAGGAAAAACAATTACAAATGAATGATAAGCCGGTAATTAAGGACGACAATAAGATATACCGTGTCCAGAACCCTGTTCGCAACGAGTTATCGTTATCTGTTATTTTTCTCTTTAAATTCCATATTGCCCGCAGTGTGAAAAAAACAGCAGCAGCACACCCGCAGACTAACATTATTTTTGGTAAAGTCGGCGGTTCCTGGTGGAAACCTGAATACCACATTATCGTTGGCGGCAAGACAAAAAAGACAGTTCAGGCTGCCGCCGAGATGCTGCAAAAAGCTTTCAATGGTGGAAAATAGAAAACCTAAACAATGGAGACAACACAAAAAAACCGCGAATTTCGCGGTTTTTTTTTGTTGCTTTGTTTATTTAAGAAGAAAAAGAAATCTTCAAAAGAATCGGGGTTCGCTATGGGAAAAGTTCACAAAACCCCAAGAGCGGTTCCCTTTCATCAAAGCAAGAATCTATTAGCCATTTCTCGGACAATTTCACCATGACCCTGAGCGGCTTCGCGATGCCGTTTGCAAGTAATAAGCCCAATACTATGGCAAGAATGGCGGCAAAAACGGAAATCGTCGCCATAACAATAAGCTAGCCACACTAGATGACCGGATCAACTTGATTCACAATCAAAGCAATAAATAACTCTGTCAAAACTGGGTCAAACTGTTTTCCCGCATTGCTCCGCAGTTCCTGCAACGCCTCCTCATAACTCATAGCTTTATGATACGGCCGGTCATTGGTCATAGCGTCATAGGCATCTGCCAGGGCAAGTATCCGGCATTCAACCGGAATTTCCTCCCCTTGCAATTTCAGAGGATATCCTCCTCCGTTCCACCATTCGTGATGCCGCAGAATCAATTCGGCGATAGGCATCAACTCCGGCACCGCTTGGGCTATGCGGTATCCTATTTCGCAATGCTGCTGCATAATGCTATACTCCTCAGGCAATAACTTGGCAGGTTTGAATAAAATGGCGTCCGGTATGCCAACTTTACCAATATCGTGAAACTTCGAAAATAAACGCAGGTTCCTGCAACTCGCCTCCGACAAACCGACTTTTTGGGCCATCCATACAACAATGTCTTTCAGCCGCTCGCCATGCCCCTCGGTAATATAATCGCGAACTTCCAGAGCCGCGATAATTGCTTCAACGACAGCTTTCTTTTGCCATTCGCTATTACGCAGTTTCTCCCGATACATCAACCCGTCTGCTTCCATAAACAAGGCGTCAAACTTGCGGCTTGTTTCCGTCGGTATCGACCAGCCCACAGAAACACTGACCGGAAGATTATTATTGGCTTTGTTGTGTTCGGCGACAGTTTTATTGATCCGGGCACTGGCATGGGCAACAACTTCCGGCTCGGCATCACACACAATTACCGCGAACTCGTCGCCGCCGATACGCGCCACCACGTCAATACTACGAAAACAAGACCGGATTAGGTGGGCTACCGTCTTTATCAAGTCATCACCCGCCGGATGCCCCAAGGTGTCGTTAATAAACTTCAAGCCGTCGATGTCGCAGACAACGATCCCGGAGAAAGAGGCAGAAGTAGTATTGAGCCTCAATATCTCTCTTTCGAAATATCGTCGATTGTGCAGTCCTGTTAAGGAATCACGCAGGCTGAGAAACTCCCATGCTTCTTCCATTTGCTTTCGCTCGGTCAACCCTCTGATGATAATCAAAACCTCGTTCTTGCCGCTGGGAATAATCTGTGCCTCATAGTGGGCTTCATTACCGTTATGATCAAGTCGGTACTCATACCGTTGGATGCTGTGATTATCTACGGCCCGATCAATATAATGCAATAAGTTTCTGGCAATTTTGTCAGGCAGGATTTCGACAATCATTCTTCCGGCTAAATCAGTGGTCGGCAAATAATTGGGGTGATCTGAGATATTTCTAAAATCCATGATGCCGCCCTTGCGGCTAACTATCAGCAGCAAATCGCGAACCGACCTCAGCAGGGCAGAATTTCTCGCTTTTATCCTACGCCAGTCGGTGATTAACTTTAGTGTTCGTTTCTTACAATAGTAAAGGAAGCCCCCGCACACGAACAGCATTGCGAACCCCACAACCACAAAAACTGTCTTAAGTTGATCAAAGCTCATGGTGCTTCCTCCTTTTACACGTTTAACCCGGCATAACTTCCTTGTTTAAGCCTTGCATGTGGCATTAACCAGAAAAATAAAAGGCCTAGGACAGAAAAAGTCTGTCCTAGGCCTTCAGCTATCTGATCAGCCGGAAATAATCGACAGTAAATTATTAATTATTATATATAACGTAGTAAATATTGTCAACAAACCATTCTGTCCCTCTGGCGCCCTTATGTGTGCTCTGAAATGGGTTTGAGTCCCAGGCTGTGAGCGGTGTTAAGGTCGGCAGCGGCTCCGCGTCCGGATGTCGTAAGGTAGTTGCCAATTAGCATGCCATTGATTCCGGAAAGAAACCCAAGCGGCACAAGTTCTCCCAAGGCTTTTTCGCGGCCGCCGGCATAGCGCAGGATTTTAGTAGGCAGGATGAATCTGAAAATCGCAAAGGTTTGCAGCACTTCCAGTGGTTTAAGAGGGGGACGGTCTTCGAGGGCCGTTCCCTTAACAGGATTTAGGACATTAATGGGTATTGAGTCAACATCTAATTCTTTAAGTGCAAAAGCAAGTTCAAGACGCTGCTCCCAGGTTTCACCCAGGCCAATAATACCGCCAGAACAGGCTTCTAAGCCTTCTGCCTTAACATTCTTAATGGTTTCTACCCGTTCCTCATAGGTATGAGTTGTACAAATTTGCTCAAAAAAACTTTTGCTTGTTTCAAGGTTGTGGTGGTAACGGGTAATCCCTGCTGCTTTTAGCGACTTAACATGATCTGGAGCTAAAATACCCAATGAACAGCAGCGTTCCAGGCCTGTTTCGTGTCCAATACGCTGGATTGACTGGATAATTTTCTCGAAATCCGGGTCATGCTTCATGCCACAGCCGGCAGTCACAATGCAAAAGCGATACGCGCCATGGGATTCTGCAGTTTTTGCCGCTTGCAGAATCTGATCTTCGCTCATTAAAGAATAGCTGTCGAATTCTACATCATGGTGAGCAGACTGTGCGCAAAATTTGCAGTCCTCCGAACAACCTCCCGAACGGGCATTAACTATCTCGCAAGTGTCTATCTGATCACCAGTAAAGCTTATGCGCACTTTATTGGCAATACCCAGTAAGATTGGAATATCAGCTTCGTCGATTTGCGTAAGCTGCAGTGCTTCCGCAAAGGTTAATTGTTCACCATTAAGAACTTTTTTGCCTAATGTAAAAATTAAATCATAACTCATATTTTTGCCTTCATTAGAACCCATTTGTTAGTCCCCCTTGCTTTGTATATCGTTAACCTGAAAAAAATAAAGAGTTTACCAACTAATTGCTATTTTATAGTGTTTAGGGTGGATTGTAAACCTATATAAAAAACATAGTTAACCATCCATACCGAAATGTTGTTTTTATCTGATGACTAATCTGCGCTGGTGAACTCGTTTCAGCAAAGCTGAACGGCGAAGTCTCAAATATTGAACCGTTTGGACCATTAGATGCTTTTAACACACGGGCAGATGCAGACACTTATCCGGAATATCGGTGGGAAACAGAATGCACGATTTCCATCACCGGGGAGAATTTGAATCGAACATGTTATTGTCACAGCAGGATTTTACACAAAAAGTATTGACCGGATCTGTAAAATGTTGTAATGTAATAAATATACATCAGAGTTGAGCAATACAATTGAATGACCGGGCTGATCAGATAACTGAAGGCTAAATGTGCGATAGTAACGCATATTTGGCTTTTTTTGTTGTCTTTTACTACACAAAACAGAGGGGTGTTATTCATGGGAGTCAGTAATGCTGCGTTGTCTCCGCAGGAGCAAAGAGTAAAGGAAGAATTGGCAGGAAAAATTAGTGCTTATGACAGGCAGCGGCCTTCTGAGATCTTTAATTCTTTTAAGGGAGCTCAGCCCAAAATCGATATAGAAAGAGCCAGGTTTTTTACCGAGTCATTTAAAATCACTGAGGGACAGCCGTTAATTCTCCGGTGGGCGAAGGCGCTTAAACATATTGCGGAAAATATTACTGTATATATTGATGATAAGCAGCTGCTGGCCGGCCGTGCCGGCTGCCCGGGAAGATATGGTGTTATTTATCCGGAGCTGGACGGCTGCTTTCTGGAAAAAATGGCGGAAGAATTGCCCAAACGAATAGAGTCTCCTTTTTATATTACCGCTGAAGATATAGCCTATATCAAACAGGAGATTGCTCCTTACTGGCAGGGTAAAACCTTTTACGAAAATCTTGCGAAAGCTCTGCCGGAAGATGTGTTACGGGTAACTTACGACCCGGCAAATGTATCAAAGTCAAGATTTATTGTTAATGAAACAGCCACAATGCGCTCAGCACTGCAATGGGTTCACGACTTTGAAAAAGTGCTGACAAAAGGCTTTAAGGGTATTAAGCAGGAGGCAGAGGAGCAGCTTGCGGCGCTTGATCCATTTGATCCGAACGATGCTCTGGAGAAAAAACCTTTTTTTGAGGCTGTTATCCTGGTAGCGGAGGCTATTGTCATATGGGCCAGGCGGCATGCAAGACTGGCTGCCGAACTTGCCGCAACCGAAAATGATGAAATCCGGAAGCGCGAGCTGCTGGCAATCGCCGGCATATGCGAATGGGTGCCGGAGAATCCTGCCCGTACTTTTTATGAAGCGGTTCAAGCACAATGGTTTACGCAAATGTTTTCCCGCCTGGAGCAAAAGACAGGGGCTACCATATCAAATGGCAGAATGGATCAATACTTATATTCATTTTACCGGACCGATCTGACAGCCGGGCGGATTGATCGGGAAAGGGCCAAAGAACTATTAGAATGCATGTGGGTAGGAATGGCTCAGTACATTGATTTGTATGTCAGTCCGGCAGGTGCCTGCTTTAATGAGGCCTATGCGCACTGGGAAGCCGTCACCATTGGCGGCCAGGATGAAAATGGCCAGGATGCTACTAATGAATTAACCTATTTGTTTTTGGAATCAAAACGGGATTTTCCCATTAACTATCCGGATTTAGCCGCAAGGGTTCATGCGCGTTCGCCGGCAAGATATCTTTATGAGATTGCTGAAACAATAAAGGATGGCTCAGGCTTTCCCAAACTGATCAATGACGAAGAAGTTATTCCCCTGCTGGTCGCAAAGGGAGCAAGCTTCAAAGAAGCCAATACCTATGCCGTTTCAGGCTGCACCGAGGTGAGAATGCCTAACCGGGATACCTATACCAGTCCCTGCGCGTATGTTAATATTGCTGCTGCCTTAGAACTGGTTCTATATAACGGCAGAATGAAAATCTACCAGGATGAATTACTGACGCTGGAAACCGGAAATCCCGGGGATTTTGCAACCTGGGAAGAATTTTGGCAAGCCTATCTCACGCAGCAAACCAATTTGCTTAAGCAGGCATTTAAACAACAGGTAATTGCCAATCGGTTAAGGGAAAAGCATTTCGCCGCACCCTTAGGCTCTGCGTTGCATGAGCAGTGCTTAAAGACCTGCAAGGACCTGCATTCAGAAAGAATTGACGGCGGCATCGATTTAGGCTATTTTGACATTATTGGCTATGCTACAGTGGTCGATTCGTTAGCGGCCATTAAAAAATATGTCTATGATGAGCAGCGGATAACCATTGATGAATTGATAACAGTACTTGCAGATGATTTTCAGGGACATGAAGATATAAGACAACTGCTGTTGCATGCCCCACGGTTTGGGAATAATGACCCTGCCGCTGATGCTATTGCCCAAAATATCGATTTGGAGGCGCTGCGCTTTACTCACAAGTATTCTAAAGCGATCGGTGTAAGTCTTGATGTGCGCTATGTGCCGGTTACTTCGCATGTGCCTTTCGGCAAAGTTGTCGGCGCTACCGCTAACGGCAGAAAAGCCGGGTCGGCTCTTTCTGACGGATCCTCTGCTTCCCATGGCGCCGACGTAAACGGGCCTACTGCTGTGCTCATGTCAAATGCCAATTCTAAGAATCTGGGGTTCCAAGAGCGGGCTTCCAGGCTGTTGAATATAAAGATAAGTCCGTCCTGCGTACAAGGCGAAGCAGGAACGCAAAAAATCATTTCCCTTATCCGCAGTTGGTGTGATTTAAAGCTGTGGCATTTACAGTTTAATATTATTAACAAAGAAACTTTGCTGGCAGCTCAGCAAGAGCCTGACAAATACCGGAATCTGCTCGTGCGGGTGGCCGGATACAGTGCGTATTTCATTGATCTTTCCCCGGATCTGCAAAATGATGTCATTGCCAGAACCGAGCATAGTTTCTAGGAGGACCACCCATGGAACCCAGTAATAAACAGACGGGATATGTCTTTAATATTCAGCAATTCTCGGTGCATGACGGACCAGGAATAAGAACAATTGTATTTCTAAAAGGTTGTCCGTTGCGGTGCCGCTGGTGCAGTAATCCGGAATCCCAGGAGAGTAAGCCTGAACTGGCCTATAACCCAAACAAATGTATCGGGATTGCTGCCTGCGGCAGATGTCTCAAGGCTTGCCCCCACAATGCCTTGCTCCCGGGTGAGGGTGACAAGCCGGTTGTTGCCAGGGCGGCTTGCCAAAAGTGTTTTTCGTGTGTACAGGTATGTCCTGCAACCGCCTTACACATATTTGGGCAAGTAATGACGGTGGATGATATTCTGGAGGTAGTGGAACGCGACAATATTTTTTTCTCCAGGTCAGGTGGCGGGTTGACAGTGAGCGGCGGAGAACCCTTGCTGCAGGCGGATTTTGTGCTTGAACTGCTGGCACAGGCCCGGCGCAGGCGGCTCAATACTACAATAGAAACCAGTGGTTATGCCGCATGGCCGATACTGGAGCAAGCCTGCCGTTACCTAAATACTTTGATCTATGATATAAAGAGTTTGGATGCAAATAAGCATCAGGAACAGACCAAACAAAGCAATGCTGTTATTCTTGAAAATTTTATCAAAGTGACAGCAGCTTTCCCTAATTTGCCCATACTGGTGAGAACTCCGGTAATTCCCGGCTTTAATGACTCGGAAGAAGATATTAAAGCTATAATGAACTTTATCAGCGGCAAACCTAATGTTCGCTATGAACTGCTGCCTTATCACCGTTTGGGACAGCCAAAATATGAGTATGTAGGCAAAGAATATCTTCTGGATACTGTAACTTTGCCTAAAGAACAATTTGAGCGGTTGAACACGGTAAAAAATGCTTTTGTCAACAATATTTCATATTGACAGTTGTCTAGTGGTACTGTATACTAATTTACATACATTGGCTGATCAGAGAACTGAAGGCTAAGAATTCTTCTTGAATTCTTGGCCTTTATTTTTTTTGTTTAAAACATAAATTTGAGAAGAAAGGGGGGAACAATCAATGAAAAAATTCATTCTATGGATTAGAGAAAACTATCTTGCATTAGTGGCACCTATTTTGATTTTGGCTATTTGGGAGGCCGCCGGTCAATTGGGGTTGATTCGGGCCACCCTTTTACCAAAGCCTTCCGCCATTGCTGTTGTACTGGTCGAAGTATTATCTTCCGGGGAATTGCTTAGTAATTTGGGAGTCAGTATTTTGCGGGTTGCCCAAGGCTTTATTATTGGGGCAGGCCTTGGTATTTTAGTGGGTGTTCAGGTTGCACTGTCCAGGAAACTGCAGACAGCAGTAAGCCTGATTTTTGGAGTTCTCAGACCTATTCCGGTTATTGCCTGGATTCCGGTACTTATATTATGGATGGGGATTGATGAAGGCTCAAAAATTACCGTAATTGCCATTGGCAGCTTCTGGACGGTATTGGTCAGTGTCATAGAAGGAATCAAAAATGTGGATAAAAAGTTCTTAGAAGTAGCTACCATTCTGGAAAAAGATCATATCACGCTGTTAACCAAGGTCATTTTGCCTGCAGCTTTACCGGCAATTTTTACCGGCGTCCGGGTCGGTATTGATGTAGCCTGGCGCAGTGTAGTGGCAGCTGAACTTATTGCAGCGGCATCGGGTATTGGTTATATGATCATGTATGCCAGGGAATTATCGCAAATTGATGTGGTATTAGTAGGGGTACTTTCCATTGGCTTTACCGGTATTATCATTGAACAATTATTGCAATTACTCGAAAAGCGTTTGCTGCGCTGGAATGTAAACATTCACTAAAGGGGGTGAGCGAATGAGCCTGACATCAATAGAACCACAACCGCTTATCATCAATAATTTGAATAAGACATTCCAAATTGCGGGTAAGCCGGTGGACGTTTTGCAGGATATCAATCTAACGGTAGAGCCCGGGGAATTTATCAGCATCATTGGCCCCAGTGGCTGCGGTAAAAGTACGCTTCTCAGGCTTGTTGTCGGGTTGGAACGGGGATTTTCAGGAGAAATTCGGCTGGGTGAGGATTGGATTGAAGGGCCGGGGCTAAACCGGGGGATGGTTTTCCAGGAAGCACGGCTGTACCCCTGGCTGACGGTTGAAGAGAATGTGCTGTTTGGTTTAGGTAAAAAGGAAAACAAGCAAGACAAACGGCGGATTGTCCAGGAACACCTGGAATTAGTAGGTTTAGCGGGATTTGCCAAAGCATATCCGCATCAATTATCAGGAGGCATGCAGCAGCGGGTCAGTATCGCCAGAGCATTAGTCAACCGGCCGCAGGTTTTATTGCTTGATGAGCCCTTCGGTGCACTGGATGCCATGACGCGCATTACGATGCAGCAAGAGATTATCCGTATCTGGGGAGCAGAAAAGACCACAATTCTGCTGGTAACCCATGATATTGACGAGGCTATCTTTTTGGGAGACCGGGTCGTTGTAATGTCTAAGCTGCCTGCTACCACAAAATCGATTATTCCTGTAGACTTACCTCGGCCGCGTGACCGGAACAGCTATGAATTTGTAAAAATCCGCAAGCAGATTTACACTGAATTTTTTTCGGATGTTGAATTGCCGTTTGCTTATAGTATTTAAAACGACAATTTCTAAGTTTGGAACAGAAGGAGCTGACAGCTAAAAACAAGAGTAATTACCAGTATGACTTACATAGTTAACTAATTAAAGGGGATGAGAAGATGCAAAAGAAAAAGCTGACTTTGTTAATCCTGGTCTTATTTGTAATTGGGGTTTTGGCGGCAGGCTGCGGCGGAAATGATACGAAGACGGCGGCGGGAACTGATAAAAAGGCGGAGAAGCCGCAAGAAATTCATGTTGCCTACCAGAATTCAAGCATAATCATTTTATTAGCTAAAGCCAAAGGCCTGTACGACGAAGAATTTGCCAAAGACGGAATAGCTGTAAAATATGATATGTATCTGTCCGGACCACCGATGATAGAAGCCTTTGCCGGCGGTCGTGCCGATTTTGCCCACACCGGTGATATGCCGCCTGTATCGGCAAAGTCGGCTGGTGTGGATATCAAAGTAATTAGCCGTGCCGGTTATACTCCCGGGGGTAATGCGTTATTAATTCGTCCTGATTCGCCGTATAAATCGGTTAATGACCTGAAGGGGAAAAAGATAGCCGTGCAGGTTGGCTCAAGCGCCCATCATTTCTTAATTCTTCTGCTGAAGAAAAATGGTTTGAACATTAATGATGTTAATATTGTTAATCTGCCGGCAAGTGATCATCAGGCAGCATTGGAAACTAAAAACGTGGATGCAGTGGCAACCTGGGAACCGTGGAATTCTGTGTTAGAGAATGCCAACGCCGGGAAAATCCTGGAAGATTCTTCAAGTGGGGTTAAACGTTATATCGGTGTATTCCTGGCGCGGAATGAGTTTGCGCAAAAATATCCGGACATTACAGAACGTGTTCTCAAAGTGAACGAGAAGGCTGCTGCCTTCATCAAAAGTAATCCGGATGAAGCCTTGGAGTTAATTTCGAAAGAAAGCAAGCTTCCCGTATCGGCTATTTCACGGATTGTAAAAAGCTCTGATTGGGATTCCAAAATAGTTCAGGAGGATATCGATGCTCTTCAGCAGGTAAAAGACTTCCTCAAAGAAACCAAAGTACTCAAGAAAGATTACGACATTAAGGAATTGTTTGACGATCGTTACTATAAAAAGATTAGACAGTAAGGCATAAATTATTAATAAGAATATTCTATGTCAAACGGGGTGAGCTTGTGTGCACGTTAGGAGCCATATACGGAAAGTTTTTGTTTAAGAACCGGGACATGGAACCAGGTGCAGGCATTACCGAAGATTTGCTTCATGGTCATGGCCGCTACCGCTATATTGGGGTGGCTGGCCATGCCAGCCCGTTAGAATGCGGATTGAATAGCGGCATTAATGAGGCCGGTGTAGCTGTTGCTATGACTTTCGCAGATTATATGCCGCTGCCTGAAGCACTTAAACGCAAGACTCCACGGGGAGTACTTGTTGAAAACATTTTGCAAAATGCCGGTCATTTAGAGGCTGCTTTGCAGATTGCCGGGAATTTCTTGATAAATACCCCCTTAGTAGGCGGCAATTTGGTAATAATGACTCCTGACGGCGGAGCTGTCATTGAACAGCTATATCCTAAATATGCTGTTGAACGCATAATACAGAATATTACTGTGAGAACCAATCATTTTTTAAATCTAAAGACCGATGAAAAACTCGCGGTAAACAAAGCAAATTCCCAAACTCGTTTTGCCCGGTTTACCCGGCTGTCAGTTTCACCAGATTTACGGGAACCAAGTTCAGAAGAGTTTTCGGTAGCAAGAATCAAAGCGATGCTGGCTGATCATGAGGAACCACATCCTATCTGCCGGCATGGCGGGGATGCGCAAACAGTATCTGCCGCAATTTATGACATTGATAAACGGGCAATCCATTATGCTTACGGTAATCCCTGCAGGCAGACTTTTACGCAGTATACCGTATAGGGGTGAGAATATGAGTTTTGAAACCTTGGCTCAACTGCTTACGTATCGCGCTTTACATGACAGCGAGCGCATTTTTATATCTGTGCCTGAGCAAGGGCAGGACTTAACTTATGGAGCATTTTATCTGGCAGCGCAAAAATTTGCACAACAGTTAACCCGGCAAGGTTTGCAAAAGGGTGGGCGGGCAGCACTGATCTTAGAAAATGGAGCAAACTGGGTCATCGCCTTCTGGGGTGTTCTTTTGGCAGGAGGGGTTGTCGTCCCGCTGAATCCCCGGTTTACACCAGCAGAAATTTCAGGCTTGCTGGAGCAGGCAAAAACCCAATTAATTATTGCAAACCATGAGGGGGCAAACGCATTGCCCCCCGACTTATTACCGGGAAGCAATAGCTGGCAGCAAACGAGTATTGATGGAAACGAAGAAATTTATATTACTGTTTTGGAACAGCCCGGCAGAGCTGTAGTACAGGAAAGTCAGCCAAGCTCTGATGATGAGGCGCTGCTGCTTTTTACATCCGGCTCGACCGGAGTGCCCAAAGGTGTTGTACTGAGCCATGGCAACTTGCTGGCTGAAGCCGGTTTTATCGGGCAGGGGCATCAATTGACAGCAGCGGACATTGTATTGTGCATTTTGCCCTTTTTTCATATCAATGGATTGGTTATTACCATGATTACCCCGGTTTTTACCGGTGGGAGAGCTGTCATACCGCACAAATTCAGCGCCGGCAGGTTTTGGGAGTTGGTGAATCAATATCAGGTGACCTGGTTTAGTGCTGTTCCTACCATTTTGTCGATATTGCTTTCCAAGGGTGAAACTATAACTGCCCGGACAACGAGCCTGCGGTTCGCACGTTCGGCCTCCTCGTCACTGCCGGTGGCAATTTTGCAGGAATTTGAAAAGCGGTATGGTGTGCCGGTGATTGAAGCCTATGGATTATCGGAGGCAGGCAGTCAGGTTGCCACTAATCCGCTGCCGCCCGGAGTCAGGAAAGCCGGTTCAGTCGGATTGCCTGTGGGAAACAAAATTCAAGTGGTTGATGGGCTGGGCAATCCGGTTGCTGCCGGCAGAGCGGGAGAAGTCATTCTCCAGGGGGCCAATGTTACAAAAGGATATCTCGACAATCTGCAGGCCAGCCGGGAAAGTTTTCAGAACGGCTGGTTTTATACCGGGGATTTAGGCTATTTTGATGAAGAAGGCTATCTCTTTTTGACAGGCAGGAAAAAAGAATTGATCAACCGGGCCGGAGAAAAGATTTCACCGCGGGAAGTGGATGAAATTCTATACCAACTGGCGGAGATTGAACTAGCCGCTGCCGTAGGTGTGCCTGACGATTTATTTGGTGAAGAAATCGTAGCTTTTGTACAGTTAAGGCCAGGATTTCAATTAAATGCAGAAAGAGTTCTGAAACATTGCAAAGCATATTTGGCTGATTTCAAAATACCGAAGCAGATTCTATTTATTGAGGATTTCCCCAAAGGAGCAAATGGGAAAATTCAGCGGCGCAGACTCGCCGGGCTTTATAGCCGGCTTACGGCAGCTTCTGCCGCAGAGGCGGGGAATGAGGACGCCGCTGAGTCTCAGTACCGGCAGAAACCGTCGAGAAAGGAGCCATCAGCTATTATGGACTGCAAACAGCAACAAATCAAAAAATATAAGGTAGAGGTCGATGGACAAGGTTGCAAAGATTGTGGTTATTGCATCGAAGTGTGCCCCTGCGGAGTTTTTACCCAAGCCGATTATTTTAATGATAAGGGATATCGGCCGGTACTGGCTAAAGCTTCCGTTGCATGTATCGGTTGCCGGCGCTGTTTCTTTGCGTGCCCGGATTTTTCCATCAGTATAGATGAACAACCGGCAGAGGAGGATTATAGTGAAAAGAGTATTTGACACAGGCAATGCAGCTATTACGGAAGCAGCCATTTTTGCCGGTTGCAAGGTATTTGCAGGCTATCCGATCACGCCGGCCACAGAAATTGCTGAAAATATGTCCCGTCGCCTGCCGCAGATAGGCGGCTATTATGTTCAGGCGGAAGACGAGTTATCTGCACTGCACATGTGCATTGGTGCTTCCTTGGGCGGGCTAAAAGCGATGACATCAACATCCGGTCCCGGCTATGTTTTGTATGCTGATCCATATGGCTGGGCTTTGGGCAGTGAAATTCCGGTGGTGGTGGTAAATGCCCAGCGTGTCGGTCCGGTAAGCGGAATTACGGGGGCGCCGGGTCAAGGTGAGTTCTATCTCAGCCGTTATCCGACCCATGGGGGGAATTTTGAGAGTATTGTACTGGCACCGAACAGTGTACAGGAAGCATTTTCACTGACGGTAGAGGCTTTTTATCTTGCCGAGCGGTTTAGGATGCCGGTTACCGTGTTGGCAGATCAAATTGTTACCGATGGCTGGGAAACCCTTCTAATACCCGATACCGAGGCAGAAGCCCGGGAAATGGGACTTAGGGTGGTGCCCCGCCAAATTAATTACGGGCCTGAATTTTATCCGGCAACCGATGAAATTGATGTTCCGCCTGTCGTCCTGGGCCATAATACCGGCGCGGCCTGCTCGGACTGGACACCTACGGCCGAAGGGTTTGATACCGAAGAAGTGGAGTGGCAGCATAAGCATGCCTATCGCTTAATTTATAAAGTACGAAACCATAAAGATATTATTACTCGTTACGAGGAAATTGACACAGCTGATAATCCGGACGTAATTCTTGTAGCCTATGGCAGTCCTTCGCGTGTAGTAAAAAGTGCAGTGAAAGCGGCCAGGGAACAAGGGTTGAAAGTGGGCGGCATTCGTTTGGTTTCCATATGGCCTTTTCCTGATGAAGCCTTCAGCCGGAATGCTAAGTATCTGTCTGTGGAGCTTAATTATGACGGTCAGCTGGTACGGGAAGTTCAGCGATCAGCTCAGAAGGGCAGTGAGGTGCATTTTTTAGGAAGATGCGGCGAGCTGCCCAAGGTGGCGGAATTAGTGGAAGCAGCCCGGAACTTGCTTCAGAACCGGCCGCTGGCGAGCATAAAATGGCAGCGGGAGGCTTGGTAGCATGGACTATTTAGCAACAAAATACCTGAAGTCGAAAAAAATACCGAGTACCGCTTGCAGTGGCTGCGGCCTGGGGCAGGTTCATAAAAAAATACTCTTGGCTATTGATGAGCTGGCACTTACAACCGGCGACATTGTGTGGGGAACAGGCATTGGCTGCGCCGGGCGGCAGACGTTTAACACCTGGAAAGGGGATAATTTTGCCGGTACTCACGGGCGGGTATATGCCATCGCCACCGGGCTGCGGCTGGCGCTGCCGCCTGAGAAAAAAATGATAATCACAGCCGGTGATGGTGATGCCTTTGGCATTGGCTTATTACACCTGCTGCATTGTGTGCGAAGAAATGTAGATATGACTGTCATTGTAGCCGATAATTTTGGCTATCAGTCGACTGGCGGCCAATATGGCTACACCACCCCTAAGGGTTCGGTAACAGACAGCAGTCCTTATGGCATGCAGGATCCCAACTGGGTACAGGACGGACGGGATATTCTGGAGGTTTTGCGGGCAGCCGGTGCCGGCTTTTTAGCCAGGCATACCAGTGTTGAAGGCCAGAATGCAGTGGAAAGTATCAAGAGGGCTATTCAATATAAGGGTTTTTCTTTGGTACACATAGCTTATCCGTGTATAACCAACTATGCCGGTAAAGCCTTGGGCTCACGCAAGCCGGTTATGGCTTACCGGTGGCTGAAAGAGCGGACCAATCCTGATCCGGAACAAAATATCGAGGGAATTGCCTTTACAACAGGCATCTATTATCAGGCCGCCATAGAGCGTCCGGAGTTTTCGGAGCAAATGAGAAAATTTACAGCGGCTGTGCGCGGGGAGGGGTAACATGAACCGAACAGAAATATTGGTCAGCGGTTTTGGGGGGCAGGGCGTTGTTCTGCTTGGCCAGATTCTCAGTACCGCGGCAGTCTATGAAGAACTGTTCACTACTATGCTGATAAGCCATGGGACTGAAACCAGAGGCGGTTATGTCCGCAGTCAAATTGTGCTGTCAGGTTCACCCATTGACAGTCCTGTAGTAGAAACCCCGGACTATTTTTGTGCAATGTCAAAATCGGCCTATACCAAATTTGGTTCCTTAGTACAGCATGGTACCATTATTTTTGATCCGGGATACATCGAGCCGATTCAGGGAGCAGGTGTTCAGCATAGCCCGCTTCCGGCCAGGGATATTGCCGTAAAAGAATTAGGACGGGAAATTTTCGCCAATATCATTTTTCTTGGCAGGCTGGGACAACAATTGCAGGGGGCAATCAGTAAAGAAAATTTTCTGAAGGCGCTGGCGGCAAGGATTCCTAAACTCATTGAACAAAATAGCCGGGCGTTTGAACTAGGCTATACTTTTGGAATATAGGGACAGTGCGATTATACAAGGGGGCAGCAGCTATGAAAATCAAAATAAATGGTGAAGATGCAGTGGTTGAAGAAAAAATTAGTATACAGCGACTGCTGGAAACGCAAAAAGTCGAAATGGCGAACTATGTAACCGTACAGCTTAATGATGAAATTGTTGACCGGGACGGGTTCGAAAGTACCTTGCTGCATGAAGGCGATGTTGTTGAATTTCTGTATTTCATGGGAGGCGGTGCGCATGGACTTTACTAATGAGCAGCTGGAACGGTATTCACGCCATATCATCCTAAAACAGGTGGGAGTAAAGGGACAAAAAAAATTACTGGGCGGCAAGGTGCTTATCATCGGCACCGGCGGCCTGGGCGCGCCGGCAGCGGTTTTTTTAGCCGCCGCGGGAACCGGCACTATTGGCTTGGTGGATTTTGATGCGGTTGAGCTGTCTAATTTGCAGCGGCAAATCATCCATCAGACCAAGGATATTGGCAAACCCAAGGTTATCTCCGGCAAGGAGACCATTGAGGAAATGAATCCTGACGTTAAGGTTGTTACTTATCAGGAATGGGTTAATTCCGGCAACATTATCGATATTATCAGGGATCAGGATTATGATTTCATCATTGACGGCACTGATAATTTTCCGGCTAAATTTTTGATTAACGATGCCTGTGTTTTGGCAAAGAAACCATTTTCTCATGCCGGTATTATCCGTTTTGAGGGGCAAACCTTAACCTATGTTCCCGGTCAGGGCCCCTGTTATCGCTGTATTTTCAATAATCCGCCGCCGCCCGATGCTGTGCCTACCTGCAAACAGGCCGGGGTGCTGGGGGTAATGGGCGGCATCATCGGAACGATTCAGGCAACAGAAGCAATTAAATATATTCTCGGGGTAGGCGAACTTCTTACAGGGCAGCTGCTGACATATGATGCATTACATATGAACTTTAGAAAAATTAAACTGCCATATAACGAAAAATGTCAGGTGTGCGGTAAAACCCCCTGTATTACCGGGTTAATTGACTACGAGCAAGCAGTGTGTGAAGTAAAAAAGTAAGAAAAACGCGGAATTTGATGCTAGGGTGGTTGTGTTGATTATTTTACAAAAGCAAGATTACAAAAAAATTGTCCGGCAGGCGCTGGAGCAGCTTCCGGTGGAAGCTTGCGGACTGTTGGGCGGAACGATAGACGAAAACGGCAATAGCGTTGTAAAGGGAATTTATCCGCTGACCAATATGGATAATAGTCCGGAACATTTTTCCATGGATCCGAAAGAACAGTTTGCCGCCGTTAAAGATATGCGCAAACAAGGGTGGAGCATGCTGGGCAATTACCACAGCCATCCGGCGTCGCCTGCCCGCCCTTCGGCAGAAGATAAACGCTTAGCTTTTGATCCTAAGGTCAGTTATTTTATTATTTCTCTGCTGGAACGTGAGCAGCCGGTATTAAAGAGCTTCCGGATACAACAAGGTCTGGTTGCTGAAGAAGAAATAAAAATAATCGGGGAGGAATAACTATGGCACAGGTAGATTATAAAGCATTAAAAAAAGGCGGTTTCATGCGCCAGATTCAAAAAGATAGATTTTCCTTGCGGCTCAGGATTGTTGGCGGGCAGATTAAAGCCGGGCAGTTGAAAAAGGTGTATGAGCTTGCTGAACAGTACGGGCAGGGCTATGTTCATATGACCTCGCGCCAAAGCATCGAGATCCCATTTGTCAAACTGGAAGATATTGAAGTGATAAAAAAAGAGTTACATGAAGCCGGGCTGCAGCCGGGAGCCTGCGGACCCAGAGTACGGACCATTACGGCCTGTCAGGGATCGGCCGTTTGCCCAAGCGGCAATATTGACACGGCTGCCCTGGCGCAGGAATTTGACAAGCGGTACTATGCCCGGGAACTGCCCCACAAATTTAAACTGGGCATTACCGGCTGTTCTAATAACTGCCTAAAGGCGGAAGAAAATGATCTGGGAGTAAAAGGCGGTATCTTGCCTATTTGGCAAGACAGCAAATGTACTTTTTGCGGATTGTGCGAAGCAGTCTGTCCGGCTAAAGTCATTGCGGTCGCCAAAGAAGAACGAAAACTTGAATTTAAGCAAGCTGCCTGTACTTATTGCGGCAAATGCAATAAATCCTGCCCGGTAGACGCCTGGGACGGAAAGAGCGGCTTTATCGTTTCTTTCGGCGGTTTGTTTGGCAACCGGATCGCTATCGGCAAACAGACTATACCCATTGTGTTTGAAGAAGATAAGCTCCACGTGATTGTGGAAACCGCTTTGCAGTTTTTTGCAGATAACGGCAAACCCAGCGAACGTTTTCGCAATACCCTTGACCGGGTTGGCTGGGATGCATTCCAGATAAAACTGAAGGAGGTATTATAGTGGGCAAAGCAGATGCTTTTGTTGATATTACTGATGTCGTCTGTCCGATGACCTTTGTCAAGGTGAAAGTGGCACTGGAAGAACTTGAGGACGGCCAGCTGCTGGCGATAAAAATGAATGAAGGCGAGCCTATCGGCAATGTTCCGCGCAGCCTTAAGGAAGAAGGGCATAAGGTACATCAGGTGGACAAGAACGGGGACGCAACCTATACGGTGATAGTGGAGAAGGGCGGGTTAGAATGAAATTCAATACCTCGCTGCTGCATAGTGCTCATGCGCCTGAAGAAAAAAACGGGGCTACCTTAACGCCCATATATCAGTCATCTGCTTTTGCTCATCAGACGGCAGAGGATTTAGAGGCTGTATTTAACGGGAAAAAACCAGGTTTTGTCTATACTCGCCTTAATAATCCCAGTGTTGATTCCTTTGAACAACGGGTTGCCGCCTTAGAGAGCGGAATTGGCGCTATCGCCTGTGCTTCGGGGATGGCGGCTGTCACCCTGGCTATTTTGAATCTTGTTAAAAGCGGGGACGAGGTTGTGGCCAGCAGTGGTATTTTCGGCGGCACTACTTCCTTATTCCATTGCCTTGAGGAATTCAATATCACCACACAGTATGCAGCTGATAACAGGATAGAAAGCTTTGCCGCCTGCATCTCGCCCAGGACAAAAGTTATTTTTATCGAGACCATTGGCAATCCCAAGCTGGATGTGCCCGATATTGCCGCGCTGGCAGAGCTTGCTCATCAGCATGAGATTCTTCTGGTTGTTGATAATACCGTTACGACACCATTTTTGGTCAAGCCGATTAAGTTAGGCGCAGATGTTGTTATTCATTCCACTTCGAAATATATAAACGGCAGCGGCAATTCAATTGGCGGCATTATTATCGACAGCGGTAAACGCAAATGGAATTATGATAAGTTTCCGGCATTTAAAGAGTACGAAAAATTTGGCCGGTTTGCCTATTTAGCCAAACTGCGCAAAGGAATATTTAAAGATTTCGGGGCCTGTATGTCACCTTTTAATGCGTACCTGACCAGTATTGGCATGGAGACTCTTGGGCTTAGAATGGAACGTGCCTGTGAAACTGCTTATAAACTGGCTGTCAGTTTGCGCTCCTGCGCCAAGGTGAAAACGGTAAATTATCCCGGGCTGGAAGACAGTCCGTATTACCAGGTGGCGAAAGCACAGTTCAACGGTAAATTCGGGGCGATGTTAACGATCCGGGTCGGAACCAAGGACAATGCTTTTGCAGTGATCAACAGCCTGACATATGCGGCAAATCTTGCGAATATCGGAGATACGCGCACACTGGTTATCCATCCGGCGTCTACCATTTATGCTGCCAGTCAGGAAGCGGAAAAGATTAATGCCGGCGCCTATGATGATTTGATCCGGATTAGTGTGGGCTTAGAAGACTTTGAAGACTTAGAAGCGGATTTTCAGCAGGCATTAGACAAGTTGGCATAGATTGGCGCTAAACAATAAAAACCCTAGCAGTGGCTAGGGTTTTTATTGTTTATAAAGAGGTATGTTCGGTTCTGGCGATAAGGTCGTCCTGCAAATCAGGAGATAGGTCGGTAAAATAGGCGCTGTAGCCTGCAATGCGAACAATGAGATTACGGTATTTGTCCGGTTCTTTTTTTGCGGCAAGCAAGGTTTCGCGGTTAATTACATTGAACTGCAAATGCCAAAGTTTAAGATCACACCAGGTTCGAATAAAGGCTGCTAATTTATCGGTGCCTTCCTCGCCGGCAATGCAAGCAGGACTTAGCTTAACATTTAACAATCTTGCTGCACGTTCACGGTAGCCAAAGTTTTTTGAAGCATAGTTAGAGAGAAGAACGGCAGTTGGACCACTGGTATCAGCACCCTGGGAGGAGGAAGAACCGTCAGAAAGCGGAGTGTAGGCTTTTCTGCCGTTCGGGGTTGCACTAACTACTTTACCGAAGGGAACATGCGAGGTAAACGGTACTAACCGGAGATCCAGGTGAACTCCTAATTCTTTGGAATACTTTCGCGTAAATTCAAGGCACTGGCGGTCAAGTTCTTTGGCTATGGTATCTGCATAGGCATCATTATTACCGTACTTGGGGGCATGGAGTAATAATTGGCGGGTAGCCTCATAACCCTCAAAATTATGCTCTATTGCCTCCAGCAGCTCAAGGATGGTCAGTTTCTTTTCTTCATAAACCAGTTTTTTTATGGCTGCCAGCGAATCTACCACTGTGCCATAGCCCATGAATTCAAAATAGCCTAAATCAATTCCGCCTTCGATTACCGGCGAATGGATGTCTTTATAGGTTTTCATGCACAAATCATGCAGTGCCGAACCTAACGGCCAGGCAAAGTGTTTTGCCCGTAAATTAATGATAACATGCTGTTGAATAAAGGCATGTTTCAAGAAGTTGATATGCTGTGCCAGATACGCTTGCCAAAATTCTTCCCAGTGCGCAAAAGTTCTGGGATCGCCTGTTTTCAGTCCTATTTGCTCATTGCCATACAGTTTCATTTTGCCGTTATACAGGGTCATTTCCACAGCTGCCGGGAAGTTAATATAGGCGCAAGGACTGGTGTACGTATCCCGGTTGGGCATACGGCACTCAGAGCAGCCGGATACAGCATAATCGTAAGCTTCTTCAAAAGAGGCTCCTTTAGCCAGTAACAGGGGGACAACTTCTTCGTCATTGATTAACTTCGGAAATCCGGAACCTTCCTTAATGGTTTCCACTACTTCATAAAGGTAACGGGCAGATACCCGTCCATGAATGCGGGCCGCGAGGTCTGGATAATGGAGCGGAAACTCGCGCTTGGAACGTAAAATAAGATAGGTCAATTCATTGGTGGCGTCCAGTCCGTCAGGCGTTTGTCCGCCAATGGTGACGGCTTCCCAATGAGCATAACCCTCGTTAAAGGCTCCGCCTGTCGGCGAAAGGTACAAGTCGGTAAACTGAGCCATTGCCAGCCACATGCATTCAAAAAGCTGTAAAGCGTCAGCATCTGTTATTATGCCGGCTGCAAGGTCCTGTTGATAATAAGGAAACAAATATTGATCCAGGCGGCCATTGGATATGATGGTGCCGGTTTTTTGTTCCATACGGGAAAACATCTGGGTAAACCACTGCGCCTGCATCGCCTCGTGAAAATTACGGGCAGGATGCTCAGGCACCCGGCGGCAGATTTCGGCAATCTTTAGCAGTTCCTCTCGGCGTGAAAGATTCTCTGCTTTTTCTGCGAGAGCTTCAGCAAGCCGGGCGTGCCTGTTAGCCCAAAGAACAATAGCGTCGCAGATGATAATTATTGCCTGGAGAAAAGGGGCCTTTTCCATTGTATCAACTGAACTTAGCGGATCTAATTGCGCCAGTTTTTGTTCAGCCTCGTTTTTTATAGCTTTGAAACCTCGTTTTAAAACCTTTTCATAATCGTGTACCCACTGAATAGAGGAGCGAAAGGAAGCGGTTTCATTGACAATGAAACGCGACTTTAGCGGATCCTTGGGGTCATAAGTATATTTCAGGGTTTCTGCCGGCAGTGTTTTGGCCAAATTTTCATGAAAGGTCTTTCCTTGCCAATAAGGAGCTATTTCTTCAATAATAGTACGGGAATCATCCTCGGAAATATTGAAAGGTGATTCAACCCGGTTAGGTATTTGCTCAATAGCTAAGCCGAGAAAATCGCCGTCAAGTTCCGGATATAAGATGCCGTATCGCCCTTGCGACCCTGAGCGGCCAACAAGCAGTTGATGATCGTCAATATAAACCGTGATATTTTCTGCAATGTGTTTTAATGCTTTTGCCCAGCGGAGCAGCAGTGGTTCTCCTTCAGTTCGACGAAAAGATTGAGTAAAGTATTTGGCTCGTTCTATGTCAATGCGCGGCCGGGTATTTTTAAATGTATGCAATATAGCGTTAGTTTTTTGACGGGTATGCAATATCTGCTGGCCTGCTATCTCGGCCTGAATACGTTGTTCTTGCGGGGATAATATGGGGTCAGTCATAGTTTTCACTCCTTTTCAAATTAGCTTCCAGGGATATTGAAGCTTGCTGGTTTGGCAGTGCAGTCTGGTAAAATCAAAAAAAGCTGAAACCTAAGAAACCATCGAAATGGCTTTTAGGTCTTCAGCTTTCTGATCAACCAAAATTATGAAATTTATTGACAGTATAGCAGTGAATAGTATTGATGTCAATATAAGCAACAAGGATTTTGTAGGATTTAGCTAGAATAGTTAAAATATGGTATAAAGATATTTTGCAAGAAAGATAATAGAAGGAGAAACCATGATTGGATCACATGTCAGAGCCTTCAGATGCCGCGCCTGTGGCTACTGTTGTTACAGAAATAAAGTCTGGGATTCATACCTTGCCGTGGATGAAGGTACTTTGGCAAAAATAACCGGCGAGGGAATCGAGGATATTGCAAGCAATCTATGTACAACTCCCAGGCAGGTAAAACAGTTAAAATGTAGCGGCAATCAATGTTCATTTTTAAATAAAAACAACTTATGCCATATCAATTTGCAGTATGGTTACGAATATTTGCCTGACGCCTGCAAAACCTATCCGCGAATCATCGGTGTAAGCACACGGGGCCTTGAAATTTCGTTGGTCTTTCTTTGCCGTGAAGCCATTAAAACCATTATCAGCCAAAATAAAATTACTTTCAGTGATGAAAAACTTACTGACTTAATACTCCCCAATAATTACCACTATGAACTTTCCTCTGACGATGAATATGACCTACAGCTTATAAAGAAATATTTTGAGTTTTTACCCAAGGCCATCAAGGGTTTGCAAAACCGCTGCCTGCCGTTAAAACAACGGCTGCTGATACTGGGGGAGGAATCCCTGCGGCTGAGTGAATGTACCGAAACCATAAACTTTTCAGCAACCAGTATCCGGGATTCCTTAGGCATCCTGAAGGAAATTCTTATCAGCAGAATCGGGGAAGCTGATACTGATTATACGGAACCGTATATTGATAATTTAAAGAAAATCCGCGGCATTATTGATGGTAACACGCTTTCCCTGGCAGAATACCTGAGGATTAAAGAAACCTTCATTGACCGGGAGTATGACAAATATGAATATGTACTGGAGAACTATGCAGTCAACTTTATGACGACCAACATCTATTTTTTCAATGGAGCGGTCTTCGGCTACACTATGCTGCTGCTGCTGTTAGCTTCGATTCAGTTATTTATGGCAGGGTATGCCGCCTTCTACCGGCGTTCCCTGGATGAAGAAATAATAATACTGGCCATTCAGACTGTAGATACAGCCTTCTTTGGCCATATGAGCTGGTTTTCGCATAAAATAACAGCCATCATTAAACAGCATGGAATTTGTGATACTGTAAAAATGGCCGCAGCATTGGGACAAGTGTTGTAGGACAAACAAATAAACATAAAAGAAAAAAGAGCTTGACATAGGCAAAGAATGGATATATAATAATTATCAAATAGTAATCATTATCAATGTATAAATGCATAAATACTGGCTGCCGGTGAAAGAACCGGTTTTATAATCAGGGTGTAATCATAGCCGGTTGCTATGTAAATAATACAAATACAGGGAGGACGAAAGTATGTCGTTAATCGGAAAAGAAGTCAGTGAGTTTAAGGTTCAGGCATATGTGAATAATGATTTCCAAGAGGTTACGAAACAGGATATTCTGGGAAAATGGACGGTATTTTTCTTTTATCCGGCAGATTTTACTTTTGTATGCCCCACCGAGCTGGAAGACCTGGCCAATAAATATGAAGAATTCGCAAAGATTAACTGCCAGATTTTTTCCGTATCCTGCGATACCCACTTTGTACATAAGGCATGGCATGATGCTTCCCAAACCATTCAAAAGATTAAATTTCCTATGTTAGCCGACCCGACAGGTGCGTTGGCCAGAGATTTTGATGTCATGATAGAAGCTGACGGACTGGCTGAAAGAGGTACCTTTGTTGTAAATCCGGAAGGTAAAATTGTTACCTATGAAGTACTTGCCGGCAACATAGGCAGAAACGCCGATGAGCTGCTAAGAAGGGTACAGGCTTCTCAGTTTGTTGCCGAGTATGGTGACCAGGTGTGCCCTGCAAGATGGGCTCCGGGCAAGGAAACCTTACGTCCCAGCATTGACTTGGTAGGAACGCTGTAAACAGCCTGCGGTAGAAATAAATAAGTAAAGAGTCTGTAATTTATTTACAGGCTCTTTTTGCTGTAGGAGCAAGCACATTTTCCTTTGAAGCCTTCAGCGGTGGTTTTTTTGAATCAAAAAACCATGTCCGAAAATAGCCAGATATTTTTGGGAAGCATGATATACTAAATATAGTATCAGACAGGGAGGCGAAAGCAATGGTGGAAAACACCGCTGGTTTGTATACCGCGTTCAAGGCAAAGGATGCGCGTTTTGACGGGCGCTTTTTTGTCGGCATATCGTCCACCGGTATATACTGCCGCCCGGTGTGCCGGGCCAAGCAACCGAAAGCTGAAAATTGCACCTTTTATCATACGGCGGCGGAAGCGGAGCAGGCAGGGTATCGCCCCTGTCTTTTATGCCGGCCGGAGCTTGCTCCCGGCACCTCAATCACAGATGCCACCGCCAAGCTGGTCTATCGGGCGGCGCGTATGTTGGAAGAAAACTGCAGCAGTGGGCTAAGTATGGACGAACTTGCCGGGCGGCTTGGGTATACTGACAGGCACTTGCGCCGTGTGTTCACGGCTGAATACAACGTGTCACCGGTTCAGTATTTGCAAACATGCCGATTGCTGCTTGCCAAAAACCTGCTTACAGACACAAATCTGTCCGTACTCGATGTGGCAATGGCTTCCGGCTTCGGCAGCCTCCGCCGCTTCAATGACCTTTTCAAAAAACACTATAGTCTTGCGCCCACGGCATTGCGCAAAAGAATGTCACACGAAAAAAGGCGTAACGGCAATGTCACGTTGGCTTTAGGCTATCGTCCGCCCTATCCTTGGGAAGAAATGCTGAATTTCCTCGCCGGGCGGGCAATTACGGGGATAGAAGCCGTAAAAGACGGCGAATATATGCGAACTGTGCATTTGGAAAATGCCGGGGGAAAGCAAGTGTATGGCTGGGTGAGTGTAGGTCACAACCCCAAAAAGAACGCATTGAACGTTACCGTAAGCGAAACGCTGCTGCCTGTGCTGCCGCAAGTATTGGCGCGGGTACGGCATTTGTTTGATTTATACTGCGACCCAAACGCAGTGTATGAAACCCTCCAGGTCATGAACGACCTTCGCCCCGGCCTTTGTACTCTGGGTACCCGCGTACCCGGTTGCTTTAACGCCTTTGAAATGGCAGTACGGGCGGTGCTTGGACAGCAAATCACCGTAAAGGCGGCAAGCACCTTGGCCGCAAGAGTTGTAAAAAACCACGGCACTCCAATTCAAACAGGGATAGAGGGCTTGACCCACATTTTCCCGTCACCCGAAGCTGTAGTAGCTATGGGCGAAAACATAACAGAAAATTTTGGGGTGTTAGGTGTTATTGCCGCGCGGTCAAATACGATTTACGAACTGGCAAGGGTATTGTCGCAAGGTGAGGTTAATTTCGATCTTTGCGCCCAGCCGGAAGCAGAAATGAAAAAGCTGATGCAGATTCGCGGTATCGGAAGCTGGACGGCACAGTATATTGCCATGCGGGCAATGGAATGGCCGGATTCTTTCCTTGAAACCGATGCGGGTGTGAAGCATGCGCTGCCGGGTTACACCGCGAAAGAGCTTCTCAAAATGGCGGAGAGCTGGCGGCCTTGGCGCAGCTATGCCACCGTCAATCTATGGAATACACTGTAGGAGGAACAGCAAATGTATTATCAAACGATATACCTGTCACCCCTGGGAGTCATCACCCTTGCATGTGACGGCGACGGCAGTCATCTTGTCGGCCTGTGGACGGAAGGCCAGAAGTACCACGGGAATACCATACCTGAAGCCATGGTGGAAAAGAACGACATTCCACTGTTTGCTACGGCTAAAAAATGGCTGGACAGATACTTTGCCGGCGAAAAGCCAGGCATTTCCGAATTGCCGCTTGCTCCCATCGGCGGCGAATTTCGTCAAGGGGTATGGAATATCCTGCGCGAAATTCCGTATGGCGAAGTGATTACCTATGGCGGCATTGCTAAAAAGATGGCTGTAAAAATGGGTAAGCAAAGTATGTCAAGCCAGGCGGTGGGTGGAGCAGTCGGGCATAATCCTATCTCTATCATTGTTCCCTGCCATCGGGTTGTTGGTTCAAATGGCAGTTTGACGGGTTTTGCCGGCGGCGTTCCAATGAAGATTAAGCTGCTTGAACTGGAGGGCGTGGATATGTCCCGCTTGTTTGTACCTAAAAAGGGTACGGCACTCTAACACTATGATTCTTAACATCAGCGGCAGAACGGATATTATTAACTATTATTCGGATTGGATGTTCAAGCGGTTTGCGCAAGGCTATGTCCTGTCGCGGAACTCCCTGTTTCCCAATTCGGTCAGGCGGTACGAGCTGTCGCCGGACAAGATTGATTGCCTGATCTTTGGCTCCAAAAATTATGCCCCTGTCCTTGAACGTATCCACGAAATCACGGAGCGGTTCAATACCTATTTTTACTACACCATCACCGCCTATGGCAAGGACCTTGAACCAGGCATTCCCGATATAGATACAAGCATGAACACGTTGCTGGCTCTTGCCGATATTGTGGGCGCGCAGCGCGTCGCCTGGCGCTATGACCCGATATTGCTCACAGAGAGCTATACCGTAGCGAGGCATCTGGAAACCTTTGAACACATGGCGAAACGGCTGGCTGGGCGCATTGACCGCTGCATATTCAGCTTTGTGGAGATGTACAGGAAACACGAAACAAACCTGCCTGAACTGATCACCATAACAGCCGCTGAAATGGACGAAATCGCGCGGGGCATTGGCGGGATCGCCACAAAGTATGGCTTTATTTTGCAGACCTGCGGCCCGGAAGAAAACTATGCCCGCTATGGTATTCAGACTTCCGGCTGCGTGACGCTGGACATTTTGGGGCAGGCAAACGGCCTCCAATTCCGCGACATCAAGCACAAGGGCTTCCGCAAAGGCTGCCATTGTATCGAAAGCCGGGATATGGGTGCGCTGAATAGCTGCTTAAACGGCTGCAAATATTGTTACGCCAATAAAAACGCACAGCTGCCCCATGAAAACTACCTGCTTCACGACCCGGATTCACCGTTGCTGATCGGCCATCTGAAACCAACTGACAGGCTGGAACCTGGTTTGCAGAAAACCTTTTTGAAAAGCGAGGCGCAAATTAAAACCACCAAAGTTGGCAGGGAATGATAACAATATTCCAAGATAAGCAGGTATTCAGTGCAAAACTGAAACCTGCTTTCTTTATTCAGTAAGTCTTGAGACTCGGCTAGTACTTCTATAAAACAGTTATGAATTTTGGATGGTACTTAATTTTTGTCGGATAGACAACCTGTTTAAGTATGCTATGATTAAACTATCAGAATGTTATCCATTTTACATAATCAAGGAGGAGAAGGCATGAAAGGTTTCAAAAAGGCATTAGCCGTTGTGCTCGCGATGTCTTTGCTGGGTTCAGTTTTGACTGGCTGCGGCTCCAATACCGCGGACAAATCCAAATCGGCTGCCACGCAGGAAGAAAAAGTATTGACCGTTTATACTGCCCGCAGCGAAAGCTTAAACAATCTTGTGATTCCAAACTTTGAAAAGGATACCGGCATTAAGGTTCAGGTGATTGTAGCCGGTACCGGTCCTTTGGTAAAACGTGTTGCTTCGGAAAAAAATAATCCGCAGGGCGATATTTTATGGGCAGCCGACCAAACCATGCTGGAATCGCAAAAAGATTTGTTTATGCAGTATGTGTCTCAGGAAGATGCCAACATGATGGATGCGTTTAAGAACAAAACCGGTTATTTTTCAGCGGCTTTTGCCGACCCTACCGTGTTTATCGTTAATACCAATTTAGCAGGCAATGTCAGGATTGAGAGCTTTGACGACCTGCTCAACCCTGAACTGAAGGGGAAAATCGCTTTTGGTGATCCTGCCAACTCAAGTTCGGCCTTCCAATCACTGATGGCCATGCTGTATGCCAAGGGCAAAAATGGCGACCCCATGTCAGACGAGGCCTGGGCTTTTGTGGATAAATTCATTGCCAACCTTAACGGCAAGATTCTTAACAGCTCCGGCGGCGTGCATAAAGGTGTCGCCGATGGCGAATATACCGTAGGGCTGACCTGGGAAGACCCGGCAGCCAATTATGTTAAAAACGGCGCACCGGTTAAGGTGGTATTCCCGACAGAAGGGGCTATTTTCCCCGGTGAATCGGTGCAAATTATCAAGGGCTGTAAACATCCTGAAAATGCCAAGAAGTTTGTCGACTATATGCTTTCACAAAAAGTCCAGGAGCAGGCCGGTAAAGAGCTGACGGTCCGTCCGCTGAGAAAGAATGTGGAGCTTGCCAAGTACATGACCCCGATGGATTCAATTAAACTGTTTAGCAATTATGACGAAGGCTGGGTTGCCAATAACAAAAACGCCATTAGCGCTCAGTGGACAAAACATCTGGAAAAAACTATAAAGTAATTGCCTTCTTAGTCGTGATAAAGTACGGAAGCTGACACGAAGGGCCATTGCGGCTAAAGTCTGAGGCGCAATGGCCCTTTTTTTCACTGTTGTAAAATTCTTTTAAGCCGGAGGGATTGCGTTGAGCGTTTCAATCGATATTGAAAATGTAGTAAAAAAATATGGCAATGATACCATTATCAAGGGATTGTCATTACAGATAGAACCGGGAGAGTTTTTCACGCTGTTAGGACCTTCGGGCTGTGGCAAGACTACGTTATTACGGATGATTATTGGCTTTAATTCGATAGAGGGCGGCCTGATTAAGGTCGGCGGCCGTATTGTCAACGACATCTCTCCCGACAAACGCAATATGGGGATGGTTTTCCAAAATTACGCCATCTTCCCGCATATGTCGGTAAAGGATAATGTAGCGTTTGGCCTGAGAATGCGGCGTATTCCCGAAAAGGATATTGAACAGCAGGTTGACGGGATTTTAAAAATTGTTAAAATTGATCACCTGAAAGACCGCATGCCGGCGCAGCTTTCCGGCGGACAGCAGCAGCGCGTGGCTTTGGCCAGGGCCATTGTCATCCATCCGGAGGTTTTATTGATGGATGAGCCGCTGTCCAATCTGGATGCCAAACTGCGGGTGGAAATGCGCAATGCCATCAAAAGTATTCAGCGGCAGATTAATACCACAACCGTGTATGTCACCCACGACCAGGAGGAAGCGCTTGCTATTTCCGACAGAATCGCGGTTATGCATAACGGCATCATCCAGCAAATTGACAGCCCGAAAAATATCTATCAACGCCCGGCCAATATATTTGTTTCTTCCTTTATCGGCCTTTCCAATATCCTTGAGGCCAGGCTGGTCCGGAGTGGCAACGGCGGGACCTTTGTTGATTTTGCCAACAGTTACCGGGTACGCATGGATAATATTGACGAGGCGGCGACTGACGGGCAAGCGGTGCTGGTTTCAGTGCGGCCGGAAGAGTTTCAGCTTAGCACCAACGGCGAAGGCTTGCCGGCAATAATCAAAAGTAGCGTATTTCTGGGTCTGAATACCCATTATTTTGTCGTCATGCAGAATGGTCAGGAATTCGAAGTCATTCAGGATCAGGACGGACAGGAAACAATTGCCGACGGCACTCCCGTTCATCTGGCGGTAAAGCCGCAAAAGATCAATGTATTTCATCAGGAAAGTAAAAACACGTTGATTAAGGGTGAAAGCAAATGAGATACTCCGGTGAAAAGCGCTTTTCCATGTGGACTTCTTTTAGCCTGATCATTCTGGCGATATTTTTGGTTTTTATTATCTACCCCCTCGCCTTGGTGCTGTACAAGAGTGTGGTTGACCCTCATTCCGGCAGCTTTACCCTGGATTATTTATTGAAGTTTTTTACCAAGAAATTCTACTGGAGTACGCTGGTAAACAGCTTTCAGGTGACTGTCTGCTCCACGCTGCTGGCCGCAATGATCGGACTGCCGATGGCGTATGTGATGCGCAGTGTGAAAATCAAGGGCAGCAGCTTGCTGGATATTCTGATTGTCATTTCCTATCTGTCGCCGCCGTTCATTGGGGCGTATGCCTGGATTCAACTGCTTGGCCGCAATGGCATGGTAACCAATTTGATTAATGAGCTCTTTGGCATCACCTTTGACGGTATTTACGGCTTTGCCGGCATTGTGCTGGTATTTACCCTGCAGTCCTTTCCGCTGGTGTATATGTATGTCTCCGGCGCGCTGAAAGGGCTGGACAATTCGCTCAACGAGGCGGCCGAGAGTCTGGGGTGCGGCAGGGTTGAACGTATAATGCGGATTATTGTCCCGCTGATCATGCCCACTTTGCTTGCCAGCTCCCTGCTCGTTTTCATGCGGGTTTTTGCTGATTTTGGGACACCGATGCTGATTGGCGAAGGCTTTAAAACCATGCCGGTGCTGATTTATACGCAATTTATGAGCGAGGTTGGCGGTGACGACGGCTTTGCCGCAGCCCTCTGTGTCATTATCATTACGCTGACCATCCTGATGTTTTTCGCCCAGCGGTTTTTGGCCAACCGCAGTACGTACTCTATGACTGCGCTCAAGCCGATGGCAGCCGAGCAGGCCACCGGCATGAAAAATATGCTGTCCCATGCCTTTGTCTACCTGGTAGTGGGTCTGGCCATTTTGCCGCAGGCAGTGGTTATTTATACTTCGTTCTTAAACAGCAACGGCGGGCAGGTATTTACCGGCGGCTTTGGCTTGCAAAGCTATGAGGCGACGCTGTTTGCCAAAGATAATGAGGTCATCTGGAACACCTATATGCTTGGCGTTATCAGCATTAGCATCATTGTCCTGCTGGGCATCCTGATTTCCTATCTTACGGTGCGCAAGCGGAATGTGCTCAACAGCACCCTGGATACCATTACTATGTTCCCGTATATTATACCTGGCTCGGTGCTGGGGATTTCCTTCCTGTTTGCCTTTAATAATCCGCCCATTCTGCTGAGCGGAACGGCCCTGATTATGATCATTGCCTTTACCATTCGCCGCTTGCCGTATACGGTACGGTCAGGCACCGCCGTCATCGGGCAGATCAGTCCCAGTGTGGAAGAGGCCGCCATTTCGCTGGGAGCTTCGGAAATGAAAACCTTTACCAAAGTGACAGTGCCCATGATGATGCCCGGCGTGCTGGCCGGTGCGATTATGAGCTGGGTAACAATTATCAGCGAGCTGAGTTCTTCCATTATTCTTTACACCAACAGCACGCAGACACTTACTATTTCCATCTATACCGAGGTTATCCGCGGCAACTACGGCAATGCCTCGGCCTATTCCACGATTCTTACCATTACTTCGATCCTTTCCTTACTCATATTCTACAGGCTTACCGGCAGACGGGACATTAGCATGTAACCGGTTAGTCATCAGATAAAACAGGGTTTCCTTATTGGAGACCCTGTTTTATAATGATCAGTAGTAACACTCGCTGCCGGGCATCACAGGCGGCAAAAGAAATGGTGAAAACATGGGAAAAGCCGTAACCTTTAAAGACTATATGAAGCGCGTATTTGTCCGGTACATAGTAGCGTTGATCTGCCTGATGTTCATTGTATTTCTGGCATTCATGCTGCTGAATTACCGGCTGTTTGTCGTGAAGGCCAACACCGACTGCAATCAGACGGTCAGCGCTTTTGTTGCCGGTCAGTGGACTGTTTATCAACAGGGTATCAAGGCTTTTGCCGAAAATGCGGAGCTGAAAAATGCTTTTTCCGCACAAGCTGATCTGCGGGAAGTTAACCAACAATTATATGAGTTTTCTCTCTCGCAGCAGCTTAAAGCCAATTTTGTTCTGCTCAATCAGGACCATGAGATAATCTCCACCAATCTCTATAAAACCAATCAGCTGCTGTTTTTAACCAACAGAACCGTACAGGAAGCGTTAACCCGCTTAGCCGGTGCTCCGGACATGACTTACAGCGGTGTGATTCACATTCCTTTTGACCATGGTCAGAAGTCGGACATAACCTTTATCAGAGCCGTACAGGACGGCGGCAGGCCGGTGGGCTATCTGGTTTTCAGCCTGCAGGAAGACAGCCTGGGGGTTGTTATGCGTAACCGGGAGGCCGATATTATTGTCATAACCGATGCCTTTAATAATGTTATTTTTTCCACCAATAACCTGCTGATTGATTCGCTTGGCAAATATAAGGACGACCCCGGGGATGCATCCTCGCTTGTTCTTGATGAAAAGCCTTACCACGTTACCGCCAATACCCTGGCTGACAGCAATATGAGAATCATAACCCTGCTTTCTGTTGCCCAGCAGCAGCAAATTGTTCAGTTTGGCGGATTTTTTCTCCTGGGCATCAGTTGTTTCCTGCTGCTGCTGATACGTTTTTTGGCAGATAAAATCACAGCAAGACATCTCAGCTCCATCGACGAGCTGCTTTATGCCGTCAACGAATGCCGGCAAGGCAATATTGATTACCGGATCAAGTCGCAGAGCTTTAGCGAGTTTCAAATGCTGTATGACAATTTCAACAGTATGATGCTTAAAGTACAGCAGCTGCTTCAGAGCAACAATGAAATGGCCGAACGCAAGCGCCTTATGGAGGTTAAGCACCTTGAAGGGCAGTTCAACCCTCATTTTGCCTTTAATGTAATGGAAGCGCTGCGCTATGAAATCTTAATAAACCCGGAGCAGGCCGCCAGGCTGGTGGTAGCCTTTGCCAATCTCATGCGCTACAGCATCAATTACGGCAGTACGCATGTGTCGTTACAGACCGATATCGGTTATGTACAGGACTATCTGCTGCTGCAAAAAATGCGGTATAACCAGCGGCTGGAATATGTCATCGACATTGAGGAAACCATTTTACCGTACAAGGTGCCTAAGCTGCTCATTCAGCCGATTGTGGAAAATAGCATAATCCATGGGCTGGAGAACTCCAAAAAGATAACTATCCGCATTACCGGCCGCAGGCAGGCTAAGCAGCTGGTGCTTTGTGTTGAAGATGATGGCCCGGGTCTGGATGCGGCCCGCCTGGCTGCACTGCAGGCGGTGCTGAATGATGAAAATGCAATGCCCAAACGCATCGGCCTGTATAATGTTCACCGGGTGGCGCAGCTGCTGTATGGCCAGGAATATGGGCTTACCATTGAGTCGGTTGATGGGGAGGGTATGCGGGTACTGCTCAAGGTACCGGTTATATTGGAGGATGACGATGTATAAGGTATTGGTTGTAGAAGATGAGGACATCATCCGCAAAGGGCTTATCTTTATGGTGGACTGGCTGAAAGTAAATTGTGTTGTTGCCGGTGAGGCCGCCGATGGCGAGGAGGGGCTGGAAAAGATCAGGGAAATCCGCCCGGACATTGTAATTACCGACGTAAAAATGCCCTGTAAGGATGGCCTGAAAATGCTGGAGGAAAGCATCGGCCAGTACGAATATGAGGCCATCATTATCTCCGGTTATGGTGAATTTGAATATGCGAAAAAGGCCATTAGTCTTCATGTCACAGAATATCTGCTCAAACCGGTTGATTTTGAGCACCTTTATCAAACACTGGAGAAGCTGACCCACAAAATTGAAGCCAATAGAAAAGTGCGAAAATATATGGAGGCGCTGGAGCATATATCTACTGATAAAATCATAGATTCCCACAGTCTGGAGACCGCTAAAAGCAAATATACCACCAGGATGGTGGAATACATTAAGACCTGCTATCGCCAGAAAATATCCATTAATGACCTTAGTGAAAAATATGGTATTTCCAGCACTTATTTACATACAAAGTTCAAAAAGGAAACAAACTACACCTTTAATGATTTTTTAAACCGCTACCGTGTCCTGCAAGCAGTGGAACTGCTTAAGCAAGACAAATGGAAAGTGTATGAAATTGGTGAACATGTAGGTTTCCATGATTATAAGTATTTCATCCTGGTCTTTAAAAAATATATCGGCTGTTCCCCCGGCAAGTTCCGGGAAGCCATGGTGCAGACACCGCAAGACAAGTAACAGGAGGAGAGAGTATGGAGCAGTTCTTTTTGGAAACTCCGGCAGAGGGATTCATTACAATTACAGCCCAGGTCAGGGAATGTGTCCGGCGCAGCCGGGTCCGGCAGGGGATTTGCCAGGTATTTGTACCCCATACCACAGCCGGGGTAACCATCAATGAGAATGCAGATCCGGAT
The DNA here is from genome assembly GCF_014634905.1 of Sporomusa sp. GT1. Taxonomy (NCBI): domain Bacteria; kingdom Bacillati; phylum Bacillota; class Negativicutes; order Selenomonadales; family Sporomusaceae; genus Sporomusa; species Sporomusa sp. GT1. Next base: position 80,884 of record NZ_BMBX01000008.1, on the reverse strand, counting down.
GTGGTGGAGGATATGCTGGCAGCACTGGACCGGATGGTTCCTGAACTTCCATATAAGCATGGGGAAGGAAATTCGCCGGCCCATGTGAAAAGTTCGCTGGTCGGTTGTTCGGTCACCGTACCGGTTGTGGATAATGACTTATATTTAGGTACCTGGCAAGGCATCTATTTTTGCGAATTTGACGGGCCGCGGCGGCGTAAGGTGGCGATTCAGGTTGTCGGAGGCTGATGTTATGAAGGTTGTTATCTGCACTATCGAACTGTTTTTGCCTGATGTGGGTTCCCTCAAGGCAAAACGGCAGATTATTAAAAGTATTACCCAGCGAATTCGTTCACGGTTAAATGCCTCGGTTGCCGAGACCGGGTTCCAGGACTGCTGGCAGCGGGCGGTGATCGGCGTGGCTATGGTGAGCAGCAGCAGCACCTTGCTGGACAGGCAGGTTAATTTTATCCGGGACATAGTGGATGATTGTGCGGAAGCCGAAACTGTGGAATTTTTGGTTGAATATGTCTAACTTTCATCCGTAGTCCACCAAGTCTAAAGACATAGGACCCAGCAGCTGAATAATATATATAAATAGCCCTGAAGCTTAAAAAACGGCTATCCCGGTTAGCGGCGGCAAGGACTTGGGTGCTTTATGGCGAAATAAGGTTAGACGTATTTCGAAAGGATTGGTAATCGTGAAATTAGTTTTAAAGGATTATTTATTTTCCATCATTTTGCTGGCTTCGGTTCTTATCGGTGGAGCCGTGGGGGTGGTTTTAGGACCGGAGGCTTCTGTTCTTAAGCCGTTGGGTGATTTGTTTCTAAACTTGTTGTTTATGATCATTGTGCCGATGGTGTTTTTCAGTATTGCGTCGGCTATTGCTTCGATGGGAGAAATGAGCCGGCTGGGCAAAATTATGGGAAGTACTATTCTGGTATTTTTTGTTACGGCGTTGATTGCGGCTGTGTTTGGCCTCGGGGTTGCATTACTGATGAATCCGACAGAGGGCATCAATTACGCCACCTTGCAAAATGTAGTTCAGTCTGAGCAAAGCAGCCCGGCTAAAACAAATCAGGCCGGCATTTTGGGACAGCTGGTGCAAACCTTTACGGTATCGGATTTTCCGCTGGCGCTGTCCAAATCTCATATTTTACCTTTAATTGTGCTGGCGGCGTTGACCGGTCTGGCAACCGCGCTGGTGGGCGAAGCGGCGAAACCGGTGGCTACTTTTCTGGCAGCAGCGACCCAGGTCATGATGAAGGTAGTCCAGCTGATTATGTATTATGCACCCATTGGTTTGGGGGCTTATTTTGCTAATGTGGTGGGTGAGCTGGGCACCCAAATCCTGCAGGGCTATTTGAAGACCTTTATTACTTATTTGGTTTTGACAGTTATCTATTATTTTGGCTTTTTTACCTTGTATGCCTATGTTGCGGCAGGAAAGAAAGGGGTAAAGGCTTTTTGGCGCAATGCGTTAGCCCCCTCGGTTACAGCCATTGCCACCTGCTCCAGCGCTGCTTCGATTCCGATTAACTTGGTGTCGGCAAAGGCCATTGGCGTACCTAAAGATATGGTGGAAACCGTTATTCCGTTAGGCGCTAACATTCATAAGGACGGCTCTGTGTTCGGCGGGGTTCTGAAGATCGTATTTTTATTTGGGCTTTTCGGTATGGATATGAGCAGTTTCTCGACCTGGATGGGCATTGTGGGCGTATCTTTTCTGGTGGGAGCGGTTATGGGAGCCATACCGGGAGGCGGTATGATCGGTGAGATGCTGATTATCAGCGTTTATGGGTTTTCACCGGAAGTGCTGCCCATCATTGCAGTCATCAGCACCATTATCGATGCGCCGGCAACGCTGCTGAACTCTACCGGCAATGTAGTCTGTTCCATGCTTATTGCCAGACTGGTAGAAGGGAAGAAATGGCTGACTAAAACCTACGCATAAGATTAGTAAAATGTACTTGACGATTTTACAATGGTTGTCTATAATGTAAATACCGCATTACTAATAGCATATAAAATGGTACAGAATGTATAGCTGATCAGACAAACTGAAGGCCTAATTTCTCTCAAGGGGAAACTAGGCCTTTTTTTGTTTGGCTGCAAGCTCATTTCCCCGGGACAGTGGTAATAGAGGAGGAAACAAGGATGAATTCAAGCTAATACCTTCGTAAGGAAACTAAATCCACTTTATACGAAAAAGGAGCGAAGGATATGAAATCAGTTATTAACACCAAAAAGTACAGAAGCTTATTTTTGACAAGTATATTAATCCTGGGCCTGGCGCTTAGTGCGGGCTGCGGGTTAAGCGAGAATAGTAAACAGGCAGCTAAACAAGAGGACAAAGCAGTAAAAGTATATCAGGTGGCGACACGGGGAACCTTCAGACCGTTTACTTATATGGATGAAAAAGACCATTTGACCGGCTATGATATAGAAATTTTACGGGAAATTGAAAAAAGAAATCCTAACATTAAATTTGCCTTTAAAACAATGAGTGTGGATGCCGGCTTTTTAGGTTTAGAAGCCGGTCAGGTTGATATTATTGCCAATCAGATTGTCGAAAACCCTAAAAGAGCGGATAAGAGCATTTTTACAAAAGAAGTTAACAATTATACCAGCCGTAAACTGGCGGTGAAAGGCGACCGGCAAGACATCCAAAGTATTGATGATTTGCGGGGCAAGAAAGTGGCGGTTACCAGCAGCAGTGAAGTAACCCGTCAACTGCAAAAATACAACGAAACTGCCGAGCCTAAGATCGAATTGGTATACACTGACAAGGGAACCACCGAAACCATGAATCTGGTAGTTACCGGGCGTGTGGATGCAACCCCGGCATACGAAGTAGCCATCAATGAAGCCAAAAAGACACTGGGGCTTGATGTAAAAGCGGTTGGCGCTTCCATCGCCAGTGATCCTACCTGCTTTGCCCTGCGTAAAGATGCAGAGTCCCAGAAATTAGCCGACAAGATCGATGCGACCTTAAAAGAAATGCGGGCAGACGGCACCTTGAAAAAATTATCTGAACAATTTTTAGGCAAGGATTATACTGTTCCGCAAAAGTAAGGGATTCCTATTCCAGCCGCCTTAGTTCCCCGCATTCCTGCCGGAGCTAAGGCGGAGAAAGAAGGGGACAGCTTGGGGAGTTATTTCAGTATTGATTATATGTTAAAAGCGTTTCCGATTTTATTATCCTATATTGATGTTACCATTATCGTCACAATTGTTGCCGAGGTATTTGGCATTTTGCTTGGCTGCCTGGTTGCATTAATCCGTATTAATAAAATAAAAGCGTTAAATCAAATTAGCCTTGTATATATTTCTTTTATCCGCGGCACTCCGTTCTTAGTACAATTATATTTAGTATGCTTTGGCTTGCCGCAATTGCTGCAAAGCCTGGGTTATCAGGATATCCGCTCAATCCCCGGGTTGCTGTTTGTCTTTCTCGTCATGTCAATACATGCGGGCGCCTATATTGCCGAAATTATGCGCAGCAGTATTTTAGCGGTAGATAAAGGGCAGTTGGAAGCCGCTCATTCCATTGGCATGAATAGCTGCCAGGCGTATATTCGCATTATTTTGCCCCAGGCCTTCAGGATGGCGATTCCGGCCTTAGGCAATAACGTAATTTCAACCTTAAAGGGTACATCATTAATCTTTAATGTCGGTGTTGTCGATATGCTGCGCAAAGCCGATTTAATGGGCTCTTACAGTTATCGTCATTTAGAGTTATATGTGGATATCGCCATTATCTATATTCTCTTATGCTTTGCCATCCAGGCGGCGACCGGTTTCCTGGAGCGTCAAACCACCTTAGGCAAAGAATTAACTGCCTGATTCATTGGATGAAAAAGAAAGAAAGCAGATACTATCATGATGAATACGATTATTGACCCTCATTTTCTGGGTGAAATGTTTTTACAATTAATCAGATATATTCCCGTGACCTTAGGGCTGGCGGCCACCAGTATGCTGCTTGCCAGTATACTGGGGATTATGGTTATGGTTATTCGTATAAAAAGAATACCTGTTTTGAGCCGGTTGGCCGACCTGTATGTACTGCTGGGCAGAGCCTTGCCTACCATGATCGTATTGTACATCGTATTTTTTGGCTTACCGGTCGCCCTGATGCTGTTATCGGAAACCACCGGCAGGAAAATAGAGTTTAATCAAATTCCGGCTATGACTTTTGCTGTTATTGGGCTGACCATCAGCACCGGCGCTTACTTATCAGAAATATTTCGCGCTGCGGTACAATCGGTTGATAAAGGGCAGATGGAAGCGGCGCTGTCTGTCGGGATGACCTGGTGGCAGGGGTTTTGCCGCATCCTATTGAGGCAGGCGGCGGTATTTGCCTTACCCCTGATGGCCAATCAATTCCTGAATTTATTAAAAAACACGTCCATTGCTTTTATGATTACCGTAATGGAATTATTTGGCGCTGCTACTGTGCTTTCGGCCAGTACTAACCGCTATTTGGAAATTTATATAGTGGTATCCCTTATTTACTGGGGCATGAGTATCATCTTTGAAAAGATATTTCTGGTAGTTGAAGATAAAGTTGCTTTTTTTAAGAGAGGAATTCAGCCATGATTACGTTTAAAAATATCCATAAATCTTTTGGGACCAATAAAGTATTACAGGGAATCAACTGCACAATTCCCACCGGTTCGGTAACGGTTATTTTAGGACCAAGCGGTTCCGGCAAAACAACACTCTTGCGGTCGGTTAACTTTCTGGAAAAGGCCGACCAGGGAGAAATTATCCTCAATGATATCCATATCGACGTAGCCAAGGCATCGGCAGCCGAAATCCATAAAATCCGCCAGCATACAGCCATGGTTTTTCAAATGTATAATTTATTTAAAAATAAGACGGCCCTGGAAAATATTATGGAAGGCTTGACTGTTGTCAGAAAGCTGCCTAAAATTGAGGCTAAAGCCCAGGCATTACAGGTTTTGCATAAAGTCGGACTGGCTGATAAAGCCGATGCCTATCCGCATGAATTATCAGGTGGCCAGCAGCAGCGAATCGGCATAGCACGGGCCTTAGCCCTTAATCCTGATGTTATCCTGTTTGATGAGCCGACTTCGGCGCTTGACCCGGAATTAGTGGGTGAAGTGCTGGAAGTAATGAAAACGGTAGCGCGGGAGGTTAACTCCACCCTGGTGGTAGTTACCCATGAAATTAATTTTGCGCGGGAAGTGGCGGACAATGTTATCTTCATGGACAAGGGCGTCATCGTAGAACAGGGACCGCCGGCGGAAATATTAAATAATCCCAGGGAAGAGCGTACAAAACAGTTTTTATCACGCTATATCTCGTTTACTGAGTATACCATCTGACAATAAGGGAAAAGGGGAAATGATCATTATGTCCGGTAAAAACGACAAAGAAAACCTCAGCTGCACCCATTGCAGCGTGTATAACTGTAGAACAAGAGACAAGCAGTTTCCAGGCTTTTGCCTGACCACCAAAGCTGTTGACGGCCATCCGGTCGCCGAAGATATTGAGGAAATTAAACGGCATTTGCAGGGCGATGAGCAGGACGCCATTATTGCCAGGGCCTCAGCCCAGATAGAAGGGCTATTCTACGGGAAGCTCAGCCGGGTAGAGGAGATTATCGAATTTGCCAACCGGATTGGCGCTAAAAAAATAGGTATTGCCACCTGCGCCGGCTTAATTGAAGAAGCCAAAATTTTCGCGGCTATTCTGGAAGCCAAAGGGCTGGCCTATTACAGTGCCATTTGCAAAGTAGGGGCGGTGGACAAAACGGAAATCGGGATACTGGAAGAGGAAAAAGTGCGTCCGGGGAATCCTGAATCCATGTGTAATCCTATTTTGCAGGCGCGTTTATTGAATTACCAAAATACCGATTTGAATGTGGTCATCGGTCTGTGTGTAGGACATGATTCACTGTTCATCAAATATTCACAGGCGCCGGTTACTACGCTGATTACCAAGGACAGAATCACCGGACACAATCCGGCAGCGGCTTTGTATACGGCTCATTCCTATTACAAACGTTTGCTGCAGCCCAAAAAATAGCAGTAATCTATTGGCGCGAAACGGCGGCAAAAAAAGTAGACAAGCGAGGAAATAACTATATGGGAAACAGCAGCGCCGAGTTTGATTTTGATCAGCTTATTGCCCGGCGGGGAACCGATAGCCGCAAATGGGATGATATCGGCAGTGTGTTCGGCAGTGAAGAGGTTTTGCCGCTGTGGATTGCAGATATGGATTTTGCGTCGCCCCCGGCGGTAGCGGCGAAGGTTTTAAAGCGTGCCGGGCATCCTGTTTATGCGTATAACACCCGTGACCGGGCGGCCTTTAGCCAGGCAATTATCGACTGGGTAAGACGCCGGCATGATTGGAATATTGAAAAAGAATGGATTGTTCAGGCCCCCGGTGTTGTTCCGGCCATCATTTTATCTATTTTGGCGCTTTCAAAACCGGGTGACGGCATTATTATTCAGCCACCGGTATATCCCCCGTTTTTTGCTTCGATCAAAGATAATCACCGGAACATTGTTGAGAATCCGTTAATTTCACATAATGGTTACTATGAAATGGATTTTGCTGATTTGGAACAGAAACTGGCAAATCCGGACAACAAATTGCTCTTGCTCTGCAGCCCGCACAATCCGGTAGGCCGCGTGTGGACGCGCGATGAGCTGGACAGAGTATATCAGCTTTGTCAAACCTATCAGGTAGATGTACTGTCTGATGAAATTCACAGCGATTTGGTATACGGCGGGCATAAACATACCGTATTTGCCTCACTGGGCACACCGGTGTGCCACCAGAGCATTACCTTTATGGCAGCAAGTAAAACCTTTAATATCGCCGGACTCAATACCTCCTTTATTATTGTTCCCTGCAAGCAGAGACGCGGACTAATCGAGACAGAAATTAACCGCATGCATCTGCGGCGCAATAATCTTTTTGGCGTGTTGGCTACCGAAGCCGCTTATCAGGCAGGCGAGGCATGGCTGGATGCTTTGCTGGTGTATTTGGAGAAAAACGCAGCTATGCTTGTGGATTTTATGGAAGCAAGACTGCCTGGCGTTAAGGTGGTTAAACCGGAGGGAACATTTTTGGCCTGGCTGGATTTTCGTGCATACTTTAACGATGCAGCAGGGTTGAGCGAATTTCTGGTAGAACAGGCAAAAGTAGGATTAAATCCGGGCCTGGCTTTCGGCACGCAGGGAGCAGGGTTTGCGCGGCTTAATTTTGCTACCCGGCAGAGTGTTGTGCTGGAGGCTTTGACCAGAATCGAAAAAGCCATTAAGCAGCTGGACAAGCGCGGCAGCTAACAAGCGTTTGCAGAGGATTTTGCAAAGAAAAGCTGGTGTATTAATAGTAATTAATGCTGCTTTTCTGTCATACATTAATGTCAATAGAAACTACCGCCAGAGCAATAAATGCGTAACCTACATTTATTGCTCTTGTTTTTTATTTCATTATTCATTAGGAGGGGCCATATGTTGATTAAACTGGTACCTGCTAATCGCTGGAAGACGGCGCTGCTCTGCTTTAGTCTCCTGCTCTGCTTTGCCACGCTAAACCTTGCCGGTGAAGAGAGCAGCCTGCCGCTGCCGGACTCGACCGGTGCTGCCAACTATTATGAAATGAAGGACGGCCCCTACTATACATACCTTGGGGTCAAAGGCTATCAACAGACCACCGATTATACCTGTGGCCCGGCTGCCGTAATGTCTCTGCTGCACTGGTACAATGTTCTTTCCGACCAGGCAATGAACCACGAAACTGAAATGCTGATTGCCCGGGAAATGGGAACCGGTGATATGAACTCCAAGCATCCTGGCACTCCCCCGGAGAAAATGGTAAACTGGTTGCAGAAAAATGGCTTTCAAGCAACAGTCGGTTATAATGGAACCATGGAAATGCTTCGGGAAAACCTGAAGAACGGAATCCCTACAATGGTGGAATGGATTGACTGGGGAGGGCACTGGGTAGTAGTCACCGGGTATTACGCAGCTTCTGAATCGCCAGGGAAAGGGCCTGATACCATCTTTTTCGCCGATCCTGCCGTGCATTGGCTGTCGGCAAATAATCCGGACGGTGTATCCTCCTTTAACGCTTTACGATTCCAGGATATGTGGTTTGACGCTCAGTACCTCAAACCCGGCCATGTGGTGCGGAATGTATATATTATCGCTATCCCGCAGCAGGATTAAAGGCTTACCGGATATGCCAAGATTTTTCTTTACAGGTAAGTAATCCAAGGTCTATAATTAAGACTTATGAGATACTATAATCAAACGGTTCTTAGGCCGGCCATTGCCGGTTGTTTTGCCGGTTTTATCGTGCTGGGCATTATCTATCTTTATGGCTTCGGGCTGGAACGGTTTAAACCGGAAGCCATCCGGAACATGATGCTGTCATTAGGCTATTGGGGGCCGCTGTTATACATTGTCTGTAATATTATCCGCCCGCTTGTTTTCTTTCCTGCCGCTGTTTTGGCTATCGGCGGCGGCTTAGCCTTCGGACCTGTGTGGGGAACCATCTATCTGGTTATCGGCACAGCCGGCGGCGCTGCTTTATGCTTTGGGGCAGCCCGGCTGCTGGGGCGTGACCGGCTCACAGCCTGGCCTAAATGGGCAGTGCTGGAGGAATTGGACAATCAGGCGGCAAGTCATGGTTTCCGCACAGTATTGCTGCTGCGCCTGGCTCCCGTTATCCCGTGGGATGCGGTTAGTTTTCTTGCCGGCTTGTCGAAGGTGAGCTTTCGTCCCTATGTTTTGGCGACACTGGTGGGCAGTGTGCCTGGGGCCATCGCGTTCAGCTGTTTCGGCAATGTTCTGTTCAAATCCTTTCCCCAGGCGGCGCTGGCTGCGGCAGCGATTGTTATCATGAGCCTTTCCCTGCAGGCATTGTGCCGGGGACGCAAAGCATAAGCCGGAGGGACTGGCATGGTTCACAGTAACAAAGGATAAAAAAGCTTGTAATAACGGAAAATAGGAAGGACTTGTTTAAGTCGGGGAAAACACAAGAGGAGGCGTCCTTTTATGAAGCAAATATGGCTTGCCGGCGGCTGTTTCTGGGGTGTTGAGGCTTATTTTCTGCAGCTTAAAGGCGTATTGAGCACCCGGGTCGGCTATGGACAAGGTGCTACCGAACAACCCACCTATCAGCAGGTATGTACAGGCATGACCGGACATACCGAAGTATGTGAAGTAACTTATGACGAAACGATGCTGCCGTTGCCGAAAATACTGGAGCATTTCTTCCGGATCGTTGATCCGACCACCTTAAACCGTCAGGGCCCGGACCGGGGCACACAATACCGGACAGGCGTGTACTACAATGCAGCGGAAGATAAAGCCGTTATTGACGGTTTTATTGCAACCATGCAGGAGCACTATACCGCGCCAATTGTCGTCGAAGTGGAGCCGGTGGCGCATTTTTTCCCGGCAGAGGAATATCACCAGCAGTATTTGGCAAAAACACCGGGCGGCTACTGCCATATTAACTTACAGTTAGCCAAGCCGGAGGAGCGCAAATAGGTCGCAGTAATTTGCGGCTGCTGCCGGAAAGCTAAAACTATTACAGCAAGAGAATACACAAGAGAATACAGGTGAATGACTAATATGGATACAATTGTAAATGTAACCGGTGGCAAAGGCGGCAACGCCTTTTTGCTATTAGGGAATGAAAAAACGGCATTAATTGATTGCGGCATGGCGTATTGCGCGTCCCAACTCATCAGTAATATCAAACAATATCTTAACAACAAGACGCTGGATTATATCCTTATCAGCCATTCGCACTATGACCACCTTGGTGCGGTTCCTTTTTTAAAAAAAGAATGGCCCAACAGTGAGGTATGCGGCGCCGGGTATGCGGAACGAATTTTAAAGCGGGAAAATGCCTTGGCGACTATTAGAAAACTGAGTGAGCAGGCAGCCAAGCTTTTTCATGCCGGCGAACTGGCCTGGTATGACGATGCTCTGATGAAAGTGGATACCATTATCCGGGACGGAGATATATTGGAGCTGGGCGGCTTGCGGATTGAGGTACTGGAAACCTTGGGACATACCCGCTGCTCCTTATCCTTTCTGGTAAATAACGAAACACTGTTTCTCAGTGAATCGACCGGCTATCTGAGTGCTTCCGGCAAACTTTATCCGGGATTTATCACCAGCTGTGCCGACACGCTGGCTTCTATCGAGAAATGCCGCAAAGTAAAGCCGCGCTTCATCATTTCACCACATTATGGACTGGTGAATGACAGTGCTGCTGTCGGTTACTGGCAAAACTGCATCACCGCTGTCCGGGAAACTAAGGAATTTATCCTGCGCCTAGCAGAACAAGGCTATGAGGAAGAACAGATTTTGCACCGGTATGAACAAGAATTCCGGGATGAGCAAAGCCGCCTGGAACAGCCGCTCACGGCTTTTATGCTCAATGCGCAGAATATGATAAAAACGGTGTTAAGGGAGAAACCTTTATCAGAACCAACCTACTGATGGGCAAGAAAAGAAAAGGGAGGAACTGCAAGTAGGAGGAGGCAGCGAGAAGCAAGGTATAGGAAACGGCTGATTGTGTACAGACAACCAGCCGTTTTTTTTTGGACTAAGGCTATATTTTATTTGATCAGACGCTTTAATTCCTCATAAAAGTTTTCGCGAGTACCGGCAAGTAAAACAACAACCTTCTTACCATCAAACTCAAAAATGGAGTAAGCAAGTTCATAGTTGGTTTTGTTGTAGTACAGGTCATAGCCGTAAATGCCGGAAAGATCACCTTGCTTGGCCCGGCCAATATAGGGATTTTCCTGAAGGCGGATGAGCGCATCTTTAAACTTTAAGCGCAACTGCTTATCCTTAAGCTTCTTAAAATAACGTTCAGCAGCAGGACTAAATAGAATTTCATACATTTTCTATTTATCCTCGCTAAATACATCGTCAAAGGAAGCAGCCGGACTTTCACCGGCGGCAATGCGTTCCGCCTCAGACGTCATGATACCAATAGCGGTTCTTATGTTTTTAGTTTCCTGTTCAAACTGACGTACAAGGTTTTCACCAGAGACACCTCTAGCAATAAGGTCTTTTAGAATTTCAACAGAAAAATTTTCATGACCGTTACGCAGACGCCGGATCACTAAGGCATCATCCTGAATGAAGCACTCCACTTCTGTTTCAAGGCCAAGTTGCTTAAAAAACTTCAGCGGGATAGTGATTTGGCGTTTTTGAGAAACACTAATAATTTTTCTATCCACATGACCACGCTCCATCATTTTAGCGAGCATTATCAACATCTCCTTTGTAGTATATGCAAATGATAAACAAAATATCCCTGCAATAATTATAACAAAGAAACAAAGAAATATCAATTTTAGACGATAAGCGCAAAGTATCGTAGTTGATAAACCAGGCGGATTAATGCTATACTGTGGTTAGAAAGTCTAAAGGTGGTGTTATGTTTGGCTGATGTGAAACCCAAGGCAATTGCTAAACAATACAACTCGGAAGAGGAGCACCGTTACCGCCAGGTCTTAGCTAATTTTGATGAAATATTTGAGCAAGGTCGCAAGGAAGCTGCTCAAAGTGATGGTGTTTCATTAGACGATTATATCAAAGCAGCAAGGACGCGTATCAAGAGTTAGACGATATTGTTTTGCACAGCGCCGACTGTTCCGCCGGGCGGAATCGTCGGCGTTAATTGACTATACGGGTATCCCTATTCCCGTGTTTTAGATTCCTACATTAAGGAGATGGAGGTTATGAGACATTTTTTCTCTTTTAGGCGCGTGATGAGCGCCATGCTGGGTGTGGTATTGGCAGTTCTGTTGGTTGTTCCCTGCGTGCAGGCGGAAACCAGAACTTTGCCCAAGGATACGAAGCTGCATCCCCAGGGGTGGACGGTTGGTGATAAGGTCGAATTCAAAAAAGGCACGATTTTGACCACCAACGATTTGGGTGAAGTGATTTCCGGTACCTTGAAAGACGATACCTTTCTCCAGCCGCGCGGCTGGGAAAGAGTAATTAATGACTACTACTACGTTTCCGCCTATGCGACCGGCTCCTTTTTCCCCCGGTTTCATCGCTCCTTTATCGAACGAAGCTATAATATGGCTATTCCCGGCTACGGGCATTTGCGCTATAAAGGCGGAACCCCGGTTACCTTCAGCGAACAGGGAGAAGTGCTTCGCGGCACACTTGCCGAGCAGGCCACCGTTCGTCTGGTGGCGGGGAAATACGGCTTTCTGACCTTGAGAGAAAATACCGTCCTGGCTTTTTATGATTCCGGGGCAATCCGGTCCGGTGTTTTGGCCGAGGATACCTACCTGCGGCCTATAGGCTGGCGAACCAACCTTGCCGCAAACGACTCAGCCGGTTTTGTCAAGTTCAGCGCTAAACAAGCCATAGAATTCGATGAGAATGGGGAAGTCGCCGTTGGAACACTCAAAGAGAAGGTGACCTGGCGTTCAACGGCTGGGGAAGTGGTCGAATTTCCTGCCAATACCGTTGTCCGTTTTAATGACGAAGGCGCCTTGGTCATTAAAACTGCTATCTAAATATGTCGGAAAATGACGAAGGAAAAAGTGTGACAAGCAGAAGTACTTGTGCTAAAATATAATTATTCCTGTTGCTTTATGACACAATATAGCTGCATAACATAAAATACAGGCTAAAAAAGTTGTTGACAAAATTACCCAACGGTGCTATATTTGAAGCAAAGAAATTAAAGGAATTCTCACAAAAAAAGAGAATAATGTACTTTGGTGCAGGTGCCCGTATGGGCCTAAGAGAGAAGCCGGTTTAAAGCCGGCGCGGACCCGCCACTGTGATGGGGAGCGAATCCATGATATACCACTGAGATCCAGCGATCTTGGGAAGGTTTGGAGGAGCGATGAGCCAGAGCCAGGAGAACTGCCTGCATGACGATCACCATTTGACCTGCGATGAATCGGGGAGGGGATTGCGATGCAATTCGTATTTTGTGACGGCAGTTTCGCCGGATTACAAGAAGCCTTTCTGGATATTTCATCACAGGAAGGCTTTTTTATATTTGTTGCAGATAATTAGTTGCTTATCCAAGGTTATGATCTTACAAAACTTTATACGAAATCAGGTATCCGTCGTCAGGGCGGATTTAAAAGGGAAGTCCGGTGTGATTCCGGCGCTGTCTCGCAACTGTGAAGGAGAGCCATATTTCTGCAAGCCTCTTACCAAGGAGAATGTGGTGATGACCCAAGTCAGGGTACTGCCTGGTTTCTAGTGTCTCAGCTGAGACATGTATATCCGTACAGCCTGCGATGCACAGGTCTGGGATTAAGAACACTCGCAGGCATAGGCTAGCTCTGAGCTAACATATGACTGGAGGCTTGTTAAGGTGAGCTTTCTCGCCTGACAGCCAGCGAGCGGTTTTTGACCCGGCACCGGCAGCAGGCAGCTTTAGCAACAGGTAAAGCGTCGATTGTTCCGCCGGGCGGAATAGTCGGCGCTTTTTGTTTCATTTGTGAGCCACTGTCATGGACCAGGCCCATGACAGCAATATACCCGGTGTCGCTTAGCGGCGCCGAATACAGATAATCAAAGGGGGATAGCGACAGCCTGCAGCCCCTTGCCGGTGCTTTAAGGGACAAGCAAACCAAAGATGCTGCGCCGGCGGGAGAATGTGAATATATTTTACCGCAGTCCGGTAGTAGGAGAGGTGAGTTATGAAACGCCGGAGGATCGAGACCTTAACCCGCGCGCTGCTGGACTATGGCTATCATGTCCGGCAGGTTCAGCACATTGTTGAGGAAGCCGGGAAGAACGGCAGGGCTGAAATGATGGAAGATGCCATTATCGAAGCGCTGGAAGCGTATGTGAAGTTTGCTGCCAGGTGCAAACAGCAAGGGCACAATATCTGCTGATTTTTCGGCATAATGCTTCAAAGTCCTGTATAGAATGAAAAAGTGATGACAAATGAATATCGTTGGGATAGGTGCCCTACGGGGCTTAATAGGGAAGTCCGGTGTAATGCCGGCGCGGTCCCGCCACTGTAACGGGGAGCAATCTCGCAGATATGCCACTGGAGCGAACGCTTTGGGAAGGTGCGAGAGAGTGATGAACCGGAGCCAGGAGAACTGCCTGTCTGACAATCACCGTTTGACCTGCGAGGTATGGGGAGGAGATTACGCAACAAGCCAGGACGGCTTTCGTCCGGACAGCGTAACCACTCCCGATGAGGGAGTTTTTTTATTGCTTAGAAGCACAAATCAAACAAGAGAGGAAATGGCATGAAGCAACTAACACGCAGTCTTTTATTACTTATTGCCGTATGTTTTCTGGGCGGCATGCTGGCCCCGGCCGGGGCGCTGGCCGCCAAGGCCAAGGCCAAACCGGAGCAAACCGTGGGCTATGTCAACCGCCAGCAGATTTTCAGCAGCTATCCCGGTATTCAGGAGACACTGAAGGAAATCCAGTCCCTGCGCGAAGCGGCGCAGCAAGACTATGACACCCGGAGCAAAGACCTGTCGGACGCGGAGCGGCAAGCCTTAAACGACACCATCGCCCGCGAGGAAGCCCGGAAGGAAGACATTCTCATGAAGCCGGTAGGGGACAAAATCGAGGCGTCCATTAAGGCCGTCGCCGAGGAAAAAGGACTAACAGTAATTATTGACGCAGCAACCGTGGTCTATGGTGGTATTGATATCACCGCCGACGTGATAGCTAAGCTCAAACAATAAGCAGCAGCGGCGACAGCGTAACTTAGCCTGTTCGTCCCGCCCGGGTGCGATAACGGCGCCCGGACAGACTGTGATAGGGAGTTCTGAACAAGGAGGTGAGTTCTTTTCCCGTGGGTACTAAGGAAAAGACCTCAACAGCCCACAAGCTGTTGACGGTCGCAGAATAACACCAAAAAACGATGGGAGAGTGAAACATTATGTCCAGTAAAGTTGCGTACACAGTGTATTCTTATCCGCCGCCCAATTTTATCGGCGAGGGCGATCTGGGAACAGCCGTATACAGCGGCGGTACAAGCGGCGATGTGATTACTGAAAGTAAAGGCGTAGTGACCCAGTGGGTCAATCCGGTGACCAGCAACACTGAACAACTGCCCGGCGATACAAAGGTGTTCTACTTTAAAAACAGCAACGGCGATAACCGGGCGATTGTACCGGCCATTCAATGGGGTGTCGGGGGTGCTGCGTGCTACTTTATGATTTATAACGCCGACACCTGGAGCGACGGCATCAATCCCGGCAGACCCATTTACGGACCGGCGCTGTGGACTGTCGTTGACAGCGGTTCCAACAATATTCCTATCACCAATCCTTACAAATTCCAAACGGCAACAGTCACGGAAAATGCAACCGAGCATTATTATATCTACGGCATTGACTTTGATAATAGAATCGTTTTCCGCGTGGAAAGCGCCGGCGACACCTATACGCTTGACACCACTGCCGGGCACAACTTCAGGCTGACGCCCCCGACGTCTCAAGATTCCTACGGTGTGGACCTGCAAATTGTCGGCGATTACTTTTACGCTCTGTTCATCAGCGGCATTAATATTTTGACCGCCAGCCCCACCTACGTCAACAGCACCGTGGTCAAGCACCTGCTGGATTTCAGCGGAACACCGTCCTACACCGGCCCGCACGGCACAACAACCGTCAACCCCGGGCCGGGCGAGTGGCCGGGCAAGAACGCGTTCAGCATTCAGCCCCAGGGCGATTTCCTGTATCTGGTCGCCCTCGGCGGCATGCAGCATAACGCCACCCCCATTGTCTGGAACCCGGAGTCCAAAATCCAGAAGGTGGCTTTGAGCGACCTGGAGGTCACCAACCTGCTTAAGGCGGCGGCTGATAACACTGACCCAGCCACTGACCGCTTTGATTTCCGGGCACTGACCTTCAATGAAAGTGGCAGCCAGGTCTTCATTCTGACCGGCGCCTATAACGCCAGCTGGGTCATGACCTGGCGCTTGTACTGGCTTACGATTGATTCACTGAACGATGCCGGGGACGCACTGCTTAGTGATTTAACATCAGCTTTCCCTCCAGA
Source organism: Sporomusa sp. GT1 (assembly GCF_014634905.1). Taxonomy (NCBI): domain Bacteria; kingdom Bacillati; phylum Bacillota; class Negativicutes; order Selenomonadales; family Sporomusaceae; genus Sporomusa; species Sporomusa sp. GT1. Next base: position 64,870 of record NZ_BMBX01000008.1, on the reverse strand, counting down.
TCCTACGGCAACCTTTATAGCAACCGATAACTTATCCGGCTATCTCTGGGCGCTGCTCTATTCGGAAAGTACCGGCAAGACCTGGTTCGCCCGCGGCAACGATCTGGCCATCTACGGTACCGGCGGTATTGTCGGCAATGCGGAAGGCATCGGTAATCTTACCACACTGGCCGGCAGTCCTAACCTCAATTCCATCACTATCTACGGTGGCGAAGTGGCGCCTCCCGCTCAACTGAAAGGCTATGTCGCGCCGGCCTTCGCCTCCAGCTCGGCCATGGCCCTGCTCGAACGGAAACGCCTGCTCGACGAGGTGGCGGCCGCCAAAAAGTAAGACCTGCAGGTATGGCGGGGTGAACCTTTCCCCCGCCTTTTTTATTGAGTAAATTGCATGGCAGAAGGGAAAGACAAGCTTGAAATCAAGAAAAAAACTAAATAGCAAAAAAAAGGAACTTTTAACGTCATTAGTATTGTCGGCATTGCTCTGTAGTACGCCGGTGTATGCGGGGCCTGTAATAATCGGTGAGACGGTCAACGATAAAGAACTGGGAACAGGAACTGGACCTGCAATTTACACCATTGGCGCGGGGCAGACAAAAACAACCTGGATTAACACCGATCAAACGAACACACCGGCCTTGCGCTATAAAGCGGTGGTTATTGAAGACGGTGGCATCTGGCGGCCGATGGACAGTGTTGGGTTCAGCTCCGGAGATTTAACGATAGGTGCCGGCGCCGTCCTGGATATGTCCTATAAGTATGCAGATTATAATTATGATGTATCGGGAGCAGAATGGAAAAGCCTTGTTCGCGGTTTTAATAACAACAACACCACTGCGACGAAAACCGTTTTCTATGATGGCGCGATTCTAAAAGGGACAGTATACGGCAAAGATTTCAAAACCCAATTTACCTTTAAAAACCCGCAGCTGGGAACTGGCGAGTCTGCTGCCACAGTCAGGGTGCAATACCGTTTTGATAAAAGTTTTTTCAGCGGGTCAAACAGCGGAGTGCCGTCCGGCAGTTGGGAAGCTGCTCAGGCCATTACTTTGCAAGGCACGGTGACTCAAGTTATTAATTTAAGAAATTTAACTGCCAGTGTAGAACCAAATTTAAGCTTTGTGGCAGAGATTGACAATAGCTACATTGATGATGCGCTGCACAAGTATTTATTCGTACCGACATTAACCACCAATTATACCGCCGGTGCTACCAAAAATTATGATTTAAGCTGGACGGCCACTAGTACCGACTTTCTGTCCCAGGGCGTATTCAGCGCCGCCAACGCCCAGCTCTCTATGCGCAACCTGTGGCGGATAGAGGACGGCCTGTTCTGGCAGCGGGGCGAGGATTTGCGCGCCGCCGCCCGCCTGGGGCAGACGGCAGGTGCCGATGGGACCTGGGCGCAGGTCTGGCGGGGCAAATACAGCTTTGACGGGGCCTACGGCTCCGACTTCGGCCAGAGCTATAACGGCATCCAGGTCGGCTACGACAAGCAGCGGGAGGGACGGCTGTTCGGCGGACGGCTGCACACCGGCCTGTTTGTGAGCATGCTCAATTCCGACGCCGATTTTCACCAGCACACCAAAAGGGACGGCACGAATGAAGTGCTCTACAGCCGCGGCAGCGGCGAACTGACCAGCAAGGGCATCGGTCTGTATACCACCTGGCTGGGCGATAAGGGCCATTATCTCGATCTGAGCGTGCGGGGCTCCAAACTCAGCAATGACTATCAGTTCCGCGACTCGCAGGAGGAGTTGTTCCAAAACGATTACCGTACCTGGGCCTATGGCGCCGGCCTCCGCTACGGCTATCAAAAACAGCTGGCAAATGGCTGGTATGTCGAGCCGCAGGCCGGTTTGTCCTACGGTACGCTGCGGGGTCACAGTTATACTGCCGCCAATAATATGCGCTACACGCAGGATAATGTGGAAATGCTCACCGGACGCCTGGGCGTGACTGCCGGGCGAAACTTCGTCAGCGGCAGCAAACGCGGCCTGGTTTACGCTAAAGCCGCGGTCAACCACGACTTTAAGGACGGCGGCAGCGCACGGGCTGATGCACTGTACTGGAGCAGCTACTGGGACGACTATCTGGTGGGAGCCAGCCTGCCGGTGAACACGCTGGCCGGCAAGGACACTTGGTTTGAATTCGGCCTGGGGGCCAATCTGCAGATCGGCAAAGACCAGAATGCCTTTGTCGGGCTGACCAAAACCACCGGCGGTAAGGTTAACACCGACTGGCAGGTTAACGCCGGTATGTCCTGGCGCTTCAACGGACCTTCCGTCCAAGACCGGACGGCGGAGTTTGACAGCAAGCTGACGTCGCTGGCTGCCGGGCAAGCAGCAGCGCCCGGTCAGGCCGGTACAACAAATGGCCTGACCCCGGTTATTGACGATAGCAGTGGCGTGACCCGGTTCGCGTCAACGGCTCCGGCCGAACCCGATGTACCGGTCGCTCAGGGTGGACAAGCCAGTCAAGCTGTTCAGGCCGATCAGCCGGCGGTTGCCGAGCATACACCTGAGCAGGCGGCGATTGCTTATGCTGCAAGCGGTTCTGCGAACAATACCGTTCAGATAACTGCCGATAGCAGCGACCCCGGCACTTATGCCTTAACTCCGCTGGTGGTCGAAGCCGCCCGGCCCGACTGGGAGAAAAAACTGTCTCCCGGTACCGTCTCGGTCATTCCCGTACCGGAATACAAGGGCGAGATGAAAAACCTGCCCGATCTGCTGCAGACTGTGCCGGGCGTTTATGTCCAGCGGCTGAACGGCACCGGGCATTACACCGTCGCCCGGGTCCGGGGGTCCACCGGCAGCCAGGTCAATATTTATGTGGATGGCGTGCTGGTCAATTCCTCCAGCGAAGCGGCGGTCGATCTGTCCACCATTCCGGTGGAGAATGTCAGCCATATTGAAGTCTACCGTGGCTATGTTCCGGCTCGCTTTGCCGGCGCGCCTTTGGGCGGGGCCATCAACATCGTCACCAAGAAACCGGCCGAAACCACCGGCAGCATTGCGGCCGGTATGCGTTCCTTTAACGGCTACACCGGCAATCTGGAACTGACCGCCCCGGCCGGCAGCGGCAGCCTGCTGTTCGCCCTCAACCGGGATCAGGCCAAGGGCGATTTCCGCTACGATCACCGTTATTCCGGCTGGATTAACGGTAAGGCGGTAACCAAATGGCGCAAAAACAATGATTATCATAATACTGACGCCCTCTTAAAATGGCAGGACGACAACTGGTTTGTCAAACTGGCCTATAAAAACAACAGTACCGGTTTTCCGCAGTCAGCCAGCACTAATAATGCCGATATGGTTGACAACGCCAAATACAATTTCCAGGACATTGAGAAAACCGAACTGCTGGTGGGACGGCGGCAGACTGCGGATAATCTGGAATGGGGTTGGAAAATCGATTCCTCCCATCAGGTGAAAAACGCCCGGCAGCTCGAACGCGTCGGCCCGGGCACGATGATTGTCGACAACGAATTCCGTAACCGGCGTTATAACGGCGCGATTGATGGCAGCTGGAAAATTGGCGATAATCATCTGGTGGAATTCTTGCTGGACTACTCCCGCGAAACCATGGATGTAGACAACCATAACATGCCTAACACCTGGCCTGTGCCTGCCGGCATGACCGGCAAAGTAAACCAGTACAAGCATTTCTTCAAAAAGCATTACCAAACCGACAACTATTTCCTGCAAGTGCAGGATACTATGACGCTGAATAAAAGCGGCAACCTGTTCTTTACGCCGGTGCTGCGGGCGCAAAAGCTGAAGATGGATGTTGATCTGGGCGATCCCGATATCGGTCAATGGAACTATTCCTACGGGTTAGGGCTGAAAAAAGTGCAAAACGACCACTGGACGTTCCGTGGTACCTATGGGACTTACTACAAATTCCCCAACTTCTATGAAATTTTTGGCGATGGGGTCAACGTGTTGTCCCGTTATCAGGCGTACAACAGCTCCAATACCGATTTTCTGCTCAACTCCTTTGTGGAGCGGGGCACCAGCTGGGATATCAGCGCCAACTGGCAGGGCAGGGCGCTTGAGGCCGACACCGACCTGACGCTGACCTATTTCAACCGGAATGCCCGGAACCTGACGGTGTATAACATCAATCCCATCCAGGGTTATGCGTACTATACCAATCAGGATTCCGGCAAGATCCAGGGGCTGGAACTGGAGGGGAAATTCGACTGGCAGCGTTGGAACCTGCTGCTGGCCACCACCTGGAACGACTCGTTAGTGACCAAAGGGAAGAACAATCCCGCCTCGCAGTCGGTAAACTATGAGGGACGGCCGTTCGCCTGGATACCGGAGTGGGAGGTCAATGCCCGGTTGAGCTATCGCTTCCCTGGCGACAAACTTACCGTTTTCGGTGAATACCACTATCTGGATAAGACCGGAATCTATTATGAGGATATCAAATCTCCGGATGCTACTGCTCTGTATGATTCGCTCGGGCTGACCAACATCGGCTTAAAATACGACTTTAACAAAGCAGTCAAGCTGACGGCCGGTGTTAACGATCTGTTTGACAAAGGGCCAAACCAGGTATGGCGCAGATCCAGTGACGGCAGCGTCGGCAGCATTGCCTATCCGCAGCAGGGGCGGACGTATTACATGACAATGCGGTATTTCTTCTAGACAGTGCCCTGTCCGGTGAAAAACCCATTCAGGGAATAACTGCATTGCAGCGGCAGAATTACCAGGCCTGGATAGAACTGTCCAGGCCTGGTTTCTGGTAGCTGCCGCAAGGTCCATTGTAAGGAGGGATATATTTTATGAAACTGCAAGTAGTATTGCCCGGCAACCGCACGGTGGGGACAGGCTGGCTGCCGCCGCTGCCTGACCTGCGCGACTACACCGAATGCCATCCCAAATTGCGGGAAATCATCAAACGACTGGGGCTTGACAAGATTGTGCCGCTGCCGCCCAAGGCCGACCTGCGCCAATGGTGCAGCACGCCGGTGCCGGACCAGGGCCAGCTGGGGGCCTGCACCGCCCACGCGGCGGCGGCCATTATTGAATACTTTCAGAACCGGGCCTTTGGCCGGCATTTTGCCGCCTCGCGGCTGTTTATCTATAAAAATGCCCGCAACCTGCAAGGAGTGAGCGGCGACCAGGGGTCTTACATCCGCGATACCATGGGGTCATTGGCCTTGTGCGGCGTACCGCCGGAAAAATACTGGCCCTATACTGACAAGGTTCCTGATTTTGACAAAGAGCCGACGTCCTTTGTCTATGCCGTGGCCGACAACTATGAAGCGCTGCAGTATTTCTGCCACGACCCTGCCGGCACTAATACGGTACCGGCCGATGTGCTGTGCAGTGTGAAAAAATATCTGGCCGCCGGTGTGCCGGCCATGTTCGGCTTCTACGGCTTTGCTTCGTTTGCAGCTACCGATGTTCCCGGCGGCATCCCCGGTCCCGGCCCGGATGAAAAGGCCAGCTGGGGCCATGCGGTGGCGGCCTTTGGCTATGATGATAATTTGAAAATTACAAACACCCAATACAACCGGGAAACCACCGGCGCGCTTCTTATCCGCAATTCCTGGGGCAGTGCCTGGGGCGACTCCGGCTACGGCTGGCTGCCGTATGAATATGTCCTCAATAAGCTGGCGACAGATTTTTGGTCGCTCCTCAATATGGAGTGGATCGCCGCCGACCAGTTCGGGGTGTAACCAGGCCGGTAACGGCATCGGCAAAATTTAGACAGAATAGGGGAAAGACACATGCAAAACAGCAATATCAAAGCTAATAAGTTTCAGGATTTTTTAACAGCCGGTCAGATCACCTGTTTTGGTGTACAGGCTATGAACGACGATCTCCACACCGTTATCTTCCGCACCAATCTGGAGGTGGGCGGACAGCAACTGCCGGTCATGTTTGTCACCGACGACACCTTGCATACACCGCTGCAGGTACGGGTTGTACCGGCAGTCGTTCAGGGGCCGGACAGCCAAAGCGTCCTCTTGTATGTCAATGAACTGAACCGGACCTATAAAAGCTTTAAGTATTTTATCAGCGAAGACGATGCCCTGATTCTGGACGTTTGCCTGACTGCTGTGCCGGAACAATTCGAACCGCAGCTCGTCAGTCTGACCCTTGATGTCATCCTTCGCCACCTGCAGGAAGAATACCCGGTGCTCATGCGCAAAATCTGGGCTGACACTGCGCAGAATTAAAAACACGGACAGGAGAAGGAGATACTGTGAAAAAACTAATCTGGATTGCTATGGTTCTATTTTGTCTGGGGGTGGCAGGCCTGGCGCTTGCCGCTCAGGAGCAGCCGCCGGTGCCGGCCGATCCGGCGGCCACTAATTTTGCCGTCGCTTATCCGACTGTGCAGGAAAAGCTGCCGCCGCTGCCGGTATCGCCGGCTTCCATGAATGACGCCAAAGCCACCGCCGCCTATATCGCGGCTGTGGACGCTTATTTAAAAGCCGCGCAGGGCTATATTGACGCCTCGGGAAATGATGTGAATTTCATTATCAGGGAAAGAAACGCCGCTATTGAGAGCGCTAACCAGGTAGTAGCCAACTATAACGCTTTTTTCAAGCTTGGGGAGAAAAAATAATAACGCCTGCGGCAGGGGATACGACTTTGCCGGCAGGCGGCAGGAGGGAATAGTATGGGTTTGATCGACTGGTTTGCTCATTTGTTTGTCAAGGAATCCAAGCATTACGTATACGCGCCGGTAAAGTCCGACGTGGAAACGGTCGTGTTTCAGGAGGGCCAGCATTATTTCCGCCTGCGCCTGGCGGAAATGTTCTTGAAAAATGACCGGAAACTCTTCCGCAAGTACGTGCCGGTGGTCTCCTCTGTCGTCAGTCTGCAGTTCGGCTCTGATGCCGCTCGGGAATTGCCCAGTGTGGCTGGGCCGCTGGCTCTGAACCTGAATGAAAATTCGCTGGGGAAAGGGGTGCAGCTCAATTATTCCCTGACCAACCTGGTGCCGTATCGCGGCGGCAATGTGTCCATTAGCGCCGCCTTGCTGGCTTATATGAATAAAGACTATTTTCCGGCCTTTCTTACCCTGGCCAACAGCATTTCCGGCCTGCTCACCATCGGTCAGCTTTCTGCCACGCTCAAGGTGGCGGAAAGCGCGGTTACCGCTTTGTCGGAGCTGTTGGCCGGCGGCGACCGGGACATTCATTTGGTCTATCATAATGAATATGCCGGTACAGGCAATTTGGGCGGCAGCTCCCTGCAAAACGGCTATTTTGCCGTGATCGGTGCCGATGCCGGCAAGTTTGACACCGGCAAACTGGTTGTGAAAAACTCGCAGCTTTATTACGGCGACGACCCGCAGTCAGCCAAGCCGCTAACCGGCTATGACTATATGCTTTTTAGCGTGGAAGCCGCGCTGTACCGGGATGATTTTCGCTATTTTACCGAATACAACAGTTTGCTGTATGCAGCCATTGAAAAAGGTATGACCGACAAAATCGAGGGTGATGCCGTCATCCGGGCCGGCATGCTGGCCATATTCAAATCCGACGACCTGACCTATGTCGATAAAACACGGGTGGCGGCTGCGCTCAAAGCCGAGTACGAGGAACGGCTTTCCCTGCTGGGCAAGCTGAAAAGCCCCGGCAGTGAGGACCGCGAGTGGCTGAACACCAGGGCGCCGGCAATTAACCCGGAGATAACCCTTACCAGGATTTCCCCCTTGCTGGACAATCAGACCCTGAACGAGGCGGCGATTGCCGATGGGATAGTGACCATGATCGTGAATGGTGAAATAAACTAAAGTAAGAATTATTTTTCATTCTGGAAGATTATGCTATAATGATTACAACAGGTTGTCGGGGAACGGTTAGCCACACCCTTTTAGAAAGGGGGTGGTATGATGACAGCATTTGAGGCGATGTATCTGATGATTGCATTTGCAACGCTTGTTGTTTTAATCATAAAAAAGAAATAACCGCCCCCTACCAAGGATTGCGGTTATTTCTTAATAGCCTTTAGTCCAGGTTAACCGTTCGGTTAGATAACCTGCCGGGCTGGCGTGCTAGCAACACGTCAGTCCTTTTCTTATATTATACCCACAGATCATAAAATATGCAATTAGCCGGTGAGAATTTTACCGCACACAGGCCTTTGACTTTACACGGAACCGCACTCATAATTTCTCTTTTTTCCCACTGGGAAAATACAGTATAATAAACGTAAGGTTGTCAAGGGAGCGGTTGGCCACACCCTTTTTTGAAAGGGGGTGGTATGATGACAATATTTGAGGCAATGTATCTTATGATCGCATTTGCAACACTTATTGTTTTAATCATAAAACGAAAATAACCGCCCCCTAGCTAAGGCATGCGGTTATTTCGTAAATAATCAAAACCGAGGCTAACCGTTTCCGGTTAGACAACCTGCAGGGGCTGACGTGCTAGCAACACGTCAGTCCTTTTCTTATATTATACCCACAGATTGTAAAATATGCAATTAGCCGGTGAGAATTTTACCGGCACACAGGCCTTTGACTTTACACGGAAATATGTATATTATTAAATTAACTAATATGGTATAATTTTCTAACTAGTGTTGCTTTCTGTGATTAAGTTGGGGGAGGGCAAAATGAGAATTAAATTGCTTGGCTGCTGCTCAACCAGGAATGAAGTGCTGGGATTGGAGCTTGCCACCCGGATGGATTGTGAGTTTCTGGATTTTTCCCTGCATGCATTTCCCGAAAAGCTGCATCAGGAGCTGCAGCGGAGGATTGATGCCAGCCAGGATTATGACCTGATTATTCTGACCTATGGCAGGTGTTCCCATGCCACAGTGGGACTGGTTTCCGCCGCCGTGCCGATGGTGTTGCCCAACGCTCATGATTGCATCAGTTTATTACTGGGGTCGGATCGACGGCGGCAAACACTGTCTGAACGAAATCCGGCAATCTATTATTTTAGTCAGGGCTGGCTGGACTATGGCCGGGACCCCTATGCGGAATATCTGGAATATGTGGATACATACGGAGAGGCCGATGCCCAATATCTGATTGAGACTCTCTATGGCAGGTACGAACAAGCGGTGTTTATCCGTACACCCTGTGAAGAGGATAAACTGGAGCAATATCGCCAAAAAGTAGCAAAGATTGCCGGCTTTTTTAACTGGACGATCAGTGAAGAAGCCGGAGATCTCGCCTTATTGGCTGCTGTTGTTACCGGTAAGCGTTTGCCGGAGATTGTCCGGGTGCCTCCGGGCACGCCGATAGTATTGGAGGAGGAGAATGAGTATGCTGATTAAGGTTAACTCTGAATCATTGGTTGTAACCGAGGGTGAAAACCTCATGTCCGCCCTGCTGCGCGGTAATTATCCGGTGACTAATATTTGCAACGGGCGGGGAACCTGCGGGAAATGCAAGGTACGAATCATCAGCGCTGCTCCGGAGCCGTCTGTGGTAGAATACGAAAAGCTGAGTGCCGGGGAGCTGGCGACGGGAATTCGTCTTGCCTGTCAGGTTGAACCTCGGCCGGGAATGGCGCTGGTTTGTGGGGATAGTGGTACGGTTGACCGCAAAGCCGGCCTGTTGTTTGCCCCCGAGCAGGCCAACAGTGAGTACTGCGGTTTGCGGCAGGTACAGGTTGAACTTGACCGGCCAACCCTGGCGGATGAACGGGGGGACCGGGAACGGCTGCTGGCAAAGCTACAGGAAAACGGTTTGCCGGCTAACCTGACAATCGGCCTGACGCAGCTCAAAACTTTATCGTCAATATTACGCCAGGAAAAATTTGCTGTTACGGCAGTTTTATGGGATCAGCACATTCTGGCTGTGCTGCCGGGGAAGGAGAAAGTCCCTGTTTATGGTGCGGCCATTGATATTGGCACAACCAATATCGCGGTTGCGTTGTATGACCTGGAATCCGGGAAAAGAGTACAGTTGGCGGCTGCGGAAAATGGACAAACACGCTATGGAGCTGATGTCATTTCCCGCATTGATTTTGCTAATAAAGGTTCTGACAACCGGGTTTTGCTGCAGGAAGCGGTAGCCGGTACGATTAATCGTTTAGTGGAAGACGTGTGCAAGGCTGCCGGCATTGACAGCAGCCAGATTTACAAAGCGACTGTGGTGGGCAACACCACTATGCATCATTTGTTCTTAGGGCTTGATGTTTCCTATCTGGCCTTGTCGCCTTTTGTGTCGGTGTGTAATACCGCATTGGAGCTGACGGCCGGTGAAGTTGGCCTGGCGCTGCAGCCGCAGGCGAAAGTCGTCTTATTTCCCAATGTGGGTGGTTTTGTTGGCGGCGATACCCTGGGGGCTGTTCTGGGGTCTGAGGAACTCCTGGCAAAGGGGCGTCACCTGCTGATAGATATCGGTACAAACTGCGAATTGTACCTGCAGGACGGAGCCAATATGTGGGCTTGCTCTACTGCGGCCGGTCCTGCTTTTGAAGGGGCTGGAATTAATCATGGCATGCGGGCGCAGCCTGGCGCTATCGAACGTGTGCTTATCGACGAGCAGGGAGTGACGCTCTCGGTCATCGGTGGCGGGACGGCCACCGGTATTTGCGGCTCCGGACTGATTGAAGCCGTGCAGCAAATGGCCCGGGCCGGGATCATAAGCCGGTCAGGCATGATCAGCAATCCTAATGATCCCGCGGTGCAGGACCAATTGGCACCTGAACTGATAAGCCGGATTCGTGACGGGGAGCAGAAACGGGAATTTGTTTTGGCCTATGGTCCGGACGGTAACGATGTTGTTTTAACCCAGCGTGATATTAGCCAGCTGCAATTGGCTAAAGGGGCGGTTTGTGCCGGTATCCGGACACTCTTAGATATTTCCGGACTTAGTATCAAAGATCTGGATTCCATTGTACTGGCCGGTACTTTTGCGACCCATCTCAATTTGGCAAGTACGGTGGATATCGGTCTGATTCCAGAGCTTAGCCTGCATAAACTGAAGACAGCAGGCAATGCCGCCCACGCCGGAGCCGTTAAGGCCCTGCTTGATCAAAGAACCTTTACCGGCTTGCAGCAGCAGGCTGGTAATATTCGGCACGTAGAATTGGGAGGAAGCGCGACCTTTAGCAACTATTTCATGGAAAGTATGTATATAGAATCATGTAAGCTATAATTGATCTGGCAGCAGTTATCGTATCTTTTTAGATTGGGGTGTTGGAAACCGATGAATGACAGAAATCTGGTTGATCTCCAATATCTCCAGGAAATTTTGGAGAATTTTTCCAAAGCGACCGGTCTACATGTGGCAATTGTCAATAAAAACGGGGAGTCGTTTGGCCTTTTTGACACTGTCGAGCGCTGCGCGTTTTGCCGGTATATCCGTAGTAAACCCAGCGGGGTAGCTAAATGCCGGGCGTCCTATAAACAGGCTACTCAGGAAGCCTCCAAATGGGAAGAGCCTTACTTTTTCCGCTGCCGTGCCGGAATGGTTATTTGGGCGGTGCCCATTAGTTTACGCGGTATTTCCCTGGGAAGTATTATCTGCAGCCAGGTGCTGCTCTGGAAACCGGATAAGTTTTTTTACCAGGAACTGCGCGAACTGAACCCGGAAGTAAATGATTTTGCCGAAATGGAGAGACTGGCAGGGCAGCTGGATGTCGTTGCCCCTGCCCGTTTCCAGGCGGCGGCCGATGTTTTGTATGTTACCGTCAACCAGCTGATGAAGCGGGACCTGCTTGTCCTGGAGAAGGTTGAAACCTATAAGATACAGCAGCGCATTCGCAAAGAGCTGGAAGACCGCAAACGCCAGCAGGACCCGGCAGCCAGACAGGGGAACGATTATGCTGCTTATCTGCAGCGGGAGAGAAGCTTTCTCCGCTATATCCGTCTTGGTGATAAGGCCATGGCGGAGAAGAATCTGCATACCTTGTTGACCCAGCTGTTTGTGAAGACTACCGGCGAGCAGGCCATCATAAAATTACGTATCAGTGAACTGGCGACCATGGCTTCCCGCGCTGCGGTGGAAGGTGGCGCGGAGGCTGAAACCGTGATGGTACTGCTGGATACCTTCAATGAGAAGATTAATGAATGCCAGCGCATGGAAGAATTTTTTTTCCACATGAAAAATCTGGTTATGGTGTTTTTGAATCGCAGTGCGCCGCTTGAGGATAAGAGACACCATGGGCTGGTGGGTGAGGCCAGAAGCTTTATTCTGGAACACTATTCACAGTCAATAAAAATCGACGATGTGGCGGCACAATTATTTATTAGCCCTTCGCACCTGTCACGGCTGTTTCGTCAGGAGCTTAATTGTACGGTTAATGATTATATCACCAGGGTGCGGGTAGAACAGGCTGTTGAGCTGATGAAAAAGCCGGAGCTCAGTGTCGCCCAAGTCTCACAGGCAGTCGGTTTTCAAAGCCAGAGTTATTTTGCCAAGGTTTTTGCGAAATATATTGGGGTTGCACCGTTGGTTTACCGTAACAGTTTGTCTTAACTGGAGGGGATTGACGTGATTTATACCGAAATTACCGAGAAAGTCAAGACCGGCGATGCCGAAGCCGTGGTAGAATTGTGCAGTAAAGCGCTGGCGCAAGGGTATCCTGCCCTTGCTATTCTTGAGAAGGGGCTTATTGTCGGCATGGACCAGATTGCCGATAAATACAGTCACCGGCGGGTTATCGTGCCGGAAGTGCTGCTGTCTTCCCGCGCCATGCATGCCGGGTTGTCTGTTGTAGAACCGCAGTTAAAGTATAAGGTGAAGCGGCAGACAGGTACGATTGTCATCGGCACGGTAGCGGGAGATTTACATGATATCGGGAAAAACCTGGTGAAACTAACCGTAATGAGTACCGGCGCCCGGATTGTTGATTTGGGGATTGACGTAACTCCCCAGCGGTTCCTGCAGTGTGTGGAAAAAAACAAAGCTGAGATACTGATGATGGCGGCACTCTTGACTACGACAATGCCTGTTATGAAAAAGGTTATTAATGCGCTGGAGGACAGCGGTATACGTAAGGGTCTGATTGTTGCCGTGGGGGGCGCCCCGGTTGACGAAACCTTTGCCCGGGCAATTGGTGCCGATTGTTATTTTAAATGCGCTAAAGATGCCAAGAGTTTTCTTGAACATAACCTGAACAAAATTGTTATGAGACGGAGATTAGCCACATAACAGCCATAGCTTACCTTGCCAAAACAGAGCCGGCCGGCCCTTCGAGACTGAGGGCCGGCCGTTTTTTGCCTGTCTATTTGTTTTTCTATTCACATATTTACGGATGCACGGATTGTACTCAAAAGAGCAGTAATGGGGCGAATTTTCAGAATAGCAGCAATGCTATAATGAAATCAGTTAAAAAAAGAATGTCGAAAGGGTTCATCAAACAAAAAACATAAAAAATAAAAGGAGGAAGAAAAATGGATTTTAATCAACTTTCGCTTTATGTACAACAAGGAAATGGTGTAAAAGTAAAAGAAATGGTATCTGAGGGTTTGGCACAAAAAGTGGATCCTACTGCACTACTAAATGACGGATTAATTGAGGCTATGGCAGTTATCGGGGAAAAATTCAAAAATAATGAAATATATGTGCCTGAAATGTTAATGGCTGCCAAGGCAATGAATGCAGGGATGCAGGTGCTGGAACCGGTTTTAACCGCCACCGGCGTTAAGCCTATCGGCAAGGCTGTTATCGGTACCGTTAAAGGCGACCTGCATGATATCGGGAAAAACTTAGTCCGCATGATGCTGAAAGGCGCCGGTATCGAAATGTATGACTTGGGCATTGATGTGTCTGCACAGGCATTTTTAAGCAAGGCCCAGGAGGTTGGAGCCGACATGATATGCCTCTCGGCGCTGTTGACGACGACAATGCCTTATATGGACAGTGTAATCAAAGAATTTGAAAAGGCCGGTGTACGGAGCCAGTTCGTATTCATGATTGGCGGGGCTCCTGTCAGCGAGGCCTATGCCAAGAGCATAAATGCCGACTGCTATGCGGAAGATGCTGTAGTGGCGGTTGATGTCGCCAAGAAAATCCTGGCGGGCAAAAATTAGACAGTAATACATTGAAGGAGGTATGGCAAAATGGCAAAAAGCTTTGAAAAATTAGCGTACAATTCGTTAAACGATTTTGTCTATGGCAGTGCTCCCAATCCTGTCAAATGCAAAAACGGGATGGTTATCGGCGGTGGCGAAATTTATCCGGAGCTTAACTTTACTTTGCCGCCCATGGAAGTTACGGCAAGCACTATGCCGGAGATCAAAGAGATTTATACCGAAATGATTAACGGAGTTCTCAAACGGGCCAAAGAGTTATATGCAACCGGACTTGTGGTGGAATTTGAAATGCTGCCGGAGATGACGCTGGTACCGGAATGGGGAATCGAAATCAGTAACCTGCTGCGCAATGCCATGTTTGAGTATGAAGCCAAATATGGGCTGAAAAGCGCTCTGCGCAGCACCCCCGGCGATGTGCGCGAATTTAAACGGCCGCCGTTAATGCGCAGTGGTGAGATATTTGACAATCTTCTCAGGACAATAGAAGGGTCAGCTAAAGGCGGGGCGGATTTTATCGCCATCGAATCCACCGGCGGTAAAGAAATCCATGACGACGCCCTGGTAAATGCCGATTTAACCAAGGTTATCTTTGCGCTGGGCGTTATGGGCACGCGGGATATGAAGTTCCTCTGGGAGCATATTGTGCGAATTGCCGGTGAAAATGGTTCCCAGGCAGCCGGCGATACGGCCTGCGGTTTTGCCAATACTGCCATGGTCCTGGCGCACAAAGGCTTTATCCCTAATGTGTTTGCAGCAGTAGTACGGGTAGCCAGTGTGGCCAGAACTCTCGCCGCTTATGAAGCCGGTGCTGTTGGTCCCAACAAGGACTGCGGGTATGAAGGCGTATATTGTAAAGCCATTGCGGGTGTACCTATTGCTATGGAAGGGAAATCGGCGGCGTGCGCTCATTTAAGCGCTGTCGGCAATATTGCCGCAGCCGTAGCCGATTTGTGGAGCAATGAATCTGTTACGCCGGTACGTCTCTTATCAGATATAGCACCTGTGGTTTCGATTGAGCAGTTGATTTATGATTGCCGGCTGATGAATGTGGCCAAACAAAAAGGCTATAGCATTACCTTCAGGGATCTGCTCGCCGATTCTGACTCGAAATGGGACCCTCAGGCATATATTTTGCGGCCTGACGTTGTTATGGATCTTAGTAAAGAATTGGTCAAGGCCAAGACGCCTTTCCTGAAGACCAAAGCCGGTGCCAAGCTGGCTATTGATGCCATCAGAAAAGCTGTTGCCAATAATGAAGTGTTAATTGCCGAGCGTGAGAAAAACTGGCTGGATATTATGGATAATCAGGTGGCTGCTATTCCTGATGATGAAGAAAAATTCTGGCACGAAATTAAAGGCGAATTGGATCTGGATACGTTTATCCCTGCCGAGTACGATCTTAAGTAACTGACCGGTCAATTAAGGGGATCGGGGAAGCGCAGGCAGAAGGGGGAATACATCATGAACGTTGTTGGTGAGTTGATCAATTCCAGCCGCAAGGCTATCGCAGCGGCTATCGAGGCGCAGGATACCGCCGCCATTCAAAAAGTAGCCAAAGACCAGTTTGAAGCCGGAGCACATTATATTGATGTTAATGCTGGTATTTTTGTGGGAAAAGAAGCGGAATATCTCAAGTGGCTGGTAAAAATAGTGCAGGAAGCTGTTGATTTGCCGTGTTGTATTGACAGTCCTGACCCCAAGTGTGTGGAGCAGGGACTTGCCGTTCATAAAGGAACGGCGATGGTTAACTCCATCTCTTTGGAAAAAGACCGGTATTATGCGCTATTGCCGGTTATTGCCGGAACCGATCTCAAAGTTGTGGCTTTGTGCATGAGTGATGACGGTATGCCTGAGACTACGGAAGCCAGATTGAAAATTGCCGATAAGCTGATCAATAATCTGGTGCAGCACAATATACCGATTGATAATATCTATGTAGATGCTTTGGTTCAGCCGGTGGCTACCAGTGATTCTTTCGGGATTGAGTTTCTGGATGCCATACAGGTCATTACCGCTAACTTTCCGGGAGTCCATACTATCTGCGGCTTGTCAAATATCTCCTATGGATTGCCTAACCGGAAATTCATGAATCAAATGTTTGCCGTTATGGGAATTGCCAAGGGGTTGGATAGTTTGATTATTAATCCGCTGGATAAGGCTATGATGGCAAGCATAATTACGGCCGAAACGCTGGCCGGCCGGGATAATTTTTGCTGCAACTATCTTGAAGCCTATCGCCGGGATGCATTTGTCTGGTAGTTCTGTGGCAGTTAGGGGTTGTCTCCAAACCTATGGGGATAACCCCTTTACACTATAAACCTATCTATATTATAACGTGCTAACTAGTTTTGCAGGCGGCACCACCCGCCTGAACCTGTCAGATTCTTTAACGCGGAATACAGATGTTGTAAGATTCGGGAGTCTAGGGAGGAGAAAATTATGCGGATTTTGCTCTTCGGCGGTTTTTTAGGATCCGGCAAAACGACAACCATATTACAGGTAGCCAAATACCTGACAGCTATACGGCAGGAAACGGTAGCCATTATTGAGAACGAGATTGGTGCAGACGGGATTGACGACCAGCTTTTCTCCCATAGCGGCCTGCAAGTAAAACGGTTATTTGGCGGCTGTGTGTGTTGCCAGATCACCAGTGATTTGATTAGTGCTGTCGGCGAAATTTATGAGACGATACATCCGGAATGGGTGATCATTGAGATGACAGGTCTGGCATATCCCTCAAAGACAGCCAAGTCGCTAAAAAAATATAGTGATGTTTACTCCTCATTCAAAACGGTAACTATCGTTGACCGGGGGCGATGGTCGGAGCTGATTGCTATGTTAAAGCCGCTGGTGCTTGGACAGATAGCAGGCAGTGATTTAATTATCCTGAACAAAGCCGATCTGGACGGTGAGGATATCCGGAAAATTAACCAGGATTTACAGGAATTTGATGAGCGTCTGAAGGTGGTAATTGCCAGCGCAGCCCAGGAGTTACCCCTTGCCGTGCTTGAGGAGGTCGTTCGCTGTGACTGATGACGCTGCAATTTTTAGCCGGCATTACCGGATTCTTTTCGAAAAACCGATGACCACCGCGCAAGCCGAGGAACTATTGCGGGAATGTATCATGACCATTGGACGGGGAGTAGCCTGTAACAACATCATTTTAGGCCATATCAAAATTCTGGCCAAATTATCAAAACTGGCGGTGGAGCATTTTCTCTTTTTGTCACTTACCCGCTTGGAGCAGGTGGATGTAATTCCTTCAAACTGCTGGAGGAATGTAAGCGGTATTGTCCTGGATTCGTTGGAACTGGAAGTAAATGTTCTGGTATTTGGCCATGCGCTAGGCGAAGTGGAAGCCAAGGTAGGCGAGGCGCTAAGGCAGCTGGGCGGGAGTATGGAAGAGGACAGTGCTATAGGTAGTTGCCGGTAATTTGTTTGGCGGGAGGCTTTATACCGTTTGGGAGGAAAGTAAGGGATGAAGTTTGGTGATAAAGTACGATATATCCGTGCCCGGTTTTCTCTTACTATCGAACAATTGGCTAAGCTGCTCAATGTCACTGAGTCGTATATATCACATATTGAAAACAATCGCCGGCAGTTAAGCCGTGATAAGATTGTAATGCTGGCGAAAAAACTTAATACCCCTGTGGAGTTTTTTTTAATCGATGATGTGGAAACCTTGGAAGAAATCGAGCAGGCAGCAAAAGTCAGAACAATGCTGAATGATAAAAACTACTTTAACTATTTTGCTGTAGTGGGTCAGGCAATGGATGCTCGCGTAAGTCCGGAGCAATTAGCTCTGGCGATAGAATTTTTAAAACTTATAAACGGCTATAGACAAAAAAACTAACAACCAGTGGGAGTCGGCTGAAAAACCTTCTCCCGGTTGTTAGTTTTTTTTATTTATCATGGAAATACTAGAAATTGTAACTTGCACCAAAGCCTACGCCGTCAAGTCTTGGAGCACCGTCTTCTTTGTAGGATTTGTAGCCAAGATGGAGGGCTGCTTGCTGGTTCAGCTTGTAATTTACGCCTGTTTGCCACTCGGTAGCAATGCTGCTGGAAGTTACCGAGGCATAGCCGTCAAGCTGCGGTGCCAGGTTGGCATTGGCGCCGACACCGTAAAACATTTTATTTGGGCCGTCACTGTAGTTCCGGTTGCCAAGCATAAGGCGGATGTTTGGGTCCATCTTATAGTGTGCATAGACATCGGTAAAATTGGTGTGATATCCTGGAACTGTAAGGGTGTTTCTTTCGATACCAAGAATTACTCTGTCGGAAACTCCATTTTCCAGATAGAAGTTGTCACTATCAACATCCATCCCGGCTGCATCCAGGTTGTAGTGGTTATAGCCAATACTAGTCTCGTTTTGCTGTAAATCGGTAATAGGTGCGGCAAAACCGACACCGGCTACCAGCAGGCTGCCTGTGAGCAGGGTTGCAATTTTCTTTTTCATTCTATATCCTCCCTTAGAAATTGTTTTGGTTTACGATGGCTGTCAGAGGTTTGTTAGTGCCATCGACTTATCCAAAGCGTACCATGGAAATATGACAAAACTATGACAACGGCCGGAAAAAAGGTGTAGCCGGGGAGGCTTGTCACTGATTGGCATTTTAGCCAGAGGCTGCCTATTGAAGAATTTTGGCATATTTGCCGCTAACAGAGCAAATAATAGCAAGCTTTGCCGATGTAGAAGGATTTTAAGCATAATTTTTGCTAGTTTTTAAAGAAATATCGACAAATGCGTGGATTTTTGCTATTATTAATGAGTAAAAATAAAAAAGTAGTGGTTACGCAGCAGGATGACACAGCTGCTTGGTTCATCAATCCGGTTTAGCGGGTTGCACAGGGCGAGGTGGCTCGTTTTTATGTCCAATAAAGGAGCGTTGAAGAATGAAAATTGCTACTCCCTACTATCTTATTGATGAGAAAAAATTGCTGCGCAATCTACAAATCATTGAGCAGGTACGTCAGCTATCCGGAGCCAAATCAGTACTGGCGCTCAAGTGTTTTTCCACTTGGTGTGTATTCGACTTGATGCGGCAGTATATGGACGGCACTACCTCCAGTTCTCTGTTTGAAGCCCGCCTGGGCTATGAGAAATTTGGCAAAGAGACTCACGCCTATTGTGTGGGTTATTCTGAGGAGGATATCCGGGAGATAACCGGCTTTGCCGACAAAATTATTTTTAATTCGGTTTCCCAGCTGGAGCGGTATTATGACCTGGCCAAGACTGCTAAACTTGGTTTGCGGGTAAACCCCGGCATCAGCCACTCTCATTTTGATCTGGCCGACCCGGCGCGCAAATATTCACGGCTGGGTGTGGTGGACAAAGCGGTGCTGACACAACAAATTTCCCGTCTCAGCGGCTTAATGTTTCATTATAATTGCGAAAATGATGATTTTGAAGGTTTTGCCGCCCAGTTGGATACCCTTGGCGAATGCTATGGAGATGTGCTCAGACAACTTCAATGGGTAAGTCTTGGCGGTGGGTTGTATTTTACCAAAGAGGGCTATCCGGTTGAAAAGTTTAGTAAAAAACTGGCAGACTTTGCTAATGCGTTTGACGTACAAGTCTATCTGGAACCGGGTGAGAGTGCGATTACCGGCTGTGCCGAACTTGTCACCACTGTGGTTGACTTGGTGCATAATGAGCAGGACATCGCTATTGTCGACGCATCGGTAGAAGGACATATGCTGGATTTATTGATATACAGGCTGTCAGCCAAGCTGGAGGGCGGCGATAACGGCAAGTATCCGTACATGGTTGCCGGACGCTCTTGTTTGGCAGGCGACGTTTTTGGCACTTTTAATTTTAAAGATAAACTGGAGGTCGGCAGTGAAATACGGTTTGCCGATGCCGCCGGTTATACGATGGTAAAGAAGAACTGGTTTAATGGACTCAAGATGCCGGCCATTGCTGTGCGAAGGCTGGATGATACGATAGAGGTTGTCCGCAAGTTTAGTTACGCGGATTTTGTAAATAGTTTATCCTAACAAAATAAATTTTTAGACAAGTGAAGGAGAGAGAAATGAAAAAAAATGTTTTGATCATCGGTGCCGGGGGCGTAGCCCATGTAGTCGCGCATAAATGCGCTATGAACAATGATGTGCTGGGCGATATTTGTATTGCCTCACGTACTCAGCAAAAGTGCGATGCCATTATTGAAAGCGTACTGCGAAAAAATCATTTGAAAGACTCAACAAAAAAACTGTATTCACGGACAGTGAATGCGTTGGATATTCCGTCTTTGATTGATTTAATCAAAGATACTCAGTCAGAAATTGTTATTAATGTAGGGCAGTCGTATATTAATATGTCGGTTTTGGAGGCTTGTATAGAAACCGGTGCCGTGTATATGGATACGGCTATTCATGAAGAACCAGACAAGGTTTGTGAGAATCCGCCCTGGTACGCTAACTATGAGTGGAAACGCAAAGAGCGCTGCGAGCAGCAGGGGATTACTGCAATTTTAGGCATTGGTTTTGATCCCGGGGTGGTTAATGCCTGGTGTGCGCTGGCCCAAAAAGAATATTTTGATACCATTGATACTATTGATATATTGGATGTTAATGCCGGCAGCCATGGCAAGTATTTTGCCACCAACTTCGATCCGGAGATTAACTTCCGGGAATTTAAGAAAGTATGGACCTGGATTGACCGTCAGTGGGTGCTGCAAAAAGTTCATTCCATAAGAATGGATTATGATTTCCCGGTGGTGGGGACCTGCCCGGTATATCTGACAGGTCATGATGAATTGCATTCGCTGTCAAAAAACATTGATGCAAACTCCATTCGTTTTTGGATGGGCTTTGGCGATCATTATCTGAATGTGTTTTCTGTTTTGAATAATATTGGGCTGCTTTCGGAAAAACCGGTAAAAGTAGCCGAAGGCATAGAGATTGCGCCGATTAAAGTATTAAAAGCGGTGCTGCCTGATCCGTCGTCTTTGGCTCCCGGCTATACCGGCAAGACTTGCATCGGGAACTTTATCCGGGGCACCAAGGATAAAGCCAAGCGGGAAATCTTTATCTACAACACCTGTGATCATGCCAAATGCTATCAAGAAGTGGAGTCTCAGGCCATAAGCTATACGGCAGGGGTTCCGGCAGCAGCGGCGGCTATTTTGGTGGCCCGCGGCACCTGGGATGTAAAGCATATGGTGAATGTAGAGGAGCTGGACCCCAGGCCGTTTATCGATTTGCTGGATACCATGGGTCTGCCTACGGAAGTTGTTGAGTCTCCGGTACCCTTTACGCCACCGGTTATTACCTCATTAGAATCTGTTTAATAGTAGGCGGGATATATTACCCTCCTGCGGCTGCCATTTGGCAGCTGCAGGAGGGTTTTTGCTGCCGGCGGTTAACCTCCCCAGGCATACGCCAAAGGAGTGTAAGGACCGCATCAGCGGTTTTTTTTAAGAATTTTTATTTATCTTCGATAATATATATATAGATATATGTAAAGCTGGTAGGCGGCATGCTTATCATGGGAAGGAGTGGATTCTATGCAGCGCATATCTTTAGATGCAATACAGCCAGGCATGTACCTATCAAAACCGCTTTTTTTAGCCGATGGTACGGTTTTGCTTCATGAGGGCGTAGAAATTAAGGAACGGTATCTTCGGTATCTCCGCAATAAAGGTATTGATTCACTGTTTGTCGGCACACCTGAGTCGCAGGCAGCTGCTATTGAAATAGAGGATTTCAATACGCCCCAGGACCGGCAAGCGGCTATGGCGGCTGCCCGCGAGACCATCAATCAGTTTAGTGTTGGGAAAGGAATAAATCTTAGCCAGGTCAAGAATATGGTTAGTAATTTCATTAATCAGCTGGAGCAGGACCCGGCAATGATGCCTTACCTGCTGGATATACGCCGTAAAGAAGAGTACATGTTTTCCCATGCTGTTAATACTTGCATTTTGTCAGTCATGACAGGGCTTGCCATGGGCTATGATGAAAAACAGCTGCACGAACTGGGACTGGCAGCCATGCTGCATGATATCGGCAAAACTAAATTCTCCAAGCATTTGGCGCGGCAATTTCCTTATTATTTAACCAAATATGAAAAAGAAGAGTATAAGCGGCATTGTTTTTATTCCTTGGAGATATTGCGGGACTGTGATACCTTATCTGTCGATGTGCTTAATGCTTGCTTTCAGCATCACGAGCGCTGGAATGGCAGCGGCTATCCCCTGGGACTGACGGGAACTGCCATTTGTGAGTATGCACAAATTATCGGTATCGCGGATGTATATGACCGTTTGATTGCCGGGGTGCCTTACCGGCGGCCTACGCCGGTGTATTATGCGGTCGCCATTTTAAATCAGGCGGCAGGAAAGTATTTTAATCCGGCTATTGTCGACATCTTCACCCAGAATGTGGCCATCTATCCCATGGGTAAAATGGTGCGGCTCAATAATCAGCAGGGCGGCTTGATTCTGGGAACAGGCATAAACAGCAAAACCATTCCGGTGGTTCGCATTATATCCAGTCAGGACAGCCGTGTGATGAATCAGCTTGTCGAGCTTGACCTGAAGCGAAATCCGGACCTGTTCATTGTCGATTTTGAAGAATTATCCCCCAGTTATGCGCAGGCCTATAATGCCCAAATTTATCATCCGAAAGAACAGCAGACAGCACCGGAAACCTTCCTGACTTGAGTTGCAGTGACAGGTTAACCAAGAGCAGCCCTTAAGCGAAAATAAGCTTTTGAGGTTGCTCTTATTTATTATCCTGCTTGCTGAAAAATGATTTAAAAGAATACATGATTTTTTTTTCTGGAAACATATACAATTACAATGATGTATGGTATATTTTATTAATACTGCGAAAATTACAGTTTAAGTAATTTCGCAGTATACTTAAGTTCATAACCGGTAAACAGGAACAAAATGAAGACCGGACACAAAACAATAAAGGGGGTGAATACTGATCAAATGAAGCTGATTAGCCATCATACTTTAATGATATACAGATAGTTACAGGTTAGAAAGGGAGGAGTAAAATGGAACCGACAAAAATGGGGAAAAATAATTCCCCTCAATTGGATTTAAAACTTTCGCAAGAAGAGCAGAAGTTTGATTATTGGCGTAAAACTATTGGTATTTTTCTTGGTCCTGCACTGGCTGTCCTTGTTTATCTTATACCCATAGCCGGGCTAAAGGCGCAGGCGCACGGACTTCTGGCAGTAGTTGTTTTTGTGGCGACCTGGTGGATTACTGAACCTGTTCCCATCCCGGTTACCTCCATGCTGGGGCCTGTTCTTGCCACTTTAATGGGAGTTGTTACTCCGACCCAGGCATTTGCGCCGTTTGCCAATCCACTCATTTTTCTGTTTATGGGCAGCTTTATGCTGGCGTCTGCTATGATGAATCATGGTTTGGACAAACGGTTTGCTTATGCGATTTTGTCAATGAAATGGGTTGGGTCCAGCCCGACTAGAATTTTATTAGCCTTAGGTCTTGTAACGGCACTTTGCTCGGGTTGGGTAAGCAATACGGCGACAACAGCCATGATGTTCCCGATAGCCATGGGCTTGCTAATGGCTATTAAAGATATGCATGCTACGGCTGGCAGGGAGCTTGAGCTTAGTAAGTATACTTATGCTACCGGCATTATGTTAATGGCAGGCTATGCTTCTTCTGTAGGTGGTGTATTAACACCTGTAGGGACTCCCCCTAACCTGATTATGGTCGGTCTCTTAGAACAAATGGGTGGAGTCAGGGTTTCTTTCTTTCAATGGATGATGTGGGGTTCGGTAGCTATGGTTGGGTATTTTATAATAGTCTTTGTTGTTCTTAAAAAAATGTTCCCTGCCGATGTCGATCATATTGAGGGGGCGGAGCAGTTAATCCGTGAACGCAGGGCTAGTCTTGGGCCATGGAAGACAGGGGAAATTAATGCAGTAGTTGCCTTTACTGTGGCGGTAACCTTATGGGTTTTACCTGGTATTTTATCCATGCTTTACGGATCAGCCCATCCGATTTTGGCTACCTATAACAAATATTTTTCAGAAGCGGTTGTCGCCATGTTGGCCGGATTATTATTGTTTCTTTTGCCGACAAACTGGGCGGAAAGAAAATTTACGCTGTCCTGGGCTGAGGCGGTAAAAGGCATTGACTGGGGAACTCTGATTTTGTTCGGGGGCGGTCTGTCACTAGGTACTATGATGTACGGCACAGGCTTGTCCAAATGGCTTGGCGACGTTATTGTCTCAGCTAGCGGCGCCAACTCAGAAGTCGTTATTATTATAGTATTTTCTTTATTTTCTTTGCTCATGTCGGAGTTAACCTCCCATACTGCGGCCACTAATATGGTTGGCCCCTTAGGCATAACGGTAGCCATCTCGTCAGGCTTCAACCCGGTGCCTGTTGCCGTGGCAATTGCTCTTTCCTCTTCTCTGGGATTTATGCTCCCTGTATCTACGCCGCCTAACGCCATTGTCTATGGCAGTGGATATATTCCCATCACTAAAATGATTAAATCCGGGGCTATTATTGATATAATCGGCATTGCTTTGGTTACCATTCCACTTGTTCTGTATGTTGTCAAGTGGGCTGGTTTTTAAAGAAGGGGAGAGTAATTTGCTGAAAGAATACTCATACTAACTGCAGGAATTTTCTGATTTTTGTCGAATACTTTAAAAAATTGGTAAAGGAGATGGTTCTCGTGACGGCTATTAGCTTAGGTTCTGCTAGTTTCTGGTATAGCGAAGACATGGAAGAACAGGTTGTGGTTTTAAACGGTGAATTCCTCTTATTGAATTCCAATACCAGAAGAGTGGAAAAGCTGGGAGGAACCATGGACGAAGCCAGGGAAGCGTTAAAAACATTGGGGAAATTCGAGGAATTTCCTGCGTTTAGTTAATAAAGCAGACTAACCTTCAGGCGGGTTTTACCCATCTGAAGGTTAGTTGCTTTTTGCCGGAATTTAGTCGCCCGAACAAATTTAATTTTAAATAGATGCACTGGCTATTGCTGACCAGTTTTTTCCTTTATATGCGTTGTAACCGCGCGTATGGGCATAGCCGTAAATTTTGGTATTGCCACTGGGGTCTTTTTTGAAGCTAAAACCGTAGGTTTCACCCCGCATAGCTTGCCGGGCTGCTTCCAGGTGCTTAAGATTATCGGTTAGAATGCCTTTGCGGCTAGGGTGGGCGATAACATAACCATCCTTGTTAATTATCGCGATATCGCCGTTTTTCCCGACACGGGCGGCGTCTAATATGTCATAAATATAATTCCAGTTAAAGCGGGAGGAGAAATAACCGATAATTTCTCCCGTATCGCTGCGAACCGGACAAGAGTAGGCTACTGTATGGAGTTTTTCTACGGAAGAGAGGTATAGGTCGGTTACGGAAATGGCTTTAGCCGTTTTAACCTCTTGAAACCAGCTTTTATCAGCCATATTTTCACCAATGAGTTCACGGCGGACACCGCTGGCTACTATTGTACCTGTTGTATCAATTACATAAAGATCAAAATATACTTCATAAATTTCAACAAGTGTTTGCAGCAGACGGTTTGCCTGCTCAATCCGGTCAGGAGCCGTTGAGCAAAGCGCGTTTTTCACCTGCGAAAAACCTGCCCAGGCTTGCGCATCGCAATTACGCTCAAACAGGTTTCGGTCAATTTTATCAATGGTGTCATAGGCTAAGTCGGCGGTTCGCACAGCCATGACTTCGTTGGCTTTAGACTGAATGTTTTCGATGATTCTGGAACTTTCCTTGGTGGAGGAAAAGCTGCGGGTGGCTAATTTTTTAATTTCATCGGCCACAACCCCAAAGCCTCGTCCCGATTCACCGGCCCGGGCAGCTTCGATAGCCGAGTTTAGTGACAGGAGATTGGTTTGCTGGGCAATTTCCTGAATGGTGCGGATAACACTCCCCATATCGTTGTTAGCACTTTTTAATTCACTAAGCAGGATGGATGCGTCGATAGTATGACTATTTGTTTTTTCCATATTTTATTTTCACCTCAAAAAGCATATGAGGCCTGTCTAAACATTAGACAGGCCTCATTGCCGTAATATTTATAATTATAGTAACAAAATGTAGCTTCTGTCAATACAATGCTTATCGGGAATAAACATTACCTAGCAGCCAAACAAAATAAGACTATCTTCCGGCAGGAAGGTAGTCTTATTCTATCTGATAGAAAGCATCACTTTTATCGTGTTACTGTCAGTGATATCCATCGATTAACTAAACACCTCAGTACACTATAGTTTTGTACGTTATGCGGGATCTTCCTTTTCCAATTCAATGGTTTTGGGATGCATGACGGCATGCTGGCGTCGCTGCCGGCGCTCGGTATCAAAAATGTCGCTCATTTCATAAAATCCGGTTTTGCCTGCGATAAACTGGGCCGCTTTATAAGCGCCTTGCGCAAAAGCCACTCTGGAGAAGGATTCATGTGAAATTTCAAGTTTATCAAATTCGCCGCAGATTAAAACCTTGTGCTTGCCGACAATACCACCGGCTCTGACAACATGCTCAGGAATCTCTTTCTGCGTTGCCAGCCCGTTGCGAATTTTATTGGCAATCTTCATAGCAGTACCTGATGGCCGATCCTTTTTGTATTTGTGATGCTCTTCAAAAACATCAAAATCATAATCACCCAGTATTTCAGCAGCGATTTCTGCCATCAGCATCAGCACATTAACCCCATAAGTAATATTGGGAGCCATTACGATGCCGATATTTCCCTTATCAGCCAAGGCCTTGAATTTTTCAATTTCGGCCCGGTCATACTCGGTTACCGCTGTTACCACATTTACACCGCACTTAGCCAAGGTGTGAATGTTTTCTTTGAGAAAGTGATGACTGGAAAAGTCAATCAGTACATCAGGCTTCTTGTGAAAAAGCTTTTTTTCTAAATGAGCGGTTGTTTCGAGCATGATTCCTGTGGGTTTGATGTTTAATAACTCACCCAGATCCCTATTGGCACTTAGACTGTTTGGCTTACAAAGTACCATGGCGAGGGCATCCTGTTCCAAAAGATACTCTGCTACAATTCTTCCCGTTCTCCCCAAGCCGACAAGCGCAATTTTCATCCATCTACCCCCCAGAAATTTACTTACAATTATTTACTTACAATTATATTTTACAACAGGAGTTGTTAGTTGTCAATTGGGTCTGCCTGGCCTTTTTTAAAAAAAAAGAGAAATAAAAAAACCCTTGCCGTTAAAGCAAGGGTTTTTGAAATCTTAGTAGCGTCTGCCGCTTTGTTGGTTGAAGCAGTCTCTGCAGTATACAGGACGATCGCTGCTAGGACGGAACGGAACTTGGGTTTCAACACCACAAGCTGCACAGGTTACGTCATGCATTTCACGTTGTTGGAAGCCGGAGTTACGACCAGCGCCACCACGGTTGTTTTGTTGTTTGCGAGCTGCACGGCATTCAGGGCAGCGGCCAGGTTCGTTAGTGAAACCTTTCTCTGCGAAGAAATCCTGTTCAGATGCTGAGAATATGAACTCAGCGCCGCAGTCGCGGCAAGATAAAGTTTTGTCTTGGGCCATGTTAAATGACCTCCTCATAATAGATTACCCTACTTTAGCTAAGAAGATTTACTCATTGGGCTTCTCTAATAATGAGAAGGACTAATGGAAAAATTTCTTGGGCCGCTGGGCTAAGATAACTATACTATTGTTTTGGCAAAAAGTCAAAGCTTTTTTCCAAAAATAATGGTAGTAATAATAAAAAAAACAAAATTTTGGTTTGGCGGATTACTAAAGAAGGCAGCAGGATGGTGGGGGTATACTTTCCAGGGAGGACAGGCAGGAGTTTGCTTATGAATCAAGAATTGTAAATTGTTATCCCATTCTGGATTATGTGATATAAGCGGAGGCGAAGTTTTGAGACTGGTAAAAATAATAGCCATCATGGCAAGCATAG
The DNA here is from genome assembly GCF_014634905.1 of Sporomusa sp. GT1. Taxonomy (NCBI): domain Bacteria; kingdom Bacillati; phylum Bacillota; class Negativicutes; order Selenomonadales; family Sporomusaceae; genus Sporomusa; species Sporomusa sp. GT1. The sequence continues at coordinate 36,996 of NZ_BMBX01000008.1, read as the reverse complement.
TTTTTTTCACTATAACAACAACCGCACAGGCAGGAAAAATTCAGTTATTATGGCCCAATGCGGTGGATGCGGTAATGTATGAACTGGAAATAGCCGGTATTGCAGTGAGGGAAGATACCCCGGCACCGCAAGAGCAGGTATTTTATACAGCCACTAACGTATATACACCGGGTGTGGAGCTGGACTTGGCTCTGTTTGAGCAACAGGATCTGGAAAAACTGTATTACCGGGTTCGCCCCCTGGATTTGGAGAAGAATCCGGTAGGGACTTTTACGCGGCCGGTGGCACTCTCGCGGGCAGAATTAAATCCGGGGAAGCCAACTGTGACTACTCTTTTTAGCGGGCATCCGGTTCAGTTATATCCGGTATATGCGTGGATTCCTGTTTTAGGGGCTGCCCGGTATGAGATTGAAGTGACAGACCGGTTGCCGGAAATGCAAAATGGTACTGAACCGTCTCGCTATCGGGTACGGTCTTATTCTATGGGGCCGGGGTTTGATTTTTATGATACAGAACCGTTTACTCAGGACGGCAGGTATTATTGGCGGGTAATAGCTTTGGATCAGGATGATCAGGCTCTGGGAACCTACTCTGAGGCTGTTCCGTTTTCAGTAGATACAGGCAGGTATCAATGGGCTATTTACGGCGACAGCATTACCCATGGCGGGGGAGCGGTATCCAACCCGCCTTCTGACGCGCGGTTTGATTATTCCTATTACTTGTCGGTTCCGGTAAAGAATCTGGGTAAAAGCGGTGATACGGCCGAGGCTCTGGTAGAACGGTTTGAAGCCGAGGTTTTGCCTTTTAAGCCGAAGTATTTGCTGATTTTGGGAGGTACAAACAGTATTAGAGGCGGGGCTACGGCAAAAGAAGTGATTGACTCGCTCACAGCTATTAAGAAAAAATGCAGGAAAAATGGCATCAAGCCCATCTTTTTGACCCTTCCCCCCTTAAACCCGGATCGCATACAACAGGTGTTTAACCAGGATACTGCCGCAAACTGGCAGCAGGAATTGGCAAAAGTCAATGCCTTTATCAAAACCCAGCCGGACTATATTGACATATACTCTGTTTTGGTGGATGAAAATGGTTTGCTGCCGGTAAAGTATGCGCAGGACGGGCTTCACCCGGATATTGCGGGCAAGCGGCTTATGGGGCATGCGGTAAATGCGTATATCAGCCATTTTGCCGGATATTAGCAGGCCTGTTTTTTAAAAATCACCTGTTTACTTTTGCTGTAGCAAAGTAAAAAAACGTTGACGTTTAACAGCAGGGGTGTAAAAGAATATAATATTACAGGTGCTGATAGAAAAATGCTATGTAAAGCTTTTCTTTATACCAGGATTGCTTGTATAGCAACACCTAAAGGAGGAGGTTTTCTGTGGCGAAGATATGTATTGATCCCGGACATGCGGGCGGGAATACCGATCCGGGTGCGGTTAACCCCATAACCGGTTTGCAGGAAGCTGACATAAATCTGGCAGTCGCTAAATTGGTGAAACATTATCTGGAGGTGGTTGGTTATCAGATTTTGTTAACAAGGACTGAGCAGGAGCAGCCTGAAACCGATAGCTTGGGTTACCGGTGCCGGCTTGCCAATGAATGGGATGCTGATTTGGTGGTTTCTATTCATTGCAATTCAGCAACCAGCGCACAAGCTAATGGTACGGAGATCTATACAACCGTGGGGCAGACGCTGAGTGACCGTCTGGCTACCTGTATTATTAATCAGGTGACGGCAACTTTTCCCGATTTGCGGCTGCGGGCCGACTGGGATGATGGCGACCCGGACAAGGAACAGAACTTTTTTATATTAAGATATACAGACGCTCCGGCAGTGCTTTTGGAAATGGCGTTTATTTCAAACCCGAAGGAAGCGGCAAACCTGGCAGATCCGGCTTGGCAAAATGAAATGGCGCGCGCTGTGGCAAGGGGAGTAACTGATTATTATCTATAAGTATTGCGGGAAAGAGCCATTGCGGTAAAACTTGTAAGGGCTGTGTGAAAACTTATCTCTAGGTTTTCACACAGCCCTTATTATGCAATATTTTAATAGAATGTGCCTGTTACAAAAAAGATTGCTCTGGCGGCTGCGCGTAAAACCAATTTTCGTAGAAAATGTTTTCCACATCATAGATTGCCTGGAGCAGAAGTGGTTTATTGACAACCTGGCGGGTGATAATGGCGTAGGCTACGGCAAAGAAGATTACCGCATCATGGAGGAAGGTCATTCTTAAATACGCCGTTTCAAATGTTTGAAAAAAGAAATGCTTGCTGAGTACAAAATTTACCAGATAGTTTTCCAGGAGTGGGCTAACATCCTTTTGGGCCGGGAAATAGTATTTTTCCAGCGTCTGCAAATATTGAGCAGGATTTAGCGGCGGTACTGTCAGCCGTATGGAAAAGGTGGCTTCCTCCAAAGACAAAATGGTATCCAAAGCGACCACCAACAGCAGGCTTCGCAATAACTGGGAGGAGCGCCCCGAACCATGCTCAGACAAATATTTTTGGCAAAATAAGCGAAAGCTGCCAAGCTGCTTATCGGGCGGCAAAGCTTGCGGGCATGAGGAGCAGCCGGCGGCTGCAACCATTATCAGCCGTTCGCCGACGGAGTATTCCGTACGCTGTAATATTTGCACCAGAGAGTTTTCGAGGCGGTAGTAATGGTGACGAATGTCATCCGGGGACTGATTTTCCGGAAAATACCACTTGAAGGTGTTGGGCCGGGCAAAATAAAAGGGCGGCTCAGGCTGCTCAGCAGCGTAGGGTAATTCGGTTATGGTGATGGGATGATGGAGCAGGGTGTCGACTGCCGTCCGGCAGGATAGTGACAAGGCAAACTCCCAGCCGCGTTTTGAGGCAAATACCCGCCGGGGATATAGCTTGCATACATCTGGCAGGAATTCTTGTCCAAGCTGTACCTGAATGCTGCAAAGATTATTATCGTCCAGAAAGACGCAGTTGCCGTTGCTGGCAAACCGGACGAACTGGCCGTTGGTTTCAACGCTAATGTTTTTATATAGTTTCTGCTGGCGGCCCAGCAGGCTGTACTGGTCATATAACTTTTCACAGGATGTATCGTCTATTTCTATCCGCCATTTATTGGTGCAGCAACGGGTGCACCGGCTGCAGGAAAAGCCCATGACATGGCTGGGAACCCGTTGGGTCTGGGGATATTGTAACCGGGTCAGAGTAATCGCCCCCTTCAGCAACACTGTAACATTATTATTACTATTCCTCAAGTGCGGCCGGGATACCGCATTTCCGAATTAACGATATAATAGGAAAACCTGCACTTCAGAATGAAGTGCAGGTTTTTTTATTGCGGCTGTTTGCTCTATTGCCCGGGAGGGGCATCTACAGAAAGGTTCCTGTTACAAAGAAGGTGGCTCTGGCTTTAACGAGCAAATTGCAGCTGCTGTTAACAATCTCAGCTTCGGCAACCATCGTTGACCTGCCGTTGTGAATTAATGTGCCGGTGGCAATGATGGCTTCCTGGCATTCGACGCCCCGGATATAGTTTAAATTCATATCCAGGGTCACAACTTTTTTGCCGGTAGTGGCGCAGGCCATTCCCATAGCGGTATCGGCCAGGGAAGCCAATGCTCCGCCATGGGCCATATTGTACAGATTGGTATGCTTGTCTGCCAGCACGGGCATCGACAGCTTTACTGTGCCTTCGCCTAATTCTTCAATCTTCATCTGCAGCAGGTTTACAAAAGGATTGTGAGCGTAAAGTTCATATAAATGCGTTTTAAGCTGCTCTTGCTTGGTCATATTCTGCCTCCAGGAAAGTGATGGTTATTATTGTAACATAGTTTTGGCTGCAGTGCATTAAAGAATAAGCGGCCTCTTGGCGTAGGTAGGATAATTTATTTTGGCAGCGAATAAGTTGTTCAGGGGGGATACCTATGTCAAGCCAAATTATCAAGGCTCTTTACAACCAGAATTACCGGATTTTTTTTGCCGGTCAGGGACTGTCAATTATTGGCACCTGGATGCAAAATATTGCCTTAAGCTGGCTGATTTATCGCCTGACCGATTCGGCGTTTATGCTGGGGCTGGTGGCTTTTATCGGGCAAATTCCCAACTTTGCCTTAGCTCCTTTTGCCGGTGTATGGATCGACCGGCTGGGGAAACGCGGCGTCCTTATCGGCACTCAGGCGTTCAGCCTGCTGCAGGCTTCTCTGCTGACCTGGCTAACCTTAACCAACCGGATTGAAATAGATCATATTTTAGCTTTGAGTCTGCTGCTTGGCTGTATCAATGCCGTTGACGTACCGGCGCGCAACGCCATTTCGGTAGAGATGATGGACAATCAGGAGGAACGGCAAAATGCCATTGCGTTAAATTCAGTTACTTATAATCTGGCACGCCTGGTCGGCCCGGCGATGGGCGGGATTCTTATTCCCCTTGTCGGCGAGGGGTACTGTTTCCTGCTGAATGCTGCCAGTTATTTTGTTTCCATTTTATCGCTTATCGCGCTGCGGCTCAAAGCAAATACGGTCGTACAGCAGCATAATGATATGTTGCTGCAGTTTAAGGAGGGCTATGCATATACCTTTAAACAACTGCCTTTGCGCAATATTCTGCTGCTGCTCGGTATCATCAGTGTGACGGCCATGCCGTACACGGTGCTGCTGCCGGTTTTTGTGACGCAAAACCTGGGTGGCAATGCGGGAACTCTGGGGTTTTTGCTGGCTGTTGCCGGCTGTGGGTCATTCTTGGCTGCCCTGTTTATTGCTTCCCGCTCGGAGTTTCAGGGCCTGGAAAAGCTGTTGGTTGCAGCCGCAGTTACTATTGGCATTAGTCTTATTAGTTTTATGCTGCCGGGCAACTTCTGGTTGTCTGCAATACTGATGTTTTTGCTGGGTATCGGTTTTTTAATCCAGGTGGTTGGCAGCAATACACTGCTGCAGTGTATGGTGGATGATTCCATGCGCGGCAGGGTTATGAGCTTTTACACCATGATTGTGATGGGAGTGGGGCCTATTGGCAGCCTGCTTGCCGGCTCGCTGGCCAGCCAGATTGGCGTAGTTTATACCCTGGTGCTGGGAGGTGTGTGTTCACTGGCCGGGGCATGGTATTTTGCCAGACATCTGTCAGTATTCCGCATTCAGGCCTGTCCCATTTACGTGCAGTCAGGCAGTCTGGCCTCGCGGGAGGAATGCCGGTTTTAATAGGGAAAAAAGTAGTGCAGACTGCGATAGTGCCTCTGGCCGGTGCCGGAGGTGCTTTTATTCGTGCGTATGGATGCAAAATGCGTTAGGCTTGGCTTAAAACTTGCATAAGTTATGATAGTAATGCTCAGACCGGCCTGGTAAAGTCTGAAATTTTCTGTAAATATATTACAACTAGTGGTGAGTATGCTAAAATGTTAAGTAGGACTACACGGCTATTTACATTCAAATGAATTGTGAAGATGATTTTTCTCTGGTAAAAAATAACAGGGGTAATATCAGACCTGTCTGGGAGTCAGCGGGGTTCATATGGGAAAGGAGAGGAGTAGCTGTGGAAAAAACTGAAATTACCAGTAGAGAACTGATTTGGGAAAAGTTTGTTACCTGTGGTGAAATAGGAAACCATATTATCTTACCCCCAATTGCTGACTCTTGGCTCCGTTGTTCGAAGCAGGGAGTTAATCCTGACGGCGGCAAAAGTGAAAATATCTTAGAATACCGGGATATTGCCGACCTGCTTGAAAGAAAGCGGGAAATTATCAGTATTGCCAAACCCTTTACCCTTAATTTGTACCGGCTTTTTAAAAACTCAGGCTTTATCCTGGTTTTAACCGATGAACACGGCTATGTAATGGATAGCTTCGGTGACAGCGATTCTATGGAAAATGCCCGGAATATTTTACGGTTTATTCAGGGGGCCAGCTGGCGGGAGATGGATGTGGGGACCAATGCCATTTCGGTTGCTTTGTCAACCGGCAAGCCGGTTCAGGTATCGGGAGCCGAGCATTATTGCAAGAAACATCATCAATGGACTTGTTCGGCAGCCCCTATTTACGGCTATAGCGGCGAGATTGTCGCCGTTCTGGATTTATCCGGGCCGGCCCAGGCCGCCTATTCCCATACGCTGGGCATGGTAGCGGCGGCAGCCAACGCCATTACCATGCAATTTAATGTTCAGCAAAAGAATTATGAACTGGCATTAATGAATAAACGTCTGACAAGCATATTTAATACTATGTCAGATGGCGTGATTCTGTTTGACCGTTCAGGCATAGTGCGTGAGTCCAATCCCATAGCCGCCCAGCTTCTGGGAAAAAAGGGCAAGAGCACCAATGGAATTCCTGTGGATGCTGCCTTGGGCGGCAATAATGAAATAATCAGCAAGCTGCTGCACAATAAAGAAATATATGCCGACCTGGAATTGCCGATTGATACCGAACGGGGCGTAAGCCGGTGTGTGTTGTCCGGTGAGACTATTGTTGACGGCAACGGGGTCATTAGCGGTGGTGTTATCATTTTGCGGCCGGTAGACAAGGTGCATCGCCTGATCAATAAATTCAGCGGCCATTATACCACATTTAAATTTAGTGACATTATTGGCCAGGACCCGAAATTAGCAGAAGCAATCAGGCAGGCCACGATGGCTGCCAATACCTTGTCCAATGTGGTGCTGCTGGGCGAAAGCGGCACCGGCAAGGAAATGTTTGCCCAGGCTATCCATAATCAAAGCTCGCGGCGGAACGGGCCGTTTATTGCCTTGAATTGCGGGGCTATCCCCCGTGAACTGGTAGGCAGCGAGCTGTTTGGTTACGAAGAAGGCGCGTTTACCGGCGCCAGGCGGGGCGGCAGACCGGGTAACTTTGAACTGGCTTCAGGCGGCACCCTGTTTCTGGATGAAATCGGCGACATGCCGTTAGAACAGCAGGTAGCCATGCTGCGAGTGCTGCAGGACCGGAAGGTTGCGCGTATTGGCGGCAATAAGGTTATTCCTGTGGATGTGCGGATTATTTGTGCCACCAATAAGGATTTGTGCAAGCTGGTCCGGCAGGGAACTTTCCGGCAGGATTTGTATTACCGCTTACAAGTATTTACCATTAACATTCCGCCGCTCAGAGAGCGGCGGGAGGATATTGAACTGCTGTTTCGCAGTTTTGTTGAGCAACTTGGCCAGGAACAGGGAACAAGCTTTAGGGTGGCCGCTGCAGTTTGGGACCTTATTATCCGGTATGACTGGCCGGGCAATGTGCGTGAGCTGCGTAATGTTGTGGAAAGAGCCTGCAATATGGCGGAAAATGGTGTAATTACCCTGAGCTGCCTGCCGCCGGAGCTGCTCCCCGGTATGGCTGCGGACGTTTCGCCGTCGGTAGAGCAGGCGCCAGAGCAAGAGCAGGCAATCAACCGTAATACGCGTAAATTGCTTATGGCGGAAAAAGAACGGCAGGAGATCGTATTATTACTGATGCAGGAAGGCGGTAATATAAGCCGGGTGGCCAGCCTGCTGGGAATAGCGCGCAGCACTCTTTACCGGAAAATGCGGCAGTATTCCATCGCTAATTGAATGAAGCAATATTGTACGAGCGTGTAGCGTTCTACTACAGTGTTTCGCTACACCTTCAAACAGTGGTGCTACACTGTAAATAACAGATTATTAATAAAATTAAAACAATTTACTGAATTCAGAATGGACTTGTCTTTGACCAAAAGATAAGTCCATTTTTTCTTTTGTCTAAAGCCGCAGGATTACAGGCCTGAATGGGGCAACTGGCTGTGGACTGAAATTTGATTGGATAATTCTGGCACAGGAATTGCAAATAAGGGATTTGACAGCGCTATCAGGCGTGTACAAATGTACAAGGGAGGAGTGCTTATGGGCGGGTAGGGTGACAATGGCGGGATGATCCTGAAAACTGGATGACAGAAAGGAGGAAGCAATGGAAACCTGGAGTTTTGACACCTTGCTGCTGGTCTTTGGCGGAGGTATTGTCGGGGCGGCTTTTGGCGGGTTATGGTCTGTTATTATGTGTGCCGGTTTGGTCGTTTTAGGCAGTGCTATCGTCTTTGCGGGCGGCCCTGATTATTTACTGATGCAAGTCGCGCTTGGCCCGGTATTTGGCCCACATGTGGGCGGTTTTGCCGCAGGACTGGCTGCCGCTGCCTATGCGGCCGGCGTAAGGAACAACCACCCTGGCGGCAGTGCCAAAGATATTTTATCGCCCCTTATCGGAACCTCCTGGGATGTAATGGCGATGGGCGGGATTTTTTCCCTTGCCGGTCACGCCTTGCTGCAACTGGTGGTTTTAATACCGATACTAAATAAGGCTGATGGTGTCGCGGTGGCAGTTATTGTCAGCAGTATGGTCAGCAGGCTGCTTTTTTTCCGGGAAGCTCCCTGGGGCAGCAGGGAATCCATTAAGAAAATCGGCTACTTTAATACCGACAATTATGCAATTTCCTGGGCTCCATGGCAGGCGGCGCCTTCGCGTCACACTGTAGTAGGTCTGGGAATGGGACTAATAGCCGGCGCTTTGGCTCTTGGCCTTAAGGCTGCCCTGGCTCCTTTGGCGGCTACCGGCGCGGTTTCACCTGCAGCCGCTTTTGTCATTCCCTACATTATGGGCTGGGTACTGGCCATTTTAAGCTTAATACCGCTGAATCTCGCCACCGGCACGGTACAACAGGTTCCTGTCGCCCATGCAATGGCGATTTTCGGGTCATTGACGGCTTTGCACACCGGCAGTATCGTCCTGGCGGGCATCGCCGGCATACTTGGCGCCTTGATTCAGGAGTTGCTGGCGAGAATGTTCTACAACCATGGCAGCACCCATATTGATCCACCGGCCTTTGCCATTTTGGTTGGTACGATGGTTTTGAATCTATCTTCTGACATCATTGGTGTTTTAGGATTACCGGTACCAGACTGTTCGGGATTTCATTACTACAAAATTAACTAAATATAAGGGAGGCGTATTTTAAATGAAAGCAGCCGTATGGTATGGCAAAAAGGATATTCGGGTTATGGATGTTCCTGAACCGCCGGCCCCGCCGGCCGGTTGGGTAAAAGTCAAGGTACATTGGTGCGGTATTTGTGGCTCTGACCTGCATGAATATATTGCCGGCCCGATTTTTATTCCGGTCGAGACACCGCATGCGCTTACCGGCGATACAGCCCCTCTCATTTTAGGTCATGAATTTTCCGGCGAAGTCGTGGAAGTCGGCGCCGGTGTTGCCAATGTCAAAGCCGGCGACCGGGTTGCGCCCGATGCCTGCCAGGTATGCTGGGAATGCGCCCGCTGCAAGGAGCATCGTTACAGCCTGTGCGAAAAGCTGGCTTTTACCGGCTTAATGACCGATGGCGCCTTTGCCGAATACGTAAACGTACCTGCCTACACCATTTACAAAATTCCTGATCACCTGCCTTACGATACGGCAGCTCTGGTTGAGCCGCTGGCCGTTGGTTTTCATGCCGTACGGCAAAGCAAGCTGCAGCTGGGAGATACGGCAGTAGTAGTCGGGGCAGGCACCATTGGGCTGGGCACGGTTATGGCCGCCAAGGCTGCCGGTGCCAGCAGAGTTTACTGCGTGGAGGTAGCCAAAGCCCGCAAGGAACTGGCGCTGCAGGTGGGGGCTGACGCTGTCTTTGACCCGAATGAGCTGGATGTTGTCGCCAAAATTAAGGAGCTGACCAATGGTGGCGCCGATGTAGTCATTGAGTGTGTCGGCAGTGACAAGAGCACACCGGTGGCTGTAGAGCTTGCCCGTTCGGCCGGCCGGGTAGTTATTGCCGGTATCTACGAAAAAGCCACCAGCCTGAACTTTAACGCGCTGTCATTTACCGAAAGAGAAATTGTCGGTTGCCTGGCCTATTACGGTGAGTTTGCCGCTTGTATCGACCTTATTTCTGACGGCAGAATTGACGTCAAGCCGATGATTACCGGCAGGATAAGCATTGACGACATTGTGGAAAAAGGCTTTGAAGAACTGGTGAACAGGAAAGAGCAAAACATCAAAATACTGGTAAAACCCTTTTAAATTAATTTTATAAGGAGTGGTATCAATGTTGCTGAAAGGGAAAGTTGCTTTGGTTACCGGAGGCGGCACCGGCATTGGTAAAGGTGTTGTCGAGGCTCTTGCCCGCGAAGGGGCGTGCATAGTGATAGCGGCGGCTGATTTTGTTGAGTCGGCAGCCAATCAATATGGCAGTAAAAATATTGGCGGGTATACGGCGGCCAAAAAACTGGCTGCCGAATTACAGGCCAACGGCACTGAGGCCATTGCCGTTGAAGCCAATATTACCAAGGTTGCTGATGCCGGACAAATGGTTAAAGCTACGGTGGAACGCTTTGGGCGACTGGATATTCTGGTTAATGCCGCCGGTCTGATAACCTGCAAGCAGGTGGCAGACCTGACCGAGGCCGACTGGGATGCTGTTGTTGACACCAATGCCAAAGGCACCTTCATCACTAACCAGGCAGTCATTGCCCAGATGAAGCAGCAGGGCGGCGGGCGAATCATTAATTTTTCCTCAATAGCAGGTAAGACCGGCTATCCCGGCCTGGCTCACTATTGTGCGTCCAAATTTGCCGTAATCGGCTTCACCAATGCCCTGGCCAAAGAACTGGTAAGAGATAATATCACGGTTAATGCCATTGCTCCCGGTATTGTCGCCACTGAAATGTGGGTAAACCTCCGCAAGGCCTGGGCCAACCCCGGGGAAAGCGAGGAGGAAAGCTACCAGCGCAATGTTCAGGCCATGATTCCCCAGGGCGTGGATCAGACGCCGGAGGATATGGCCAAGGCGGTGTTATTCTTTATTGACAGTCCGCATGTTACCGGACAAACGTTAAATGTTGACGGCGGCTGCTCATAATCCTGCCTGCCGGTTATGACCTGTACCTTTTTCTCAAAAGTGTAGCGAAATAAAACAGTGCTGCTACCCACGCTACACTCGGACACCGTGATCACTACAACATACAAGCTCATTACCGCTCTGGGCAAGGTGAAAAACCGGGAGCAGCCTGGCTATTTGACAAAATCAGGCTGCCTTCCGTTTTTTTGGCATACTGCTTGCAATAGTACAAGGCGAACAGGAACAGTGAGAGGCAGAGCGGTGAAGGGAGGTGACGAAATGGCGTATAAGCGTTATATTGTTGAGCTGGGATTTGGCGCCGACCTGCATGGCGGCAATGTGACCAAAGCGGCGCAGCGCGCAGTAAAAGATGCGATATCCCGCTGCTGCTTATGCGGTTTGTTTGATATCCTGGGCATTCGTGATCCCAACCAGATGCAGGTGCAAATCCGGCTGGGCTCACCGTATCCGGAGCAATTGAATTTGGCTGAAGTTGAGAGTGTGGTCCCGTTTGGTTCAGTTACGGTGGAAGCGGTGGCAGGAGGGCTGGACGTGCAGGGGCTGCATCTGGCGGCCTTGGGGGAAGGCGACACCATTGTTGCCGTGGCCGCGGCAGTCACTGTCTATGTTAATGTGCCCTAACCGTCAAACAGGCAAGTACAGGCTAGAAGAAAATGGGGGGAGAATTATGGAATTTTCAAAAGAGAAGCTAATCGGAATGTATGAGACGATGCTGACCATCAGAGCTTTCGAAAGCAAAGCCGTGGATTTGTTTGCCGATAACAAACTGCCGGGCTTTGTGCACCTGTATCTGGGTGAGGAAGCGGTGGCTACCGGTGTATGCGCTAATTTGGCAGATAAGGATTTCATCACCAGCACGCACCGGGGACATGGACATTTGCTTGCCAAAGGCGGCAAGGTCGATTTGATGATGGCCGAGTTGTTTGGTAAAGCAACCGGTTATTGCAAGGGCAAAGGCGGCTCCATGCACATTGCCGATGTTGATTTAGGCATTTTGGGCGCTAACGGCATTGTTGGCGCCGGCCAGCCGATTGCCGCCGGTGCGGCTTTTGCCTGCAAATATAAGAAAAGTGATGCGGTGGTAGTATGCTTCTTCGGCGACGGCGCTTCCAACCGCGGCACTCTGCATGAATCCATCAACATGGCTTCCATCTGGCAACTGCCGGTAGTGTATGTATGCGAAAATAATCTATACGGCATTTCCAACTGCCAGCGTAATCACATGGTGGTTAATGATGTTGCCGACCGGGCCGGCGCCTATGGTATTCCCGGTGTCGTAGTGGACGGTAATGATGTTATGGCTGTTACCGAGGCGGCCGCCGAGGCTATTGCCCGGGCAAGAAGGGGCGAGGGGCCCAGCCTGATTGAATGCAAAACCTGGCGGTGGCGCGGCCATTTCGAAGGCGACCCTGGCACATATAAAGATTCGGCCGAACAAGCGGAATGGCTGCAAAAAGATCCGATTCCCCGCTTTGCCCGGAAACTGACAGAGCTCAAATATGCTACGCAAGAGGAACTGGAGCAAATCAAAGCTAAAGTGGATAAGCAAATTGAGGCTGCCGTGGAATTTGCCAATACCAGTCCGGACCCCAGTCCGGAAGATGCTTTAACAGACGTCTACGCATAAAAAGTAAACAATGAAAGGGTGAAGAAAATGAAAGAAATGACATATGCTGAGGCCATCCGGGACGGAATGCGGGTGGAAATGCAACGTGATCCCAATGTGTTTTTATGGGGCGAGGATGTCGGTTGTTTTGGCGGCTGCTTCGGTGTTACCGGCAAGCTGTTTGAAGAATTCCCCGGCCGGGTCATAGACACTCCCATTAGTGAGACCGCCATTGTCGGTGCTGCTGTTGGCGCTGCCGCCGCCGGGTTAAGACCTATAGCGGAAATTATGTTTATTGATTTCATGGGCGTCTGCATGGATGAATTATTCAATCAGGCCGCCAAAATGCGCTATATGTTCGGCGGCAAAGCCAAAATTCCTATGGTACTGCGTACCCCCTGCGGGGCGGGCATGTCTGCCGCCGCCCAGCATTCCCAGAGCATGGAAGCCTGGTTTACCCATATTCCCGGTATTAAAACGGTAATGCCCTCCACCCCGGCAGACGCCAAGGGGTTGCTGACGGCAGCCATCCGTGACGACAATCCGGTGGTATATATTGAGCATAAGCAATTGATGGGCGTCCGCGGCGAGGTGCCGGCAGGCGAATATGTTATTCCGCTGGGCAAAGCCGACATCAAGCGGGAAGGCTCGGATGTGACCATAGTTGCCTGGTCCTGGATGGTGCACAAGGCGCTGGCGGCTGCCGAAGCGCTGGCAGCAGAAGGCATTCAGGCCGAGGTGCTTGATCCGCGTACGCTGGTGCCGCTGGATAAAGCGGCTATCCTGCAGTCTGTCGGCAAAACCAACAAACTGGTCATTGTCCACGAAGCCGTGAGAACCGGCGGTTTTGGCGGGGAAATCGCCGCCATTGTGGCCGAAGAAGGTATGGACTATCTGGATGCTCCCATTAAGCGGGTGACTATGCCGGATGTTTGCATTCCCTTCAGCCCGGTACTGGAACAGGCTGTTATACCCAGTGAAGAAAAAATTATTCAGGCAGTTAAAAGCCTGTTTTAATTCCGATTAATTCTCTGAGGCGGTGGATGGAAGTATGGAACAGGTAGGGATTATTGCCAATCCGGCATCAGGCAAGGATATCAGGCGGCTGGTAGCCTACGGCACAGTATTCGACAACCAGGAAAAGGTAAATATTGTGCGCCGGCTGATTTTAAGCCTGGCGGCTGCCGGTATTGACAGGATTGTGTATATGCCGGAATACCATGGCATCGTTACGCGGGCCGTCAATAGCATCGGCCTGCGGCATCGGCCGCAGCTGGAGATTGTCCCGGCCAATATTTGCCTTACAGGCACACAGACCGACAGCCTGCAGGCAGCGGCCGCCATGGCGGCCGACGGCGTCAACGCCATTATCACCATGGGCGGCGACGGCACCAACCGGCTGGTGGCGCAGGGCTGCCGGGATGTACCCATACTTCCCATTTCCACCGGCACCAATAATGTGTTTCCGACCATGGTCGAGGGTACGATTGCCGGTCTGGCTGCCGGGGCTGTCGCCAAAGGACTGGTAAGCGGCCCCCCGGCCATTAATCCCAGCAAACAGATCCTTGTTTATAAGAATGGCCGGATGGTGGACAGCGCGCTGATTGATGCCGTAGTGCTGACAGATACGTTTATTGGGTCCCGGGCGGTATGGGATGTGGCCCGAATCAGGCAAATCGTGGTTACCCGGGGCCAGGCGCATAACATCGGCATCTCAGCCATTGCTGGCCACCTGGCGCCGGTAACGGCGGAGGAAGAACGGGGTGTTGCCATTACGCCGGGCGGCGGCAAGACTCACGTACTGGCGCCGATTGCCCCCGGCCTGCTTGAAACGGTGTCCGTGCAAAGCTATGAGTATATTGCTATCGGCCAGAGGATAGCTGTGGCAACAACGCCCTGCGTAATTGCGCTGGACGGGGAACGGGAAGTCGAGGTCGGAGCAGGCGAAACGGCAGAGCTGCAGCTGACTTTTGACGGTCCCAAAGTCATTCAGGTGGCAGAAACCTTGTACCAGGCGGTGGCCCAAGGCTTTAGCCGGAGAATTTGTGACTAGTGGTTTTACACCAAAGGAGGAAGGTAAATGGCAACTCAGGTTAACATGCCCAAGCTGGGCTTATCCATGAAAGAAGGCATTGTCGGCAAATGGTTTAAAAAAGAGGGAGAGACCGTTAAGCAAGGCGAAGCCCTGCTGGAAATTATGACAGATAAGATTACCAACAAAGTGGACGCGCCGGCGGACGGGATACTGCTAAAAATTGCCGCCGATAAAAAAGCCAAGCTGCCAGTCGGCGGACTGCTCGGGGTCATCGGCCAGGCCGGCGAGGATATCGGTGCCCTGCTCAAAGCAGCCGTGGCCAGCGGCGCCAAAACTGCCGCCCCGGTGGCAGCAGCGGCTATACAGCCGGCGGCTGTTAAAGTTGCGGCAGGCGGGCGGGTCAAAATTTCCCCCATAGCCCGTAAGCTGGCCGAAGAGAACGGCATAGATTATAGCCTTATTGCCGGAACCGGGCCGGAAGGACGGATCACCAGGGAAGATGTTGAACAGTTTATGAGTCAGCCATCGGCAGATGAGCGGCCTGCCCTGGAAATCATTGCCTACGAGGGCATGCGGCGGGCCATTGGCGATAATATGGCCAATAGCTGGGCCGTAGCTCCCAAGGTTACCCAGCATGTGAGTGTCGATCTGTCGGCCTTGCAGTCTTTGCGGGCCACAATCAACAGCGATGTCAAAGATACGGAAAAAATCTCGGTAACCGACATTTTGGTCAAGGCCGTGGCCAGAGCTCTGGAACGCCATCCACGGATTAACACCACTTTGTGTGGTGATGAAGAGATAAAGGTGCTGTCCGAGATCAACATCGGTGTGGCTATTGCCTTGCCGGAGGGGCTGGTGGTCCCGGTTGTCAAACAGGCCAATCAGAAAGCGCTGGCTGAAGTAAGTAAGGAAGTTAAAGATTTTGCCAAACGGGCTAAGAAAAATAAACTGGAGCCTGACGAAATGAACGGTGGCACCTTTACGGTCACCAATCTGGGCGGTTACGGCTCGGTGGATTATTTTACCCCGATTATCAACCAGCCGGAGTCGGCCATTCTGGGGGTTGGCCGGACAGTGGAAAAACCGGTTGTCATCGGCGGCCAAATCGTTATCCGGCCCATGCTGGCCCTGTCGCTGGCCTTCGACCACCGGGTAATTGACGGCGCGCCGGCCGCAGCATTCCTCAGCACCTTGCTCAAGCTGATTGAACAGCCGCATAAGATTTTTATCTGAGAATTTATCATTTAAAAAAGGAAAGAGGGAATGGATTATGGCAAACGATCCTATGGAATTAGTCAGTGAGTTACAGACTGGAATCGGCGCTTTGCAAAGCGAAAGCCCGGAGTTGACCGCCGCGTTTATACAGATGGACCAGGCGGCCTATGTGGAAGGCGAACTGGAGCGCAAGCACAAAGAACTTATCGGTATCGGCATTGCGGTGGCCGTACGGTGCGAATATTGCATTAATCTTCATATCAAACAGGCGCTGGCAGAGGGCGCAACCCGGGAAGAAATTCTGGAAGCAGCCGCTGTCGCGGTAGCTTTCGGCGGGTCGCCGGCTATGGCGTATGTAGCTACCAGCGTGCTGAAGGCGCTGGATGCTTTTGAATAACAAAGAGAGCTTTGCTGTCATGGTTCCAGACAGACCGGAATGGTTAACAGTTCCTGCCCCTGACGAACAGGCGCTCGCCGGTATGCAACAGCTGCTCAGCCAGGGGCGGCTGCATACCGTATGTGAGAGCGCCGATTGTCCCAATATTGGCGAGTGTTTTGGCAATAAAACGTGCACCTTTATGATTTTGGGGAAAAACTGCACCCGCAATTGCCGCTTCTGTGCGGTAACCCATGATGTTCCCGAGCAGGTTGACGCCGATGAGCCGTATATGGTGGCAGCAACAGCCAGGCAGCTGGGTTTGGAGCATGTTGTGGTTACCTCGGTTACCAGAGATGATTTGCCTGATGGCGGCGCCGGACATTTTGCCGCCACCATCCGCGCCGTCAGAGAAGAATTGCCGGAGGCCACTATTGAGGTGCTGATTCCCGATTTTAAAGGCAATAAGAAGGCTGTCAACAAAGTATTGGCGGCTCAGCCTGATATAGTAAATCATAATACCGAAACAGTACCCAGACTGTATCCTGCTGTCAGGCCGCAGGCTGTCTATGCCAGGTCCCTGAAGCTTATCAGCCGGGTGCGTGAGTCTGGTGTGAAAACAATCGCTAAATCGGGTTTGATGCTGGGGTTGGGGGAAACAGTGGATGAAGTCATTGGCGTCATGAAAGACCTGCACCGCGCCGGTTGTCAAATGCTGACCCTTGGGCAATACCTCAGTCCGTCGCCGGCCCATCTGCCGATTGTCGAGTATGTGCATCCCCAGGTTTTCGAGTGGCTTAAAGAAGAGGCGTTTGCGATCGGGTTCTTTCATGTTAATGCCGGACCCATGGTCCGCAGTTCCTATCATGCAGGGGTTACCTTTGCCCAATTGGCTCACAGGTAACCGGCAAAACTATACATAGGGAGGGTATATCATGCTGAAAGCAGCCTTTATTTTTGTGGCACCGGCCGCCGACAGCCAAATCCACCGGGCCGTGGTGGCAACACCGGCGGTGGAATTGACTGTGGTGGGAGTCAGCAACTATCAGGCCGCGGTGACGGCCGCCCGGGAGCTCAGCGGGCAGGGCATTGCCGCCATTGAGTTATGCGGCGGTTTTGGCAGTGAAGGTGTGGCGGCCATTAAGCAGGCAGTAAACGGCAAAGCCGTTGTCGGGGTGGTGCGGTTTGACAATCATCCCGGACTGGAAGGCAAGAGCGGTGACGACCTCTTTCAGCGACAGGCATAAATGTCAGGGAGATATGAAAAAGCCAAAAAAAATATGCAGTCTGCTAACCCTGGGGCGGCTGGAGTATGAAGATACCTGGAAAATACAGCAGGAGACAGCCGCCGCCCGCCGCCGTGGCGATACCTGCGACACGCTCATTCTGGTGGAGCATAATCATACCATTACTGTCGGCAGGGCCGGCAGTGAGCGCAATATCCTGGCGTCAGGAAAAACGCTGCTGGAACAGGGGGTAAAAGTCATTGAAGTCGACCGGGGCGGTGACGTCACCTACCATGGGCCGGGGCAAATCGTGGGCTATCCCATTCTGGATTTGAAGGGCTACGGGCAGGACCTGCACCGCTACATCCGGCTGTTGGAGGAAGTCATTATCAAAACGCTGGCCTGTTATGGTCTGAAAGGCTACCGGGAGCCGGGACTGACAGGAGTGTGGACGGCGGCCGGCAAGATTGCCGCCATCGGGATTGGCGCCCGCAGCTGGGTGTCGATGCACGGCTTTGCGCTCAACGTTAACCCGGATATGCGGTATTTTGGCCTGATTAATCCGTGCGGCATTACCGACAGGCCGGTTGTGTCATTGCACGGCCTGGGCATTGAGGCCGGCCTGGAGGAAGTAGCGGCCTGCCTGGCCCGGCAGTTTGCCGCAGTGTTTGCGGTTACATACCGCCCAGGCCGGGTAGAGCGGAGGCTGGTTACATGAAGCTGTACCGGCTCGGGGCTATCCCGTGGGATGAGACACAGGCCATCTATCATGTGCTGGCCCAAGGCCGGCAGGAAGGGCTGGTTATCTGCCGGCCGGCAGGCCGGTGTGTCTGCCTGGGCCTGCATGATGATCTGGAGCAGGAAGTCAATCTGGAGTATTGCCGGGAACATAACATTCCCATCATCAGGCGGGATATCGGCGGCGGCATGGTGCTGCTGGCCGAGGAGCAAATCTTTTTTCAACTGGTATTACGGGCCGACAACCCGCTGTTGACCGGCCGGCGAGAAGCTTTCTTCGGGCAGCTGTTGCAGCCGGCCATCCAAACCCTGGCCGACTTTGCTATTCCGGCTGCCGTTAAGCTGCCTGCCGATATTGTTGTTAACGGCAAAAAGATATCCGGCAACGGTGCCGGCGATATTAACGGCTTTGCGGTATATACAGGCAATATTCTGCTGGCCTTTGACCGGACGGCCATGGCCAATGTCCTAAAGGTTCCCGGCAGCCGGTTCCGCGAGCAGCTCAGGCTTTCCCTGGAGCGGTATCTGACAACCATGGAGGAAGAGCTTGGCTGCCTGCCGGACTATGAGGCGGTCGAAGCGCGGTTAGTTCATCATTTTGCCGCCTGGCTGGAACTGACGCCGGCGGAATATACTGCGGCTTTAAGGGCCGGTGCCGCTAAGACGGCCAGGTATTTAACCAGCCCGGAGTTTTTACAGCTGCCCGGCAAACGGAGCAGGGTGCGCCAGGTGAAAATCAATGAGGGAACCTATGTCCGTCTGCAGCCGTTTCCCCGGTGCCTTAAGCCAACTCCTGACAGTCAAAATGCTTGCGGCAACCGGAACGGCCCCTGCGCCGGCTACGCCATCCTGGTGCTCCAAAATAATAAAATTATTGAATTTGCCCATTACGGGCCTGCCTGCCTGGAGCCCTACCGGCTGCAGCTGCTGGCGTCCTTGCTGTCTGGCTGTGCCTGGCACGAGCAGGCGGTCAAGCCGGTGGTGGCAGAGTGGCTCCGCCAGGCTGCCGGCGGCGCGCCCGGAGTCTTGCCGGCTGTCGTGGCCGACTGGATTCTGGCCAGATAGTATACGAAAGAGAAAAGGAGTGGTTTTTCGTGGCGCAGTATGAGATTCCGCAAGGACTTTACTATACAAGCGATCATGCCTGGGTAAAGGTGGAAGAAAATAAAATCCGTATCGGCATTACCGACTTTATGCAAAAATTAGCCGGGGAAATTACCTTTATCCGTATTCCCCGGGTGGGAAAAACGCTGGCGGCCGGGGCCACGCTCAGTTCCATTCAGTCCGGCAAATGGGCCGGAAAAATTCAGGTGCCGATGTCGGGAACAGTGCTGGAAGCCAATACCGAGCTGCCGGCCAATCCCAAGCTGTTGAACAGCGACAGTTATGGCGCCGGCTGGATTTGTGTCATGGAGCCCGATGATCTGGCAGCAGGGCTGCAAACTCTGATTCACGGCGATGCAGCTGATGCATTCTTCACCGAAGAACATGCCAAGTATGCCAAACCAGAGTAGACGCGCGAGCCAGCCTTGTAAGGGAGGAGGAGAATTATGGACGCTCAAACGGTGGCAAGTGTAAAGCAAATGTTTGGCGAGCGTGCTACCGACGATTTGTTCGAACGCGGCTTTTATGAGCGGGATCTGGCGCCTGTACCGGATTTTCTGGTAAAACCGGTTGCCAAAACGCTGCCGGATATTGTCGTCAGACCTAAGACTACTGAAGAAGTCGCCTCCATTGTCACGCTGGCCGCTGCCAAGCAGCTTCCGGTCACTACCAGGGCCGGAGGGTCTACCGTCTATTTCAATACGGTATGTACCCGGCAAGGCATACTTGTAGACATAAACGGTATGGACAATATATTAGCCATTGATCAAGCGAACAAGACGGTCCGGGTGGAGGCCGGGCTGACCTGGTGGCGGCTGGAACGGGCGTTAAACCGGGTGGGGCTGGCGGCCTGCTCTTATCCCAGCAGCGCCCAGGCCGCTACTGTCGGCGGCTGGCTGGTTATGATGGGATATGGATTGGGCAGCTTGCCATACGGTCCGGTAGCGGAACAGGTCCTCGCGGCCCAGGTAGTCCTGCCTGACGGCAGCGTGCGGCAATTAAGCCAAACCAGTGAACCGCCGGTTGCCTGGCTTGCCGCCTCTGAGGGAACCCTGGGTATTGTGACTGAGGTCGAACTTAAGGTGCGGTCCCAGCCGGAGAGTGATTGGCATGGCCTGGCCGAGTTTCAGAATGCTGAGCAAATGCAGGATTTTGTCGAGCAGGCGGCAGCGTTAGCCAACAAGCCCTTTAACCTGCATTTCAGCGATCCTGGCTGTAACTCACTCAGGCAGCGGCTGGGTATGGCAGACCAACGGGCGGCGCTTGCCTACACGGTGGCCTTTGACGCCGATGGCACCAAAGCCCAAACGGCTGCGGCCCGCCTGGACTATGAGCGCTGCTTGCACCAGGCGGACGGCGGCGATCTGGGGGAAGAAGAGGCCGGGCACGAATGGCAGCACCGGTTTTTTTCCTTAGTCTTAAAACGGGAGGGCCCGTCCCTCCTGGGAGCCGAGTTATGGCTGCCTATTAAAAAGCTGGCCGATTATCTGGCCGATGTGGCTGTGTTTGAAACCCGGAAACAGTTAGGGTTAAAAAGCTACGGCCATATTGTAGCACCAGGTCATGCCATGGTCATGACCATGTTTAATGCCGACGAACGCGATACCATCGGTTATCTGCAGGGGCTGGCGCTGGTAAAAAAACTGCATGATATCGGTGCCCGGCATGGCGGCCAGCCTTATGGCATCGGCCTGTGGAACACGCCGTATGTAAAGCGGTGCCAACCGCCGGCAGAGCTGGCTGCCCTGAAAAAGCGCAAACAATTGCTTGATCCCAACAATATTATGAATCCCGGCAAACGGTATGAGCCGCCCCTGCTGCTGCAGCCGGCACTGTTTGGCCTGGGAATGGATTTGCTGGCAGCCACTACCATGGTATACCAGGGAAGGCGGGGGAATAAGTCATGAGCGCAGACAGTTTTTATAAAGATTTGATCGAGGAGTCCCTGATCTGCGGCAGGTGCGGCAATTGCCGCAGTGACTGTCCGGTATACCGGGAAATCGGCTGGGAGTCGGCGGCGCCAAGGGCAAAAATTTCGCTGGCCCGTGAACTGTTTGCCCGAAATGGCGGCGGCTCAATCAGCGAGGACTATGCCAGACGGATTACCCAGTGTACGATGTGCGGCGCCTGTACCCGCGCCTGTGCGGCCAGAATTGATTTGCAGGCCTTATGGCAGGATTTGCGGACCGAACTGGTGGCTCAGGGCAAAGCGCCGGCAGCCTATACCGCGCTGGCCGGGAATTTGAAGAGCAAGAAAAATATTTCCAATTTCGCCAATGCCACCCGGCTGGACTGGGCGGAAGACCTGGAGGAGGTGCCCGGGTATCTGGACCAGGAACCGGGAGCCGACATTGTCTATTTTGTGGGCTGTGTATCCTCCTTTTTTCCCCGGGCCGCACAAATACCGGTGGCCATGGTACAGCTGCTGGAAAAGGCAAAAGTCAGTTTTACCACCCTGGGGGCGGAAGAATGGTGCTGCGGCTTTCCCCTGCTGGCCGCCGGCCAGGCGGCCGACCTTGCCGAATATGCCCGGCATAATGTCGACAAGGTGCGGCAGCTTGGTTCCGCCACCCTGGTTACCGGCTGCGCTTCCTGTTATCATGTCTGGAGCCATATCTATCCGGAGCTGTTAGGCGAAGATCTTGGTTTTAGAGTGGTTCACGCGACCGAACTGCTGGCCGAACTGTTGGCGCAGGGCAAGTTGGTTCCCCAGGCGCTAACGGCAACGGTTACCTACCATGACCCTTGTGATTTGGGCCGCAACAGCGGGATTACGGCGGCGCCGCGGCAAATTATTGCCGGTATTCCCGGCCTTAATTTCAGTGAAATGGCCACCTGCGGCGAGGAGTCCACCTGCTGTGGCGGCGGGGGGAATTTGCAGGGGGCCGACCAGACCCTGGCCGATGCCATTGCCCGGAAACGTATCCGGGAAGCGGCGGCAACCCAGGCGTCTATTGTGGTATCAGCCTGCCAGCAGTGTGAGCAGATGCTGGAAAAGGCAGCCAGGGCGGAAAAACTGCCGCTCCAGGTCATGAATGTTGCCGAACTGTTGTTAATGGCTTTGGAGGAATAAATGTCAGCTTGAGAAAGGAGCAGGGACGATGGAGGGTACCAGCCGGAATTTTCCGGAGGAACTATTGTATGACACGCATTACCAGTGGATTAAAAGAACAGGCAGCAAAATTTTATTCGGTTTGACTTCTTATGGTCTGGAGATCACCGGGGATGTATTATACTTGTCGCTGCCGCCTGCCGGTACAGCGGTGGAAGGCGGCGGTACCTGCGGCTCGCTGGAAGCGGGCAAATGGGTGGGACGCATCTATGCGCCGGCGAGCGGCAGGATAACCAATGTAAACCAGGCAGTGCTGGCCAGTCCGGCGCTTATTGGCCGCCTGCCTTACCATAGCTGGTTTGCCGAGATTGAGCTGTCCCGGCCGGAAGAGCTTAACGGTCTGATGTCGGCTGCCGGGCTGCGGTCCTGGATGGTGGAGGCGGAAAAAGCAAATGCCTGCTGCGGATAACGGCACTACTTTCCGGGTCCTGGATTCGGTGCCGCGTACCGCCGCCGAGCACATGGCTTTGGATAAGGTCATTATTGAGGCCCACAGCCGGGGGCTGATTCCCAATACCCTGCGGTTTCTGCAATTTAAGCCGTGCGCGCTGGTGGGGCTGCACCAAAACACTTTTTTAGAAGTGAATGTTCCTTATTGCCGGGAAAACGGCATTGACATCAACCGGCGAATCACCGGCGGCGGCAGTTTGTACTGGGGTCGGCTGGAATTAGGCTGGGAGCTGTATGCCGGCAAAAACACCCCCGGTATTCCCCGGCAGGTGGAGGGCATGTACCGCCTGCTGTGTGAGGCCATGGCCGCTGGGCTGCGGACAATGGGGCTGGAGGCCGCCTATCGCCCGGTGAATGATATTGAAATCAGGGGCCGGAAAATTGCCGGCACCGGCGGCACCGAGCTGGCCGGCTCTTTTGTCTTCCAGTGCAGCCTGCTGGTGGATTTTGACATTGATGAGATGCTGCGGGTATTGCGTTTTCCGCTGGAAAAACTGAGTGATAAAGCCGTTACATCCATGCGGGAGCGGGTAACCTCCCTTACCGGGCAGCTGGGTTATGTACCGCCGGACGCGGTAATCAAGCAGGCAGTGTTAACCGGCCTGCGGCAAACACTGGCCTATGAATTTGTTCCCGGCAAGCTTACTGCCCGGGAAACGGCACTGTTGGCAGCGTATTTGCCGCAGTTTGAGAGCCCGGAGTGGATTTACGGCCAAGCCGGCGCTGTGCTCAATACCGTTGACTGCACGGCCAGCTATAAGGCGCCGGGCGGTCTGATCCGGGTGCAAATGCGTCTGGATGAAGGCGCCCGGGTCATTAAATATTTGTTTATCAGCGGCGATTTCTTTGCCTATCCGGCCAGAGTCATCAATGATCTGGAAACAGCCCTGAAAAATACGCCGGCTGACAGCAGGCGGATTGCCGGCATTATCCGGGAGTTTTTCCGCAGCCACCAGGCTGAGATTCCGGGTGTTGGGCCCGAACATTTTATTGAAGCCGTATTGCTGGCTGTTGAGCAGGCCAAAGCGACGCAGCCGGTGCAGCAGAGTCCTCTGGGGGAGGTGTGCTGTGAAGCCGGCCGGTGAACACTATGACGCTGTTGTCGTCGGGGCTGGACCGGCGGGCAGCGCTGCCGCAATCCGTCTGGGCCAGGCAGGGCTCAGGGTGGCCATGCTGGAGCAGCGGCCAAGCATTGGCAGCCAGGTTCAGTGTGCCGAGTTCGTGCCTGTCGTTATGGCGCGCCATACCGTGCTCCAGGAAAGCGATATTGCCCAGCCGGTTCCGGGCATTACCACCTTTATTGGCGGCAGGCCGGCAAGTGTGCTGCGGGCGCCGGGGTATATCCTCAACCGGGGGCTGTGGGAGCAACATCAGGTTGAGCGGGCCAAAGCGGCAGGTGTCAGGGTTATGAGCGCAGCCCGGGTGACCGGCATTGACGATAAGGTGGTAACTGCAGTAACCAACGGCGTTCACACCGCCGGAATCAGTGCCCGGTATATTTTGGGCTGTGACGGTCCGCGGTCGGTTGTCGGCAAAACGCTGGGCAACGCGCCGCAGGAGCTGTGTGCCGCGCTGCAGTATGAAATGCGGTTGACCAAAGCGCTGGCAACGGCGGAAATTCATTTTGATGCCGGCTATTATGGCGGCTATGCCTGGGTGTTTCCGAAAGGCAAAACAGCCAATGTCGGGGTGGCGGTACATCATTCCTGCCAAGGCAGCCTCAAAAGTTTGCTGAAAGATTTTTGCCGCCAGCTGGCGGCCAGGCAAATTGTGCGGGCTGAAGCCGGTTTGGCCGCAACCGGCGGCCTGATACCGGCCGGCGGCCTGGTTCGCTGTGTGGCTGCCGGACAGATGCTGGTGGCCGGCGATGCCGCCGGCTGTACTCATCCCATTACCGGCGCCGGCATTATGAATGCCGTTGTCAGCGGCGGTTTGGCTGCCGGGGCGGTACTCAGGCACCTGGACAGCCGGGGGAAAGAGCCGGTTGCCGCAAGCTATGCCCGTGCGCTTGAGGCAGAGTATGGTCCCCAGTTTGCCGTTGCCTGCGACCGGCTGGTAAGCCGCAATCAGGGCTGGACAGATAACCCCGCCGAATTCACCGCCCTGATCCGGCGCAGCTGGATTGCTTTTCCGGAGTATTTTGCCCAACAGTAAGCGGGTGGTATCTATTCGGCAGCAAAGAATCTGGCAGGCAGGCGGGCAGTGCATTGACAACGCTCCAACACTGGCGTTTAACTGCCGCTTTTGCCAACACACTACCCGCCTGCACAAAGCTTTAGCACGTTGTAAATAAGTAATATTTGTATTGAGAGGAGGCCGGTCATGGATAATTCCAGCAGACGGGAAAGCCCCGATTTTGTGCAGACCAGCCTGGCCGGCGCTATGGCGCTGGGCCTGGAGCCGGGCAGTTTTTACCGCAATGCCTGTCCGGGCAGCTTAAACTTGTTAATGACTTATCAGGACGGATGCCGCGCCAATTGCAGCTACTGCGGCCTGGCCAGGGAACGGCAGGCCGAGCCGGAGGAAAACACCTTCATCAGGGTAAAATGGCCGGTATACAGCTTGGCGGCTATTATCGACATTTTACGGCAGCCGCCACCGGCGGCCGCCGGTAAAGTCAAAAAACTCGGCCGGATTTGCCTGTCGATGGTTACTCATCCCCGGGCGGCGGCTGATTGTATCGGTATGGTAACAGAACTGAGCGCCCGGACCGATTTGCCGCTCAGCGTTCTGGTATCACCCACCATCCTGCCGGCTGCAACGGCTTTTTTTGAGGCCATTAAAGCCGGTGGCGCCGACCGGGTGGGCATAGCGGTAGATGCTGCGACACCGGAGCTGTTTGCGGCTATGCGGGGGGCGGCAGTTGGCGGGCCGCACCGGTGGGCCAAGTACTGGGAGTCCATTGAGCAAGCGGTTGCCGTGTTTGGTTGTGAACAGGTCAGTGTTCACCTGATTGTCGGCTTGGGTGAAACCGAACAAGCCATGGTTCAGGCCATAGCCAGGGCCAATCAATACGGGGCGCAGGCCCATCTGTTCTCCTTTTGTCCGGAACCCGGCAGCAAGCTGGGCAGCTGTGAGCCGCCGTCCTATGGACAATACCGGCGCATTCAACTGGCGGCCTATCTTTTAAATAAACAACAAATCGGCCTGGCTGATTTTGCCTTTGATCCACAGGGGAAAATCATGAGTTATGGCAGGCGGCTGGAGGAGCTGTTAGGGGACCAGCTGGCGGCAGGCGCGCCTTTCATGACTTCAGGTTGTCCTGACCGGACCGGTTGTGTTGCCTGTAACCGGCCGTATGGAAACGAGCGCCCGGGTCCTGTTTTGCGCAACTACCCGTTTTGGCCGGAAGCGGCTGACCTGACTACTGTCAAAGGGCAGATATGGGATGAATAGTATTGCCTTTTATGCGCCAGGCGCGCGACATTACGACAATGGGTTATTTCAAAACAACGCCCACTCTTTTGCCAATATCAGCATTACCGGTTCTGAGTGCCAGTGCCGCTGCGAACACTGCCGGGGGCACCTGTTAACTACTATGTTGCCGGCGCCTGAGCCTGAACAACTGGTGCAATTGGGCAAAAAGCTGCTGGGGCGCGGCTGCCGGGGAGTGTTGATTAGCGGCGGGGCCTGCCGGGACGGCAGTGTACCGCTGGAGCCCTTTGCCGGCGCGTTAAAAGCAATGACCGGCATGGGGTTGTCTGTAGTCGTTCATCCTGGCTTGCTGACAGAAAAAACAGCCAGGCTGCTGGCCGGCGCCAATGTGACCCGGGTGGCGCTTGACCTGATTGGCGACAGTGACACCATTCGTGAGGTCTACCATCTGCCGCATACCCCGGCAGACTATCAGAACAGTCTGCGGGCCGCGCGGCTTGCCGGACTGAAGGCTTCGCCCCATATTGTTATCGGCCTGCATTACGGTAACATCCGCGGGGAATATGCCGCCCTTGACATGGTGGCGGCAGAAGGGGCGGCAAGTCTGGTGCTGGTGCTCCTCAATCCTTTGACCAATACTCCTATGCAAGGCGTATTGCCGCCGCCACCTGAACGGGTGGCCGAAGTTTTCCAAACGGCCAGGCGCTTATTGCCGCAGACCCCGCTGGCTTTGGGGTGTGCCCGGCCACCGGGACTATATGCCCGGACGGTGGAGCGGCTGGCGGTGGAAGCCGGTTTTGACGCCATTGCCTATCCGGCCCGGGAAACGGTGGATTATGTACAGTCGCTCGGCTATGAGGTTGTTTATCAGGAAACCTGCTGCGGCATTTTGCCATAGCAAACCGGGCGTATTTGCGTTAACCGCGCATTTCTCTGATTACGCCGGACAAAATTTGCAGTTCCCGGCCGTGTACTGTAGCCGGGACCGTCATTGAGGGAGGGAAACCCGGATGAAACCAGGCTGGCGGGTTATAGACACAGGCTGCCTGACGTGTTCCCAAAACATAGCATTGGATAAAGCCTTGCTGCTTGCCTGCCGCGAGCGGTTAATCCCCGATACGCTGCGTTTTTTTCAGTTTACTGCCGGTTGTGTTCTACTTGGACACTATCAGCGTGCTGAACAGGAAGTCAGGCTGGATTTCTGTCAACAACAGTCGATTGACATTAATCGCCGGCTGACAGGGGGAAACACTGTTTATTGGGATGGTTCGCTGCTGGGCTGGGCAGTGGTATTGCCGCGCGCCGGGCAGGCTGCGGCAAATCAGGCGGACACCCTGCGATACCAAATTGCTGCCGCCATCATCGAGGGATTAAGCCAACTGGGTGTAAAGGCTCAATACCAATACCCTGCAGCCATCGAAGTGGCAGGCCGTCAAATTGCCTGGTTTAGCGGCACACGGCAGGGGACGGCGTTTTTCTGTCAGGGCTATATCCGTGTCAGTGACAGTGATGTCCACACCCTGCTGCGGGCTTTGCGTATTCCTACCGAAAAGCTGGTAAACAAGGAAGTTGATTTGTTTAAACAGAGTCTTGCCAGTCTGGCTTCAGTGCTCGGTGCTCCGCCGCCGCCTGCTGTAATCAAGGCAGCAATCACCGCCGGTTTTTGCCGGATATTCCAGGTTGCCGCCTGTGAGGGAAAAATGACACCTGGGGAAGAAGCCTATTACCAAACGTCCTGTCAGGAAGTTGCTGCAAGGCAATGGGTATTCGGCAGCCGGTCGGTCTCCCGTCCAGCCGGTTATCAATTGCGAAGTACCTTGAAAGAACAGTCGCTAATTACCGTTGCTATGTCTGTGGACAGCAGCCGGCAGCGTATTGACGCTATCTCCCTAACCGGTACTTTCGAGGCCTATCCGTTAGAGGTAATATCCCGGCTGGAAAGTAATTTATTACATATTGCCGCTACCCCTGAGCAGATCAGAAATACGGTAAACGATTGTTTTCGGGAATGCCATGCTTGCATTCCAACGTTGACAGCAGACGATTTCACCAACACAATACTGAAAGCTCTGGAAAAATTGCAGTTTCTGAACTGGGGCGCCGGTCCGGCAGAACTAAATGAGCTTACTGTGGTTGGTAACTGCGCGATACAAAATATTTTTGAGCAACCGCTGACAACGCTGCTCATTCCCTATTGTGCCAAAGACACAGAGTGCAGGTATCGTTACCGGGAAGGGTGCGGGCAGTGCGGACGCTGTGATGTTGGCGACGCTTATGCACTGGCGGCTGAATACGGTTTGGCGCCCATTACTATTCAAAACTATGAGATGCTTGAGGAAAACCTGAAAGCTCTAAAACAGGCTGGCTGCAAGGTGTTTATTGGCACCTGCTGTGAAGCTTTTTGGGTAAAGCATGCCAGGGATTTTGCCGAGATCGGCTTGCCGGGTATTCTTGTTAATGTTGATAACAGTACCTGCTATGAGCTGGGACGCGAGCAGGCTGCCCGGCAGGGGCGCTTTGAAAATCAGACTAAACTAAAAAAGCAGCTTATCAGGCAGATAGTAAATGGTATGTTCAATAATCGAGATGCCTCCTACGGTTGATAAGATAAAGGCGGCTAAGTTTCAGATGGGTTACATCCTGTCTGAAACTTAGCCGCCTTGAATTTAAAGCTGCATTGTTAATTGGGTATATTATATTGACTCATTTTTCGATACAGTGTGCTGCGGGCAATTCCCAGCTGTTTGGCTGTATAGCTGATATTGCCATTGCTTTTACGCAGCAGCTCAACTATTTGCTGGCGTTCCTGTTCACTCCGGTTTTGTCTGAACATTTCTCTGGAGCGTAACAGTTCATTTGTTCTTGCCGGCGGCAGAGCGATAGTCAAAGCTGCAGGCTGGATAATCGCTTCAGGTAAATGTTCAACCCTGACGGTATCCTCATTGACAACACTGATAACCCTTTCCACAACATTTTGCAGTTCACGGACATTGCCTGGCCAATGATATTGCTGCAGCAGGGTAATTACTGCGGGGTCAACTTTCTTGATAGGTTTGCCCCACTCGCAGCCCATGGTATGCAGCATATAGTTGAATAACAGCGGGATGTCTTCCGAGCGTTCGCGCAAAGGGGGGATTTTTAGGGAGATAACATGTAAGCGATAGTATAAGTCCTGGCGAAAATTACCTTTGGCAACTTCCTGAGCCAGATTCTTGTTAGTGGCGCAAATAATTCTTACATCAACTGGAATAACTTTATTGTCTCCCATGCGGGTCAGTTTGCGTTCCTGGATTACCCGGAGCAGGGCCACCTGCAGTTCGAGCGGCGTATCGCCAATTTCATCAAGAAAAATGGTGCCGCCGGCAGCAAATTCGAATTTGCCCGGCCTGCCGCCGCGCTTGGCGCCGGTGAAGGCGCCCTCCGTGTAACCAAATAACTCACTTACTATGAGTTCCCGGGGGATGGCGCCGCAATTGACGGCCACGAAAGGTCCCTTGCATCTTGCGCTCTGATTGTGGATGGCCTGGGCAAAGACCTCTTTTCCTGTACCGCTTTCGCCCTCAATGAGAACATTGGACATTCCTGCCGCTGCCCGGGAGGCTAATTGGATGCTTGTGAGAATGGCGGGCGACTGTCCGATAATATTGTCAAACCGGAAAGTAGCCTGGGCTCCGCTTAAACGGTTGATAAGCTTATGTACTCTTTTTATCGGACGCAGGATAATAATACCGCCGGACAGCATTCCTTCATCATCCAGTATCGGTCTGCCGGAAGATAAACAGTGGAGGCGCCCCAGCTTGGTGTCGATAAAAATTTCAAAGTCATTATAGGCTGTTTGCTCTTTATAAACCTTCTCGATGAACGGCGCTTGGCTTCCCATCAACTCTTTGACAGATTTATTCAGCAGGGCGGAACCCGGCCGGTCAAAGAGCTCTTCGGTAATCCTGTTGACTTGCTTTATAATGCCGTGATCATCAATGATTAACACGCCGTCAGACATCGTGTTGAATGTATTTTCGAGACGGTTATAGGCCAGGATGATTTCACGGTTATTTTCTTTCAGTTTCAGTGTTTGGTAAGCATTTTTAGATAAAGTGTTGGCCACCAAAAAGAGCACTTTCGCGGCCGATTGGATTTTTTCCCTGCTAACAATGGGAATTTCTTTGATAGCCGCCAGATACTTATCGGTACTGACACCCAATTCCTGGGCATTTTTGCGGCAATGCTCCTCGGACGGCCTTGCAGTCAGCACCTGGCCGCCGAAAATTGTGCCAAGGACTCTGCCGTTAAGGATGATGGGGGCGGCAAAGTCAATTAACCCTGCATGGCATTGGTATACTGCCGGCTTGCCGGTTTGCATAGCTTTGGCCGCTCCCCGCATGTCATTACCCAGGCAGCGTTTTAACCCGACATCACTGGTCCGGACAATTTCCCGGCAAAAGGTGGAAAAACAACTGGGACAAGTGATGGCCTGTCCTAAATTATCCTCTATTAAACTGGCCACCCCTACGCTTAAGGCGAAGTTATCCTGAAATTCTTGTAAAAACGACAATGTAACCAGGTCTTGTAGTTTTACAGTGCTCAGTTTCGTCATTATCGGCCTCCCTTAATCATGCAAAGTTACGACCAAAGGATTTGGGCAGACATAGGTAGTACCCATTATTATTGTATAGCCAAATTATCCATTTGTCTTGGGAAAAATGAGAAATTTCTGTTTTTAACTAAATGCGCAGCAGCGGGTAGCCATACGAAAACAGGACTGCCGGTATTTTCCGGTCAGCCCTGTTTTTAGACTTAACTTACAACATTTATAGGTTTTCCCTCTATAAAAGCCTGGATGTTGCCTGCCAACAGATTAATCAGCCGCTGCCTGGCCTCAAAAGGTTTCCAGCCGATATGTGGCGTCAGGATCACATTATCCATGTCAAACAGCGGATTGGTCAGTTCCGGCGGTTCAGGGTCCTGGACATCCAGGGCGGCGCCGGCAATTTTTCCTGCCTGCAGGGCGGCAATCAAATCGGTTTCTTTGATGAGAGCTCCTCTGGAGGTATTTATGACAAAGGCCGATGGCTTCATCAGGGATAAACGGTCCTGGTTGATGAGGTGTTTGGTTTCCGGGGTGAGCGGGCAATGCAGGGAAATAAAATCACTCTGTGTAAGCAGTTCTTCCAGCGCAACAGACTGGATGCCGGGGTCGCTCCAGGATTTGGGCGTTCTATTATATACCAGGATATTCATGCCGAGAGCACGGGCAACTTTGATTACCTGCTGTCCGATAGTGCCTGAACCGATAATACCCAGGTTTTTATCCTGCAATTCGCAATGCGGCACTGCCAGGTGTTTGGTGAAATTATCGTAGTTTTTTTGTTTAAGCATAATTTGCTGCTTTGTCAGCGAAGCGCTCAGACTGAGGACAAAGGTGATGGCCAACTGGGCGACTGCCTCAGTGCTGTAACCCGGAATATTGCAGACCGTGATGCCTTTCTCTCTGGCGGCGTTCATATCAATATTGTTATACCCTGTACCTGCTTCGCAGATGAGTTTGACAGAGGGCGGGAACGCAAGAATTACTTCTCTGCCTACAGGCAGTTCTTTGGTAATGACAATGTTCTGATCCTGGACCCTGGCTACAATTTCCTGGTCGCTGCTGGCAGCATAGGTAGTGACAGTGGTCAAGTTAGCTAGCTGTGAAAAATCAAGTTTGTTGTCAAAGTCCAGTTTGGCTACATTGAGAAATACTGTTTTCATCGCTTATCCCTCCATAAGTCTGCTTAAAGTCCGTCTAAAATTCAGTATATTGTGACAATGAAAATCTGTCAACATTTGGCTGGGAGCAGGAGTGGCTGAGGATTACTATAATTTTGTCCTGAATGAGGTAAACTGTAAATAGATATTTCCGCAAAACGAAAAATGCATACGTTACCACCGGGATTGTCAGGTAAATCGCAGCAAAAATGAGGAGATGTGATTTTTATGAAGCAATTATTGCAGAAGCTTGCGCAATTTCTTTCTCAATTTCTGGATATGGCGCTTCTGGTGTTTCGCTTGGGGTTAGGTGGTATGTTTATGTGGCATGGCTGGCCGAAAATCATTGGCGGCACGGCAAAATGGGCAGGACTTGGCAAGGCGATGGGTACTTTCGGCATTGAGTTCGCGCCGGTATTCTGGGGGTTTATGGCCAGTTTTGCCGAGTTTGGCGGGGGACTTTTGTTTGCTCTGGGCTTATTCTATCGCCCGGCTTGTTTTCTGCTGGTAAGCAATATGTTTGTAGCCTTTTCCAGTCAAATGATAGATGACAAGGGATTACAGAAAGCTTCTCAGTCATTGGAAGACGGGATAAGCTTTTTCGGGGCGGCTTTTGTGGGGCCAGGCAAATACAGCCTGGATTATTATCTGGGGATTGAAGACTTTGCAAACAAGGCACATAGAATGAAACGGATATGAGGAAGGCAAGTGTTGATTTTTCGGGTAAAAAGAGCAAAGAGGAGGATGGAACAAACAGGAATTTTAAGCTTGACAAAGTACAGATGTGCTGTTATATTATACTCAATGTAAACGATTTCTGTTTAAAAAACACAAAAAACAACAAGTGGAATTACAATTGAACATATAGCTATCCTAAAGACTATGAAGAGGAGAAGTAGCATTCAATTACAGCGCAGAGAGCCGGCGGCTGGTGAAAGCCGGACTGGGGTTGAATCGTGAAGTACACCTCGGAGTTGCTAGCTGAAGATTCAGCGACTCATTTTGATGGGTTGAAGAGTTGGTAGGTGTGGCCGGAGCTTCCGCCGTTAGCAGGAAGGGGGTATCGGTAAGCAGTATGTCTTGCCCGTACTCTAGTGAGGAGGAGCCGGTAGAATGGTTTGGCGGCTCTACAAGGGTGGTATCGCGGGAATTATACTCCCGTCCCTTATTATAAGGGACGGGAGTTTTTATTTTGTAGAATTTTGCTGGAGAGAAGGGATAAAATGGAGACCTTAGTATTCACACTGCTGCCGGTTGCCGTTATTTTGGCTATGCTTATCATTTGGAAACAGGCAGCAGATATAAGCGGCATTGTCGGATGGTTAGTGATTTCCGTAGTTGCTTATTTTGTATTCCAGACAAGTGTGGAAGTAATACTGCGTTCGACAGCGGCGGGTTTTATCAGATCGTTTGCTGTCTCGCTTATTGTTGCGACCTCCTTGCTGCAGATGGCGTTTATGGAACAGACAGGGGCTCTTAAACGAATTATCATTTTTATTAAAACGATAGCCAGTGAAAACCGGGCAATTCAAATTATGCTGATTAATATTGGGTTTGGTACATTAATGGTATCGGTTGGTGCAACTCCGGTTTCATTGTTGCCGCCGATACTGTTGGCTATGGGTTATTCGACTCAGGTAGCAATCGCTTTGCCGGCAATAGGTTATGACTCTTTGTGCACGTATGCGCTATTAGGGGCCCCTATTGTTGTGTTTGTCGATATTGCCAACAGCTTTTTCGGTAAAGGGCATGAGATTACGCTGGCGCAGGCAGGAATGGCCTTTTATATGTTTTTGCCGGTAGTTTCCACATTAATAGGATTGTGTATGCTCTGGATTGTAGGACGATGGCAGGGAATCAGAGAAGGTTTATTTCCCTGCTTGCTTACCGGAGCGGTTATTGGTGTGGTTTCGTATTTCAGCAATAAATATGACAATTTGGTTGTATTGACAGGGGTATTATGTGGTATTGCCGTTATTATAGCCATGGTAATGTTGCTGCTTGCATTAGGAAAAAAGGTGTTTGATAAGAGTAAACTGAGTGCTGAAGAGATTGCGTATGAGCGTCAATATTCACTGTGGCGGGCGCTAACTCCCTGGATTATATTAGTTGCTTTTATTCTAATTTTAAATGTACCCAAAGATATGTTTAATTTCTTATATAGAGTAGTAAAGCTGCCGGTTGCCGGTATAACGGCTGATGGCAGTGCTATTGATACAAGAGCTTTATGGAATGCGTATACCTGGATTTTTGTTAGTACGATTATGTCGATACCATTTATTCGTCCTACGGGAGAACAGATTAAAAGTACTTTGCGTATCTGGTGGAAACGGGCTCCAAGACCGGTTTTTTCTGCGGCCATATTTTTTTCCATAGGCGAAATCATGAATATGTCTGGCTACAGCATGGTGACTGGAAAGTTTGAAACTGCCAGTATGGTGAAAGTGCTGGCCGATTATTCTGCATTTTATTTTCAGGATGCTTACGGGGCAGTCGTTGCTTTTATTGGTCTATTCGGCGGCTTTATTACCGGCAGTGAGGCATCCACGATCGCGATGTTTGGCAAATATACAATGACAACAGCCAAAAATCTGGATATGTCTTTAGTAGGAACAATTATTATTACGGCTGGCCTGGCTTTTGGCGGCGGTCTGGCAAGTATGATATCTCCGGCCAAATTACAAAACGCGGCAGCTTCCATTGATAAATTAGGACAGGAAAACCAGATCATTCGCACTGCTTTTATATTTTCATTAATTATGACGTTGGTTACTTCGCTGTTTGTTTTGTTGTTGCTAAAGGTAGCTGTTTGATTGTTAAGACACGATGAGATAATTGAAGACAAGGTACTCGGGATTATGTTAGTAGATTACTATGTGAGGAGAAGGATTTTATGTGTATGATATGGGACAAAGACGCCGAATGTATGGCCCGGAAACCGATGGAAGAGCTGCAGCTTGAGCGACTGCGCCAGGTAGTGCAGCGCGTATATGAAAATGTTCCTTTTTACCGGCAGGCTTTGGATAATGCAAAAGTCGGCCTTAATCACATCCGGTCATTACAGGATATAAGCTTGCTTCCTTTCACTACTAAGGATGATATTCGCAATAATTATCCGTATGGCTTATTTAGCTCACCGATGAAGAAGATTGTGCGTTTACATGCTTCTTCGGGCACTACCGGTAAGCCTACGGTTGTCGGCTATACTAAAAATGATATAGAATTATGGGCAGAGATGGTAACACGGCTTGCTGTTGCCGGCGGCGCGACCGATGATGATGTTGCGCAGGTGGCTTTTGGCTACGGTTTGTTTACAGGCGCTTTTGGCCTGCATTATGGGTTGGAACGGCTGGGGGCCGCTATCGTGCCGGCCTCTACCGGTAATACTGAACGGCAAATTATGCTGATGCAGGATTTTGGTACTACCGTGTTGGTGAGTACACCGTCCTATGCCTTATACCTTGCTGAAACAGCCTATAGTATGGGGATTGATGCGAAGTCCTTGAATGTCCGGTTAGGCTTGTTTGGGGCTGAGGGCTGTTCGGAAGAATTGCGGCAAGTCATTGAACGCATGTGGGGCATTAGTGCAGTGGAAAACTATGGTATGAGTGAACTGATCGGGCCTGGTGTTTCCGGCGAGTGTGAATGCAAGGCAGGGTTGCATATTAATGAAGATCATTTTTATCCTGAGATTATTGACCCGGTGACCGGTACGCCATTGCCTTATGGCGAAACAGGAGAATTAGTTATCACCACTATGACCAAGGAAGGCTTCCCGTTGCTGCGCTACCGTACCCGTGACATTACCAGTCTGAATCCGGAGCCTTGCAAGTGTGGCAGAACGCTGGTACGGATGAATAAAGTACAAGGGCGTACCGATGATATGCTTAAAATTCGCGGGGTTAATATCTTCCCCTCCCAAATTGAAAGTGTACTGGTGGGAATCCAGGAAATTGGACCTCACTACAATATTATAGTTCGGAAAAAAGGCTATCTGGATGACCTGGAAGTAATGGTAGAACTGGCAGATGATACGTTATTGGAGGATTTCCGCAAGCTGGAAGGCTTGCAGGATATGATTCGCCATAAGCTGCGGGTTATTCTATCCATTGATGCTACCGTGCGGCTGGTACAACCGAAGACCATTGCCCGGTCGGAAGGCAAGGCTAAACGCATCATAGACTTAAGAGATAAAGTAGACTTAGCTTCAGGTGGGGTTAAGCCATCGGATAAAAAATAAGGTGGGTTTTTACTAGGATTTGAATTAATTTTCTATTGCGCAAAGAGGATAAAAATGGTATCTTGAACATAGGGTTGAGCCTAAAATACATAACAGGAAGGAGTTTTTACCGAATGAAAGGAAATCCCCAATTGATTGAAACCTTAAATTCACTTCTTGCTGACGAACTTAGTGCAATTAACCAGTACATTGTTCATTCTGAAATGTGTGCTAACTGGGGCTACGACAAGCTCCACAATAGATTTGAGCAGCGCGCCATTTCAGAAATGAAGCATGCCGAGAAACTGATTGCAAGGATATTATTCCTTGAAGGTACCCCGATTGTTTCCAAACTAAAAGAAATCCATATTGGCAGCGACATCCCTAAGCAGCTTGAGTATGACCATGCGGCGGAAGAAGGGGCAATTGCCGCATATAATGCAGCCATAAGACTGGCAGGCGATGTCAATGATTTCGCTACCCGTGAGATTCTTGAAGAAATCCTCAATGATGAAGATCGCCATATTGACGGTATTGAGGAACTGCAAGACCAGATTTCGCATATGACATTACCAATATTCCTGACAACACAAGTAGAATAGACAAGGCTTTCGAGCTAATGCGGTGCTTTTCCTGACAAGGAAAAGCACCGTTATTTGATTTTTAGGTTGACAAAAGTCAATTCATTTGATAAATTGATATTCCCGCAAGGGACTTGTCGATGAAGATATGGATAAGCAAAAAAATAACATTTGACATAATGAAGAAGTCATGGTAATCTATAAAAGTCGCTGCGAGCGGCGGTAATAATTGGAATGAATAATAGTGTTGACATAAACAAATGAAAATGCTATTATAAACTTCTGTGATTGACCAAGCAAAACTATTAAAAGCGGTTCCCTGAAAACTGAACAATGTAAGTAATGCATCATAAAAAGCCAGATGTGCGGTGCTCAATGAGCACTTTA